>NZ_JBARTQ010000639.1:0-9523 GCF_049645325.1 Pseudomonas sp. | reverse complement strand
ATTCGCGAGCAAGCCCGCTCCCACACGGGATATGTATAGGGCTCAGGACTGGTATTGGCTGAGCAACCGCTCCATGCGCGCATCCATTCGCCGTTTGATTTCGGCTTCAATATGCGGGGCAAAATCGTCGATCACGTCTTGCATGATCAACTGCGCGGCGGCGCGCAGTTCGTTGTCCAGGTGCAGCAGCAGGGCGTCGGGTGCCTTTTCGGCGGCCGCACCGGTCGGGGCGGTTTCTACAGCGGGTGCGACAGGCTCCGGCGCAGCGGGCTTGCCACCGACCATGTCGAACAACAGCGGAATCTGGACCTCACTGTCGGCCGTCTCGGTCAACAGCGGCGGTTGCAAGTCATCATCACCGAGCAATTGACGGATCGACTCAAGGTCGTCCAGCAAGTGGTCGTCTTTTTTTATCGGGTTGGGAGTGTCCATCGTGTACTCAAAGTCGTTGTAGCCGGTGATCCTGCAGAGAATAGCCCTGTTCGCGGTAGAAACGGAAACTCTCCCGCGCGGCCTGACGAATAGCCGGGTCTTCCACCACCACTTCTGCCACGCGGGCAAAAGCCTTGGCAAAGGCCGGTACTTTCAGGTCCAGGTTGACCAGCAGGTCATGGTGATCGCCGCAACTGTCGCCCAGACCCAGCACCACCAGGCCTTCGGGTTCGGATTCAGCCGGGCCGTGGGGCACGAAGCTCTCGCCCTTGAAGCGCCACAGGCGGGCGTCCAGCTCGTCGCGTTGGGTGGCATCGCTGCAATGCAGATAGATGCGGTGGCCCATGCGCCAGGCTTTTTCGGTGAGTTTGCAGGCAAAGTCCAGGCGCGCGAGCGGGTCGGCGCTGGGCAATATATAGAAGTCGACTTGGGTCATTGCGGTTCCTGAGACCGGGGCGGCGTGTGGGCCGCCCCGGAATCTTCAGTTTCAGGCTTTGGCGCGGTCCAGCAGGTATTGGGTCAGCAGGGGCACCGGACGGCCAGTGGCGCCCTTGTCCTTGCCGCCGCTGGTCCAGGCAGTGCCTGCGATGTCCAGGTGCGCCCAGTTGAAGTTCTTGGCAAAGCGCGACAGGAAGCAGGCAGCGGTGATGGTGCCGGCTTTCGGGCCGCCGATGTTGGCGATGTCGGCGAATGGGCTGTCCAGCTGTTCCTGGTACTCATCGAACAACGGCAGTTGCCAGGCGCGGTCATCGGCCGATTTGCCGGCGCTGAGCAGTTGCTCGATCAGCTCGTCGCTGTTGCCCAAGAGGCCTGAGGTATGCGCGCCGAGGGCGACCACGCAGGCGCCGGTCAGGGTCGCGATGTCGATCACGGCTTGCGGTTTGAAGCGCTCGGCGTAGGTCAGGGCATCGCACAGCACCAGGCGGCCTTCGGCGTCGGTGTTGAGGATTTCAACGGTTTGGCCGCTCAAGGTGGTGACGATGTCGCCCGGACGGGTCGCGCCGCCGCTCGGCATGTTCTCAGCGCAGGCCAGGATGCACACCAGGTTGATCGGCAGCTTGAGCTCCAGTACGGCGCGCAGGGTACCGAACACGCTGGCGGCGCCGCCCATGTCGTACTTCATCTCGTCCATGCCCAGGCCCGGCTTGAGGCTGATGCCGCCGGTGTCGAAGGTGATGCCTTTGCCGACCAGGGCGTAAGGCTTCTCGGACTTCTTGCCGCCGTTGTATTGCATCACGATCAGGCGTGGCGGCTGGTCGCTGCCCTGGCCCACGGCATAGAACGAGCCCATGCCCAGTTCCTTGATCTTCTTCTCGTCCAGCACTTCGACTTTCAGGCCCTTGAACTCTTTGCCCAGCGCCTTGGCTTGTTCGCCCAGGTAGGTTGGGTGGCAGATGTTCGGCGGCAGGTTGCCCAGGTCGCGGGTAAACGACATGCCGTTGGCGATTGCCGTTGCGTGGGTGACAGCGCGCTCCACTTCAGCCTGTGCGGCCTTGATGGTCAGCAGGGTGATTTTCTTCAGTGCGCGAGGTTCGGCTTTCTGGCTCTTGAACTGGTCGAAGACATAGCTGCCGTCTACCAGGCTTTCAGCCAGCAGGCGGGTCTTGCCGTAGCTGTCACGGCCTTTTACGACGATTTCATCGAGTGCCAGTGCTGCATCGCCGCCGCCCAGGCCCTTGAGGGTGTTGAGGATGCCGCTGATGATCTTGCGGAACGGACGGTCGCCCAGTTCGGCTTCTTTACCCACGCCCACCAGCAATACGCGGTCGGCTTTGAGGTTGGGCAGGCTTTGCAGCAGCAGGCTCTGGCCGACTTTGCCGGCCAGGTCGCCGCGCTTGAGGATGGCGCTGATGGCGCCGCCGCTCAGTTCATCCAGTTGCTTGGCGGCGACGCCGAGCTTGCGGCCTTCGCCGACAGCGACCACGAGGGTGGCGGTTTTCAACGTTTCGGGGCTAACGCTTTTTACAACCAATTCCATTTTCGGGTCCCTTATAAAGGTCTGTGAGCCTGAGTCTGTACGCAGGCTTTAAAGCTGGGCAGCTCTGTAAGCCGCCCGCGACAAAGGCCGCAGTTTGAACCTCGCCGGCGGAGCCTGACAACCCTTGCCGCACGCTTTGTGCACGTGCATGAGCAAGCACCGTGACAGGCGCGGCCAATCACAGGATAATGCGCCATCTTTTTAGCCGGCCCGTGTAAACGGGTCGACTCGGTATGCTTGCTTGTTTGGCCGCCTTAGCCTGACAACCCTGGAGTGTCTGGTTTGATCGTCTTCCGTTATCTGTCCCGCGAAGTCCTGTTGACCCTGAGTGCCGTGAGTGCGGTATTGCTGGTCATCACCATGAGTGGTCGTTTCGTCAAATTCCTTGCCCAGGCCGCCTCGGGCGCCCTGGATCCGGGCTCGTTGTTCCTGATCATGGGCTTTCGCCTGCCGGGTTTCCTGCAACTGATCCTGCCACTGGGCCTGTTTCTGGGTATTTTGCTGGCCTATGGCCGGCTGTACCTCGAAAGTGAAATGACCGTGCTTTCGGCCACCGGCATGAGCCAGCAACGCCTGCTGGCCATGACCATGGTGCCAGCTGCCGGCGTTGCCCTGGTGGTGGCGTGGTTGAGCATGAGCCTGGCGCCTCAGGGGGCGATGCAATTCCAGTTGCTGCTGAACAAGCAGGATGCGATGACTGAGTTCGACACCCTGGAGCCCGGGCGTTTTCAGGCGCTTAACGATGGCACGCGGGTGACCTACACCGAAACCATGACGGATGATCGCGCCAACCTCGGGGGTGTGTTCATTTCCCAGAAAAATCTTGGCCAGAACCAGAAAGACCGCGGCATTTCGATTCTGGTGGCCGACAGCGGTCACCAGGAAGTGCGCCCTGACGGCAGCCGTTACCTGATCCTGGAGCATGGCTATCGTTACGACGGCAGCCCGGGCCTGGCGAATTATCGGGCGATCAAGTACGACACGTATGGCGTCATGCTGGCCAAGCCGGAGATCAGTGAAGAGGTGACCGACCGCGATGCACTGCCGACGTCTTCGCTGTTCGGCAGCCAGGAGTTGCGCTCCATCGCCGAGCTGCAGTGGCGGATTTCCCTGCCGTTGCTGGTGTTCATCGTGACCTTGATGGCCGTGCCGCTGTCCCGGGTTAACCCGCGTCAGGGCCGCTTCCTCAAGCTGTTGCCGGCGATCCTGCTCTACATGGCCTACCTGACCATCCTGATTTCTGCCCGTGGCTCCCTGGAGAAAGGCAAGTTGTCGCCGACCCTGGGCCTGTGGTGGGTGCATGGCATCTTCCTGGTGATCGGCCTGGGCCTGCTTTATTGGGAACCTATACGTTTGAAAATGAAGAGCCGTCGTGGCCAGAAGGAGTTGGCTCGTGGCTAAGCTCGATCGCTACATTGGTAGCAGCGTACTGATCGCCATCCTGGCGGTATTGGGCATCATCCTTGGCCTGGCGTCGTTGTTCGCCTTCATTGATGAAGTGGGCAACGTCACCGACACTTACACAGTCACGGACGTGCTGAGCTACGTGGCGCTCACCGCACCGCGTCGTCTCTACGACATGATGCCGATGGCCGGCTTGATCGGCTGCCTGATTGGCTTGGGCAGCCTGGCCAGCAACAGCGAACTGACCATCATGCGGGCGGCCGGGGTTTCCATCGGCCGTATCGTCTGGGCGGTCATGAAACCGATGCTGTTGCTGATGGCCTGCAGTGTGCTGATTGGTGAATATGTTGCTCCGCCGGCCGAATCAACGGCCCAGGCCAATCGCGCCCTGGCCCAGGGTTCGGGGGATGCGCAAAGCGCCAAGCACGGCCTGTGGCACCGCCAGGGTGACGAGTTCATCCATATCAACGCCGTGCAACCGGGCGGCCTGTTGATCGGTGTGACGCGTTATACGTTCGACAAAGAACGGCACATGTTGACGTCCAGTTTCGCCAAACGCGCGCAGTACAGCGCCGAAAAATGGGAACTGAGCGACGTTACCACCACCTATTTCCGCAATGTGGGCCAGGGCACCAAGGCCAGCACTGAAGTAATCAATGTGCCGACCGAGCAATGGGACATCGCCCTGAAGCCTGAACTGCTCAACACCGTGGTGATGATCCCGGAAAGCCTGCCGATCTCCGGGCTGTGGAGCTACATCCATTACCTCAAGGATCAGGGCCTGAATAACGGCCGCTACTGGCTGGCGTTTTGGGTCAAGGTGTTGCAGCCGGTGGTCACCGCCGCATTGGTGTTGATGGCGATCTCGTTCATTTTCGGCCCGCTGCGCTCCGTGACCCTTGGTCAGCGGGTGTTCACCGGCGTATTGGTGGGCTTCACCTTCCGTATCGCCCAGGATCTGCTGGGGCCTTCAAGCCTGGTGTTCGGCTTCTCGCCGCTGTTTGCGGTACTGGTGCCGACCGGCATCTGCGCCCTGGCCGGGTTCTGGCTGTTGCGCCGAGCCGGTTGAGCCCGCGCTTATGCACAAAAAATGCCCCGCTCGTATGAGTGGGGCATTTTTGTTCTGGTCAGCAAAGATGACGTCTGGCCTGAGCATCAGGTACAATTCCCGGCTATTTTTCAGCGGGCAATCTGCCTGCAGCCTTTTTGAGTGTTGATCCGTGAGTGATTTGAGTCATATCCGCAATTTCTCCATCATCGCCCACATTGACCATGGTAAGTCGACGCTGGCCGATCGATTCATCCAGATGTGCGGCGGCCTTGCCGAGCGTGAAATGGAAGCCCAGGTACTGGACTCCATGGACCTCGAACGCGAGCGCGGCATCACCATCAAGGCCCACAGCGTTACCCTGTACTACACCGCAAAAGACGGCATCAAGTACCAGCTGAACTTCATTGACACCCCCGGCCACGTTGACTTCACCTACGAAGTCAGCCGCTCGCTGGCCGCCTGCGAAGGCGCCTTGCTGGTGGTCGACGCCGGCCAGGGCGTTGAAGCGCAATCCGTAGCCAACTGCTACACCGCTATCGAGCAGGGCCTTGAGGTCATGCCGGTATTGAACAAGATCGACCTGCCTCAGGCTGATCCGGATCGCGTTAAAGAAGAAATCGAAAAAATCATCGGCATTGATGCCACCGACGCCGTCGAGTGCAGCGCCAAGACCGGCCTGGGCGTCGACGAGGTGCTTGAGCGCCTGGTCAAGACCATTCCAGCACCTACCGGCAACTACGAAGATCCGCTGCAAGCGTTGATCATCGACTCCTGGTTCGACAACTACCTGGGCGTTGTGTCCCTGGTACGCGTGCGCCATGGCCGTGTGAAGAAAGGCGACAAGATCCTGGTCAAATCCACCGGCAAGATCCACCTGGTGGACAGCGTCGGTGTGTTCAACCCGAAACACACCGCGACCGTTGACCTGAAAGCCGGTGAAGTAGGCTTCATCATCGCCGGTATCAAGGACATTCACGGTGCGCCGGTCGGTGACACCCTGACCTTGAGCTCCACCCCTGACGTCGACGTGCTGCCGGGCTTCAAACGCATCCAGCCGCAGGTTTACGCCGGCCTGTTCCCGGTCAGCTCCGACGACTTCGAAGATTTCCGCGAAGCCCTGCAAAAGCTGACCCTCAACGACTCGTCGTTGCAGTACACCCCGGAAAGCTCCGACGCCCTGGGCTTCGGCTTCCGTTGCGGGTTCCTCGGCATGCTGCACATGGAGATCATCCAGGAGCGCCTTGAGCGCGAATACGACCTGGACCTGATCACCACCGCGCCAACCGTAATTTTTGAGCTGTTGCTGAAAACCGGTGAAACGATTTACGTCGACAACCCGTCCAAGCTTCCGGATCTGTCCTCCATTGAAGACATGCGCGAGCCGATCGTGCGGGCCAATATCCTGGTACCGCAGGAACACTTGGGCAACGTGATTACCCTGTGCATCGAAAAACGTGGTGTGCAGCACGACATGTTGTTCCTCGGTACCCAGGTGCAAGTGACCTACGATTTGCCGATGAACGAAGTGGTCCTGGACTTCTTCGACCGTCTCAAATCCACCAGTCGCGGCTATGCTTCGCTGGATTACCATTTCGATCGTTACCAATCGGCTAATCTGGTGAAACTGGACGTGCTGATCAACGGCGACAAGGTCGATGCGCTGGCACTGATCGTGCACAAGGACAACGCGCACTACAAAGGTCGGCAGTTGACCGAAAAGATGAAAGAACTGATTCCGCGCCAGATGTTCGACGTCGCGATCCAGGCCGCCATTGGCGGGCAGATCATTGCACGGACCTCCGTCAAGGCACTCAGAAAGAACGTACTGGCCAAATGCTACGGCGGTGACGTAAGCCGTAAGCGCAAGCTGCTTGAGAAGCAAAAGGCCGGTAAAAAACGCATGAAGCAAGTGGGCAACGTGGAAATTCCACAAGAAGCCTTCCTTGCGGTGCTCAGGTTGGATAGTTAGGTCCTATGTCACTAAATTTCCCGCTGTTGCTGGTCATTGCCGTTGCCGTTTGCGGCTTACTGGCGTTGCTCGATCTGGTGTTCTTCGCCCCGCGTCGGCGGGCGGCTATCGCTTCCTATCAGGGCAGCGTCAGCCAGCCCGATGCGGTGGTGGTCGAGAAGCTGAACAAAGAGCCCTTGCTGGTTGAATACGGCAAGTCGTTCTTCCCGGTGTTGTTCATCGTACTGGTGCTGCGTTCGTTCCTGGTGGAGCCGTTTCAGATCCCTTCGGGGTCGATGAAACCTACACTGGAAGTGGGCGACTTCATCCTGGTGAACAAGTTTTCCTATGGGATTCGCCTGCCGGTGATCGACAAGAAAGTCATTCCGGTCGGTGACCCGCAGCGCGGCGACGTGATGGTGTTCCGTTACCCGAGCGACCCGAACGTCAACTACATCAAGCGTGTAGTGGGCCTGCCGGGCGACGTGATTCGCTACACCAGCGACAAGCGTCTGTTCGTCAACGGCGAGTCAGTGGCCGAGAAGCTGATCGGCACCGAGCCGAACACCTTGGGCAGCGCCGAGCTGTACCAGGAAAAACTCGGCACGGTCGAGCACGAAATTCGCAAGGAAATGAGCCGCTACCGTGCAATGCCTGATGGCGAGTGGAAAGTGCCTGCCGGGCACTACTTCATGATGGGCGACAACCGCGACAACTCCAACGACAGCCGGTATTGGGATGATCCCAATATTCCCAAGGACCTGCTGGGCATGGTTCCCGACGAGAACATTGTCGGCAAGGCCTTCGCGGTCTGGATGAGTTGGCCGGAGTCCAAGCTCAGCCACCTGCCGAACTTCTCGCGGGTCGGGCTGATCAAGTAATACAGGCGGCGCTGTGAACACAGCGCCGAATGCTTTTCTGGGGTCGGGACAATCATTGGCCCGACCCCTTGCTGCACCAACCAGGATTTGAATTTGAACACTGCGTCAATCGTCGATGGCCGCCGGTGCCACCAAACAGATATGGGTAAACCGTGAGCGTTTCTCTAAGCCGTCTCGAGCGCCAGCTCGGCTACACCTTCAAGGATCAGGAATTGATGATCCTTGCCCTCACACACCGCAGCTTTGCAGGGCGTAATAACGAACGCCTCGAATTCCTCGGTGATGCCATCCTCAACTTTGCCGCCGGTGAGGCGCTGTTCGAACGCTTCCCTCAAGCGCGCGAAGGCCAGCTGTCGCGCCTGCGTGCGCGCCTTGTGAAAGGCGAGACCCTGGCCGTGCTGGCCCGTGGTTTCGGCCTGGGCGAGTACTTGCGGTTGGGTTCCGGTGAGCTGAAAAGCGGTGGGTTCCGTCGCGAATCAATCCTGGCGGATGCACTCGAAGCGTTGATCGGTGCGATCTACCTCGATGCAGGCATGGAAATGGCCAAGGAGCGCGTGGTTGCCTGGCTGGCTTCGGAGATCGAGAGCCTGACGCTGGTCGACACCAACAAAGATCCCAAGACCCGCCTGCAGGAATACCTGCAGTCACGTGGTTGCGAACTGCCACGCTACGAAGTGGTGGATATCCAGGGTGAGCCCCATTGCCGCGTGTTCTTCGTGGAATGTGAAATCACCTTATTGAATGAAAAAAGCCGAGGTCAGGGTGTGAGCCGTCGTATTGCCGAACAGGTAGCGGCCGCTGCAGCACTGATTGCCCTGGGCGTGGAGAATGGCCATGACTGATTCAACCGCAACACGCTGTGGCTATGTTGCCATCGTCGGCCGCCCGAACGTGGGCAAGTCCACGCTGCTGAACCACATCCTCGGCCAAAAGCTCGCGATCACCTCGCGCAAGCCGCAGACCACCCGCCACAACATGCTGGGTATCAAGACCGAAGGCGCCGTGCAAGCGGTCTACGTCGACACCCCGGGCATGCACAAAGGCGGCGAGAAAGCCCTGAACCGTTACATGAACAAAACCGCTTCGGCGGCGTTGAAAGACGTCGACGTGGTGATCTTCGTGGTCGACCGCACCAAGTGGACCGACGAAGACCAGATGGTCCTGGAGCGTGTGCAGTACGTCACCGGCCCTTTGATCGTCGCGCTGAACAAGACCGACCGCATCGAAGACAAAGCCGAGCTGATGCCGCACCTGACCTGGCTGCAGGAACAACTGCCGAACGCGCAGATCATGCCGATCTCGGCCCAGCACGGTCACAACCTTGAAGCCCTGGAGCGTGTGATCGCCGGTTACCTGCCGGAGAACGAGCACTTCTTCCCGGAAGACCAGATCACCGACCGCAGCAGCCGCTTCCTTGCCGCCGAACTGGTGCGCGAGAAAATCATGCGCCAGATGGGCGCCGAGCTGCCGTACCAGATCACCGTTGAAATCGAAGAGTTCAAGCAGCAGGGCAAAACCCTGCACATCCATGCGCTGATCCTCGTCGAACGTGACGGCCAGAAGAAAATCATCATTGGCGACAAGGGCGAGCGCATCAAGCGCATCGGCACCGAGGCGCGCAAGGACATGGAATTGCTGTTCGATTCCAAGATCATGCTTAACCTGTGGGTGAAGGTTAAGGGTGGCTGGTCCGATGATGAGCGTGCGTTGCGCTCGTTGGGTTACGGCGACCTGTAAAAACGCGGCAGGACTAAAAATGTGGGAGCGGGCTTGTGTGGGAGCTGGCTTGCCTGCGATAGCATCACCTCGGTACAACTGAAGGACTGAGG
>NZ_JBARTQ010000638.1:0-54038 GCF_049645325.1 Pseudomonas sp. | reverse complement strand
GAGCTGGCTTGCCTGCGATGGCGGTGAATCAGTCAGCACACGGGGCCTGGCACACCGCTTTCGCAGGCAAGCCAGCTCCCCCATTGACCGCGTTAAACCAGCACCTGCCGTGTACTCGCCATGTATTCATGAATCTGCTTCTCCACCCGAGGGTGAATCAGCTCCACCGGCCCGCGGCCATTGGGGCATGGCAACGTCTTGGTAGTGCCGAACAACCGACAGATCAGCGGCCGCTCGTCGTACACCGTGCAGCCGTTGGGGCCCAGGTGCACACAGTTCAGCTCATCCATGGCCGCGTCCTGCTCGGCAGCCGTCTTGCGCGGCAGGCGCGACATTTCCTCGGGCGAAGTAGTCACCGGCCCACAGCAGTCGTGGCAACCGGGGACACACTCGAACGAAGGAATCTGTCGGCGCAGGGCGCTGATTTTCTGACTGTTGCAACTCATCGAAACACATACCGAACGGCGAATAAGTGTGGATTCTGCCGCAAAAAGCCCTGCGCAGACAGCTTCGTCCGACCGCTGTATCCTGCGTCAAATTTTCCAAACAGGGAGCCTCCCCATGACCGCCAGCGCCCGGCACACCGCTTCCTACTACGCCGCCAGCAGCGTGCCGCAACCCGATTACCCGGTGTTGACGGGCGAAGTGCGCGCCGATGTGTGCGTGATTGGCGGCGGTTATTCGGGGCTTAACACCGCCCTGGAGCTGGCCGAACGTGGCTTCAGCGTGGTGTTGCTGGAAGCGCGCAGGATCGGCTGGGGCGCCAGCGGGCGTAACGGCGGCCAGTTGATTCGCGGCGTCGGCCATGGCCTGGACCAGTTCGCCAATGTGATCGGCACCGACGGCGTGCGCCAGATGAAGTTGATGGGCCTGGAAGCGGTGGAAATCGTGCGCGAGCGCATTGAGCGCTACCAGATCCCCTGCGACCTGACTTGGGGCTACTGCGACCTCGCCAACAAACCGCGCGACCTCGCGGGCCTCGCCGACGATGCCGAAGAACTGCGCAGCCTCGGTTATCGCCATGAGGTGCGGTTGCTGCAGGCGGGCGAAATGAGCAGCGTCATCGGCTCCGAACGCTACGTGGGCGGCATGATCGACATGGGCTCCGGCCACCTGCACCCGCTGAACCTGGCGCTCGGTGAAGCAGCCGTCGCCCAACAGTTGGGCGCGAAGTTGTTTGAACAGTCCGAAGTGACGCGCATCGACTACGGCCCCGAGGTCAACGTGCACACGGCGCTGGGCAATGTGCGCGCCAAGACCCTGGTGCTGGCCTGCAACGCCTACCTCAATGGCCTGAACGCCCAGCTCAGCGGCAAAGTACTGCCCGCCGGCAGTTACATCATCGCCACCGAGCCATTGAGCGAAGCACAGGCCGCCCACTTGCTGCCGCAAAACATGGCCGTGTGTGACCAACGCGTGACGGTGGATTACTTCCGGCTTTCCGCCGACCGCCGCCTGTTGTTCGGCGGCGCCTGCCACTATTCCGGACGCGACCCGCTGGACATCGGCGCCTACATGCGGCCGAAAATGCTCAAGGTATTCCCGCAGCTGGCCGAGGTTAAAATCGACTATCAGTGGGGCGGCATGATCGGCATCGGCGCCAACCGTTTGCCGCAGATAGGCCGGCTGGCGGACCAACCCAACGTGTATTACGCCCAAGCCTATGCAGGCCATGGCCTCAATGCCACGCACCTGGCCGGCAAACTGCTGGCCGAAGCCATCAGCGGCCAGCAACAGGGTCGTTTCGATCTCTTTGCCCAGGTGCCACACATCACGTTCCCTGGCGGCAAGCACTTGCGCTCGCCTTTGCTGGCCTTTGGGATGCTCTGGCACCGTCTCAAAGAGTGGCTGTGAATCAGCCGCGCCAGAAGGGCTTCACGCCTTCCCGACGCGCCTGTTCGGCGGTCAGCCCGATGTCGCGCAACTGCTCGCAGGTCAGGGTCAGCAACGCCTTGCGGGAATGACGACGGTGCCAGAACACGCCCCAGCGGCTGTGGCTCGGCGCCGACATGGCGCGCTCCTGCCCCGCGTCCAACTCCTGACTGTGTAATGCCAACCGCACATCGCTCATGCCGCTCATTTTGCTGCCCCTCATTTACGTGTTGCCATGAGTGACTAGAGTGCGCGAGCGGGCAAAACCATTACAGATCCAACCCTTCCTTATTAAATCCATACAGACACTGCCTATCGACGCCTGAATCCTGTATTTTTGCCCTATCTGTACTGGTCCGCCGGGAGCGAACGCCATGACCCTTTACGTCAACCTCGCCGAATTGTTGGGCACGCGCATCGAACAGGGCTTCTATCGCCCCGGCGATCGCTTGCCCTCCGTACGGGCGTTGAGTGTGGAACACGGGGTGAGCCTGAGCACCGTGCAGCAGGCCTATCGTTTGCTCGAAGATAACGGCCTGGCAATGCCCAAGCCCAAGTCCGGCTATTTTGTGCCCGTGGGGCGCGAGCTGCCGGCCCTGCCCGAAGTGGGTCGCCCCGCCCAGCGCCCGGTGGAAATCTCCCAGTGGGACCAGGTGCTTGAACTGATTCGCGCCGTGCCGCGCAAAGACGTCATACAGATGGGCCGGGGCATGCCGGATGTGCTGTCGCCCACCCTCAAACCGCTGCTGCGCAGCCTGGCGAGGGTCAGCCGCCGCCAGGATCTGCCGGGGCTGTATTACGACAATATCCTTGGCTGTATGGAACTGCGTGAGCAAATCGCCCGGCTGTCTCTGGATTCCGGTTGCCAACTCACCGCCGAAGACATTGTGGTGACCACCGGCTGCCACGAGGCGCTGTCCGCGAGCATCCATGCCATTTGCGAGCCGGGCGATATCGTCGCGGTGGACTCGCCGAGCTTCCACGGCGCCATGCAAACCCTCAAGGGCCTGGGCATGAAAGCCCTGGAAATCCCCACCGACCCCATCACCGGGATCAGCCTCGAAGCCTTGGAATTGGCCCTGGAACAATGGCCGATCAAAGTCATCCAGCTGACGCCCAACTGCAACAACCCGCTCGGTTACATCATGCCCGAGGCGCGCAAGCGGGCGCTGTTGACCCTGGCCCAGCGCTTCGACGTGGCGATCATCGAAGACGATGTGTATGGCGAACTGGCCTACAGCTACCCACGCCCGCGCACGATCAAATCCTTCGACGAAGACGGCCGCGTGCTGCTGTGCAGCTCGTTCTCGAAGACCCTCGCGCCCGGGCTGCGTATCGGCTGGGTCGCACCGGGGCGGTACCTGGAACGGGTGCTGCACATGAAATACATCAGCACCGGCTCAACAGCCACACAGCCGCAGATCGCGATTGCCGAATTCCTCAAGAACGGTCATTTCGAACCGCACTTGCGCCGGATGCGCACGCAATACCAGCGCAATCGCGACTTGATGCTCGATTGGGTCAGCCGCTATTTCCCCGCTGGCACCCGCGCCAGCCGTCCGCAAGGCAGCTTCATGCTGTGGATCGAGCTACCGGAGGGTTTTGACACCCTCAAGCTCAACCGCTTGCTGGTGGAACAAGGCGTCCAGGTGGCCGTAGGCAGCATCTTTTCGGCGTCGGGCAAATACCGGAACTGCCTGCGCATGAACTACGCTGCCAAGCCGACCCCGCAGATCGAAGAAGCCGTGCGCAAGGTCGGGGTCGCCGCCACCAGGATGCTGGCCGAGGCGGCGGACTGACCTTTCACGGGAAATAGCCGTCATATGCCCACAACCGCCCTGACCTGGAAGCAGCGCCCTTGATGATCCGACGGCTTTTACCGTTTTTCCTGCTGGGCGCCCTGGCTCTGGGCGGCTGCGCCACGACCGATGTGCCGCGCATTCCCAGCGACGCCTTGCCCGCTGCGCAATCATCCTTCGGCCGCTCGATCCAGGCGCAAGCGGCACCCTATCAGGGCCGCTCCGGCTTTCGCCTGCTGCCCAACAGCAGCGAGGCCTTCATGGCCCGCGCCGAGCTGATCCGCAATGCCCAGACCAGCCTCGACCTGCAGTACTACATCGTCCACGACGGCATCAGCACCCGCATGCTCGTGGACGAACTGCTCAAGGCTGCCGACCGCGGCGTGCGCATCCGCATCCTGCTGGACGACACCACCAGCGATGGCCTCGACCAAATCATCGCCACTCTCGCCGCCCACCCCAAGATCGAGATTCGCCTGTTCAACCCGCTGCACTTGGGGCGCAGCACCGGCGTGACGCGGGCCATGGGACGCCTGTTCAACCTGTCACTGCAACACCGGCGCATGCACAACAAACTGTGGCTGGCGGACAACAGTGTGGCCATCGTCGGCGGGCGCAATTTGGGCGATGAGTATTTCGACGCCGAGCCCAACCTGAACTTCACCGATATCGACATGCTCAGCGTCGGGCCAGTGGCCGAGCAGCTCGGGCACAGTTTCGACCAGTACTGGAACAGCGCCCTGAGCAAGCCTATCGATGAGTTCGTCTCCAACTTGCCATCCAAAGGCGACCTCACCGCTGCGCGCGTCCGCCTAGAGGCGTCGCTGGCCGACTCGCGCCAGCAAAACCATGCGCTGTACAACCGCTTGCGCACCTACAAGACCCAACCGCGAATGGACATCTGGCGCCGCGAGCTGATCTGGGCCTGGAACCAGGCGCTGTGGGATGCGCCGAGCAAGGTACTGGCCACGGCCGAGCCGGACCCGCACCTGTTGCTGACCACGCAATTGGCGCCGGAACTGGAAGGCGTCAACCACGAGCTGATCATGATCTCGGCGTACTTTGTGCCAGGGCAACCCGGGCTGGTGTACCTCACCGGCCGGGCGGATGCGGGCGTGTCGGTGAGCCTGCTGACCAATTCGCTGGAGGCCACCGACGTGCCGGCGGTACACGGAGGCTATGCGCCCTATCGCAAGGCGTTGCTGGAGCACGGCGTGAAGCTTTACGAACTGCGCCGCCAGCCGGGCGACCCCAGCGCAGGCAGCGGCCCGCACCTGTTTCGCCGAGGCGCCTTCCATGGCTCGGACTCCAGCCTGCACAGCAAGGCAATGATCTTTGATCGGGAGAAGTCGTTTATCGGTTCGTTCAACTTCGACCCACGCTCGGTGCTGTGGAATACCGAAGTCGGCGTGCTGGTGGACAGCCCGGAGCTGGCAGAACACGTGCGCAACCTGGCACTGCAAGGCATGGCGCCCGCCTTGAGCTACGAGGCCAAGCTGCAGGACGGCCAGGTAGTGTGGGTGACTGAAGACAACGGCCAATTGCACACCCTGACCCGCGAACCGGGCAGTTGGTGGCGCAGGTTCAATGCCTGGTTTGCCACCAGCGTCGGCCTGGAGCGCATGCTTTAGGCGCGATGAAAATCAACTGTGGACGCAAGCCAGCTGCCACAGTTGATTACCTTTCAAGGTCAGGCCGGTTGGGCGGCGCCAAATGCACCTTGGCGCAGCAACAGCACCACCAGCCCCAGCGCGCCAGCCGCCATCAACAACGGCAGCGCGTGCCCGCTGATCCATTGGCTGCCAGCACCCGCCACCAGTGGCCCGATCAGGCAGCCAATCCCCCACAGCTGCGCGATGTGAGCGTTGGCGCGCACCAGCGCATCGTCGCGGTAGCGCTCGCCGATCAGAATCAACGACAAGGTGAACAACCCACCCGCGCTGGCCCCGAAGATCACCCACACGGGCCAGATCAGCACGCTGTGCAACGCCAGCGGAATCGCCAGGCTCGACGCGAGCAGCAACACCGCACAGCTCAAGAACAACGTGCGGCGTGGCAAGTAATCGGCCAGCGCACCGATCGGCAATTGCAGCAGTGCATCGCCGACCACCACCGTGCTGACCATCGCCAAGGCGATCTCGGCGGTAAAGCCCTGTTGCAGGCAATACACCGGCAGCAGCGTGAGAATCATCGCTTCGAACGCGGCGAACAACGCCACGGCCCAGGCAATCGCCGGCAGGCTCAGGCAAAAGCGCCACAGGTCGCCGAACGTCACGCTGAAGGACTCGGCCGTCGGTGCGCCGGAACGGCCCAACAGCAACAGCGGCGCAACCATCAGCAAGCCCACGCCCACCCAGAACCCATAATCATGGTCGGTGCCCAGCACGCCCAGCAGCAAAGGCCCCGACAATTGGCTCAAGGCATAACTGCAGCCATACAGCGCCACCAAACGGCCACGCCACTGCTCCACCACCAGTTGGTTGATCCAGCTTTCACCGAGGATAAACACGATGGTCAGGATCACGCCGATCATCAGCCGCAGCACCAGCCACACCGGGTAACTGGGCAAGATTGCCAACAAGCCGATGGACACGGCGCCGGCCCAGAGGCACAACCGCATCAGGTTGGCGGTGCCCAGCCATGAGGCCATCCGGCTGGAAACCTTGGCCCCCAGCAGTACGCCAAAAGCTGGCATGGCCGCCATCACGCCGATGGCGAAACTACCATAGCCCCAGCCTTCGAGGCGCAGGGACACCAGCGGCATGCTCACGCCCAGGGCCAGGCCGACGCTGAGCACCGAGGCCAGCACGGCGAAATAGGTCGCCCAACGCATTTCCACGCTCCTGTGGAGTATTTTCAGGGTTGTAAACGAACTGTAGGAGCGAGCTTGTGTGGGAGCCGGGCTTGCCCGCGATGCAGGCACCTCGGTGTGTCAGTCACACCTCGGTGATGCTATCGCAGGCAAGCCAGCTCCCACACAGGCTCGCTCCTACAGGGGATCAGTGCTGTTGCTTACAGTTTGATCCAGGTCGACTTCAGCTCGGTGTACTTGTCGAACGCGTGCAGCGACTTGTCGCGACCGTTACCCGACTGCTTGAAGCCACCAAACGGTGCGGTCATGTCGCCGCCGTCGTACTGGTTGACCCACACGCTACCGGCGCGCAAGGCCTTGGCGGTCAGGTGCGCCTTGGAGATGTTCGACGTCCACACTGCAGCGGCCAGGCCATAGACAGTGTCGTTGGCAATGGCGACAGCTTCTTCAGCCGTGTCGAAGGTGATCACCGACAGTACCGGGCCGAAGATCTCTTCCTGGGCGATCTTCATGGCGTTGGTCACGCCGTCGAAAATCGTCGGTTCGACGTAAGTGCCACCGGTTTCTTCCAGCGTGCGCTTGCCGCCAGCCACCAGCTTGGCGCCGTCGGCGTGGCCCGCCTCGATGTACGACAGCACCGTGTTCATCTGCTGGGTGTCCACCAGGGCGCCGACGTTGGTCGCCGGGTCCAGCGGGTTGCCCGGCTTCCAGCCCTTGAGGGCCTCGATCACCAGCGGCAGGAATGTGTCCTTGATGGAGCGCTCGACGAGCAAGCGCGAGCCGGCAGTGCAGACTTCGCCCTGGTTGAACGCAATCGCGCCAGCGGCGGATTCTGCGGCAGCTTGCAGGTCCGGGGCATCGGCGAACACGATGTTCGGGCTCTTGCCGCCCGCTTCCAGCCACACGCGCTTCATGTTCGACTCACCGGAGCGGATCAACAGCTGCTTGGCGATCTTGGTCGAACCGGTGAACACCAGAGTGTCGACGTCCATGTGCACCGCCAGCGCATTGCCCACGGTGTGGCCGTAACCCGGCAGCACGTTCAGTACGCCTTTTGGAATGCCGGCTTCAACCGCCAGGGCCGCGATACGGATGGCGGTCAGCGGGGATTTTTCGGACGGTTTGAGGATCACCGAGTTACCGGTGGACAGCGCCGGGCCAAGTTTCCAGCAGGCCATCATCAGGGGGAAGTTCCACGGCACGATGGCGCCCACCACGCCGACCGGCTCACGGGTCACGAGGCCCAACTGGTTGTGCGGGGTAGCGGCAACTTCGTCGTAGATCTTGTCGATGGCCTCGCCGCTCCAGCTCAGCGCGTTGGCTGCGCCGGGGACGTCGATGCCGAGGGAGTCGCTGATCGGCTTGCCCATGTCCAGGGTTTCGAGCAGCGCCAGCTCTTCGGCATTGGCATTGAGCAACGCCGCGAAACGCAGCATGACGGCTTTGCGTTTGGCCGGCGCAAGGCGCGACCACACACCGGAATTGAAGGTGGCGCGCGCGTTTTCCACGGCGCGCTGGGCGTCGGCAACGTCACAGCTGGCAACGGTGGCCAGCAGGCGGCCATCGACCGGGCTGATGCATTCGAACGTGTCACCGGAAACAGCGGCGGTGTACTCGCCATTGATGTAGGCGCGGCCTTCGATCTTCAGATCCTTGGCGCGTTGTTCCCAGTCGGCACGGGTCAGGGTGGTCATGCGAGTGTCCTCCTCTTATTGAATAAAAGGGCCAGGTGATGTCCCCCGGCAGCCTCAAAGAATTCTTGCCCGGCCAGCCTGCTGTTCGGCTCAAGGCAGCTGCCACCCTAAACCAGCGGCTGGGGATGTTTCAATATATTTGACATAACGCCGGTAAACACCCTTGCGATGTTCATTTTAATAAACATAGACTTTGGGCTCTCCAACCGCAGGCCAGACGGGACACGCACATGAGCATCCAGGACATCGTCGACTTCAGCCAAGCCAACACCGCCCCAGAGCGCTACCGCCCTGCCGCCGAAAAAGTCCTCAAGGGCGATCCCGAGCAAACGCTCTACAACCACTACAACAGCCCATGCGGCCAGATGAGCGCGGGTGTGTGGGAAGGTGAAGTCGGGCAATGGAAGGTCAATTACACCGAGCACGAGTACTGCGAGATTGTGCAGGGTGTTTCAGTGCTGCGTGATGCCGACGGCAACGCCAAGACCTTGCGCGCCGGCGACCGCTTTGTGATACCCGCCGGGTTCAGCGGCACCTGGGAAGTGCTGGAGCCGTGCCGCAAGATCTACGTGGTGTTCGAACAGAAAGCCTGATCGGCAAATTCCAGGCAAAAAAAAGCCCGACTCGTGAGAGACGGGCTTTTTTTCACAAGGAGGAAAATCAATTACTTGATTTTGCCTTCTTTGTAGATCACGTGCTTGCGAACGCGCGGGTCGAACATTTTCTTTTCGAGCTTGTCCGGGGTAGTACGCTTGTTCTTGTCGGTAGTGTAGAAGTGACCAGTACCGGCGCTAGAGATCATTCGAATCAATTCACGCATGATAGAGCTCCTTAGATCTTGCCAGCGGCACGGATTTCGGCCAGCACGACAGTGATGCCACGCTTGTCGATGATGCGCATGCCTTTAGCGGATACGCGCAGACGGACAAAACGTTTCTCTTCTTCAACCCAGAAGCGGTGATGCTGCAGGTTTGGCAGGAAACGACGACGGGTTTTGTTATTTGCGTGGGAAATGTTATTCCCAGTCACCGGACCCTTACCGGTAACTTGACATACTCTCGACATGCCTCAGCCCTCTAAAACCACATGCCCAACCCGGCATGGGTTGGCCGCTTAATCTCTCAGTCATTTGGCGCCAGGCGCCGCGTTTCTTTAAGGGTCTTACCGGCTACACCTACAGTGAAGGAACCGGGCCCCTAGAAAAGAGCGCTGCTTTATACCAGAAAGACCCCGGTGCAACAACAGCCCGTGAGTTTTTACCGGCGTAAATCTCGGCGGCAGACGCCTGAACCGTTGCCACTGGGGGCCGCTGTCACAGCCGACCACTCGTCGCACAGAATGATTTGCAGCGCCCGCGCGCACCGAAAAGTGCACAGCGAAACGCGCTGAGGCGCCATCAAAACAGCATTTGAGGCAAAAGCACAGGCAAAAATGGGCTAGTCATTTATCAATCAGACCTCTACGGTAGGACTTTTCCAGACTGCACTCGCAGATGGGCCTTCGATCTGCAAAGGAAACCGAATATGCGCCTCGCTGCCCTGCCGCTATTGCTTGCCCCTCTATTTATCGCCCCGGCGGCCTTTGCGGCCACCAATTTGAGCGTCTGCACCGAGGCCAGCCCCGAAGGGTTCGATGTGGTGCAATACAACTCGCTGACCACCACCAACGCCTCGGCCGACGTGCTGATGAACCGCCTGGTGGACTACGACGCCGTCAGCGGCAAGCTGGTGCCAAGCTTGGCAGACAGCTGGGACGTTTCGCCGGATGGCCTGACGTACACCTTCAAGCTGCACCCGGACGTGAAATTCCACCGCACCGAGTATTTCACCCCAAGCCGCACCCTGACCGCCGAAGACGTGCGCTTCAGCTTTGAACGCATGCTCGACCCGGCCAACCCGTGGCACAAGATCGCCCAGAGCGGCTTCCCCCACGCGCAGTCCCTGCAATTGCCGACACTGGTCAAGAAGATCGACGCGCTAGACCCACTGACCGTGCGCTTTACCCTCGACCATGCCGACTCCACCTTCCTCGCCGCGCTGAGCATGGGGTTCGCCTCGATCTACCCAGCTGAATACGCCGACAAACTGCTCAAGGCCGGCACGCCGGAGAAGCTCAACAGTCAGCCAGTCGGCACCGGGCCTTTTGTTTTCGTGCGCTTCCAGAAAGACGCCGTGGTGCGCTACAAAGCCAACCCGGACTACTTCGCCGGCAAACCGCCTGTGGATAACTTGATCTTTGCCATCACCCCCGACGCCAACGTACGCCTGCAGAAACTGCACCGGGATGAATGCCAGATCGCCCTGTCGCCCAAACCCCTGGATGTAGGCGAAGCCGAAAAAGACCCGGCGCTGAAGGTCGAGAAAACCGCTGCCTTCATGACCGCGTTTGTCGCGATCAACAGCCAGCACCCGCCGCTGGACAAGCCGGAAGTGCGCCAGGCAATCAACTTGGCGTTCGACAAAACCAGCTACCTCAAAGCCGTGTTTGAAGGCACCGCCGAAGCCGCCAATGGCGTGTACCCACCCAATACTTGGAGCTACGCCAAGGATTTGCCGGGTTATCCACAGGACATCGCCAAGGCCAAATCCCTGCTGCAACGGGCCGGGCTCAAGGATGGCTTCAAGACCACGATCTGGACCCGCCCCACCGGCAGCCTGCTGAACCCCAACCCTAACCTCGGCGCACAGCTATTGCAGGCAGACCTGGCCAAGGTCGGCATCCAGGCCGAGATCCGCGTGATCGAGTGGGGCGAGCTCATTCGCCGCGCCAAGGCCGGCGAACATGACCTGCTGTTCATGGGCTGGGCTGGCGACAACGGCGACCCGGATAACTTCCTGACCCCGCAATTCTCCTGCGCGGCCGTCAAATCCGGCACCAACTTCGCCCGCTACTGCGACCCGGCACTGGACAAACTGATCAGCGCCGGCAAGACCACCAGCGAACAAGGCGTGCGCAGCAAGCTGTATCAGCAGGCCCAGGCGCAGATCCAGCAGCAGGCCTTGTGGTTGCCGCTGGCGCACCCGACCGCCTTTGCCCTGGCACGCAAGAATGTCGAGGGTTACCAGGTGAGCCCATTCGGGCGCCAGGACTTCTCCAAGGTCAGCGTCAAGCCTTGAGACTCAACCCCGCCCTGACCGGGCGGGGTTACATCCAGCCGAATTCCGCCATCGACAACGGGTCGCCATCGCCCACGATGATGTGGTCCAGCACCCGCACATCCACGACTTCCAGGGCTTTTTGCAGCAAATTGGTCAATTTTCGATCAGCCGCACTCGGCTCGACGCTTCCGGAAGGATGGTTGTGACACAGGATCAATGCCGCGGCGTTGTAAGCCAGGGCGCGCTTGACCACCTGCCTTGGGTAAACAACGGCGGTGTCGATGGTGCCTTGAAACAACGCTTCAAAGCCCAGCACCCGGTGTTTTGAGTCGAGAAACAGGCAGCCGAAGATCTCGTGGGGTTCATGGCGTAACAGCGCCTTGAGGTAGTCGCGCACAGCCAAGGGGCTTTCCAGCACAGAGTCAGTGCGCAGGCGTTCAGCCATGTGCCGCCGAGACATTTCCAACACCGCCTGCAACTGGGCAAACTTCGCCGGCCCCAGCCCCAAATGCTGGCTGAACAGCGTCTGGCTGGCCTCCAGCAGAGGGCGAAGGCCACCGAACTGCGCCAACAAATGGCGCGCCAAGTCGACCGCGCTGCGCCCGGAAACCCCGGTACGCAGGAAGATAGCCAGCAGTTCGGCGTCGGACAGACTCGCTGCGCCCCATTCCAACAGTTTCTCCCGTGGACGCTCTGCCACAGGCCAATCGCGAATACTCATCCCTGCTCCCATTCCATCCATATGCGCCACGTGCGCCGCTGTTGCCTCGCGGTCGCTGTGTTATCGTAAGCCCTCTTTTTTGCGTGTGATTTCCCCTGGGGAGGGGGCATCGCAGGCGTCACTGAACTGGCATCACTGAACTGGAAAGGCAAACCAATGCAGCGTCTGTATCGGAAACGCATCGTTCTCGGCGTCGGCGGCGGCATTGCCGCCTACAAGAGCGCAGAACTGGTTCGCAGGCTCCTGGACCAAGGCGCCGAAGTGCGCGTGGTCATGACCCGCGGTGGCAGTGAATTCATCACGCCATTGACCATGCAGGCCTTGTCCGGCCACCCGGTTCACCTGGACCTGCTGGACCCGGCAGCCGAAGCCGCCATGGGCCATATCGAACTGGCCAAATGGGCCGACCTGGTGCTGATCGCCCCGGCCACCGCCGACCTGATCGCCCGTCTCGCCCAGGGTATTGCCGATGACCTGCTGACCACCCTGGTACTGGCCACCGACGCCACCGTCGCTATTGCCCCGGCCATGAACCAGGCCATGTGGCGCGATCCTGCCACCCAGGCCAACACCCAACTCCTGCAAACCCGCGGCCTCAAGGTGTTCGGCCCGGCGTCCGGCAGCCAGGCCTGCGGCGACGTCGGCATGGGCCGCATGCTCGAAGCCACTGACCTGGCGCTGTGCGCCGCCGAGTGCTTCCAGCACCTGGCCCTGACCGGCAAGCACGTGCTGATCACCGCTGGCCCGACCCAGGAAAACATCGACCCGGTGCGCTACATCACCAACCATAGCTCAGGAAAAATGGGCTTTGCCTTGGCGGAAGCGGCGGTCGAGGCAGGCGCACGCGTCACCCTGATCACCGGCCCGGTGCATTTGCCGACCCCGGATCGCGTCACGCGAATCGACGTAGTCAGCGCCCGGGACATGCTGGCGGCCTGTGAAGCAGCGATTCCCTGCGACCTGTTCATCGCCTCGGCTGCGGTTGCGGATTACCGCCCGGAAGTCGTTGCCCCGCAAAAACTGAAGAAAGACCCTACAAGCGGTGACGGCCTGCTCCTGCAAATGGTGCGCAACCCAGACATTCTGGCCACCATCGCCACCCGTCCGGACCGCCCGTTCAGCGTCGGCTTTGCCGCTGAGACCGAACACCTGCTGGACTACGCCGCACGCAAATTGAAAGACAAAAACCTCGACCTGATCGTTGCCAACGATGTCGCCAACCCGAGCATCGGCTTCAACAGCGAGGAAAACGCCTGCAGCGTGATCGACCGCGACCTGCACGCCACCCTTTTCGCCCAGACCAGCAAGGGCAAGATTGCCCGCCAACTGATCTCTTTTATCGCCCAACGGCTGAACCAGGTTTAATTTCCATGCACGCTTTGCAAGCCAAGATCCTCGACCCCCGCATCGGCACCGAATTCCCACTGCCGGCCTACGCCACACCGGGCTCCGCCGGCCTGGACCTGCGCGCCATGCTCAAGGAAGACACCGTCCTTGAACCGGGCCAGACCCTCCTGATTCCGACCGGCCTGTCGATTTACGTCGGCGACCCAGGCCTGGCCGCGTTGATCCTGCCGCGCTCCGGCCTGGGCCATAAACACGGCATCGTGCTGGGCAACCTGGTCGGCCTGATCGACTCCGATTACCAGGGCGAGCTGATGGTGTCGTGCTGGAACCGCGGCCAGACTGCATTCAACATCGCCATCGGCGAGCGCATCGCCCAGCTTGTACTCGTCCCGGTGGTGCAGGCGCATTTCGAGTTGGTAGAACAGTTCGATGAGACGCAACGCGGCGCAGGCGGTTTTGGGCATTCCGGCAGCCACTGACTAAGCTGAATCAGGCCGGACACCCCTTGTCCGGCCCGACGCCACCGCAAGGCTTTTCAGGACGAAGAATGCGCGGACTTAATCAGCGAGATTTCCCCAGTGGAATCAATGCATTACGCGATCGCCAAGGCAGCGCCAGCACGCCGATGGCACTTTTGCACCACGAACTCTCTGCCAAAAACGCCGTCATACCCTTCAGTTTGAGCCCGCCGGTCAGCCACATTCAGGCCAGCTTTGCCCCTTTCAGATGGAGTTTCCCCCCGCGATGAGTACCGCAGCCCGAGTAGCCCCGACATTCCCCGACAGCATCTTTCGCGCCTACGACATTCGTGGCGTCGTGCCCAAGACCCTGACCGCCGAAACCGCCTACTGGATCGGCCGCGCCATCGGCTCCCAGAGCCTGGCCCAGGGTGAGCCCAACGTCTCGGTAGGTCGCGACGGGCGCTTGTCCGGCCCGGAACTCGTGGAGCAACTGATCCAGGGCCTGGCCGACAGCGGCTGCCACGTCAGCGATGTCGGCCTGGTGCCGACGCCTGCGCTGTACTACGCAGCTAACGTACTGGCCGGCAAATCCGGAGTGATGCTCACCGGCAGCCATAACCCGTCGGACTACAACGGTTTCAAGATCGTGATCGCTGGCGACACCCTCGCCAACGAACAGATCCAGGCCCTGCACACGCGCTTGAAAACCAACGACCTGACCAGCGGCAAAGGCAGCATCACCCAAGTCGACATCCTCCAGCGCTACTCGGATGAAATCACCGGCGACGTCAAACTCGCACGCCGCTTGAAAGTGGTGGTGGACTGCGGCAACGGCGCGGCCGGCGTGATCGCCCCGCAGCTGCTCGAAGCCCTGAACTGCGAAGTGATCCCACTGTTCTGCGACGTCGACGGCCACTTCCCCAACCACCATCCGGACCCGGGCAAACCTGAAAACCTGGTGGACCTGATCGCCAAGGTCAAGGAAACCGGGGCTGACGTGGGCCTGGCCTTCGACGGCGACGGCGACCGTGTTGGCGTAGTGACAGAAACCGGCGAGATCGTGTTCCCGGACCGCCTGTTGATGCTGTTCGCCCGTGACGTGGTGGCACGCAACCCGAATGCCGAGATCATCTTCGACGTGAAATGCACCCGTCGCCTCACGCCGTTGATCAAGGAATACGGCGGTCGCCCGCTAATGTGGAAGACCGGTCACTCGTTGATCAAAAAGAAAATGAAGGAAACCGGCGCGCTGTTGGCCGGTGAAATGAGCGGCCACGTATTCTTCAAGGAGCGCTGGTTCGGTTTTGACGACGGCATTTACAGCGCCGCTCGTCTGCTGGAGATCCTCAGCAAGGAAAAATCCACTGCGCAAGGGCTGTTTGAGACCTTCCCGAATGATATTTCTACGCCAGAGATCAATATCCATGTGACCGAGGAGAGCAAATTCAGCATCATTGACGCACTGCACGATGCGCAATGGGGCGAAGGCGCCAACCTGACCACCATTGATGGTGTGCGAGTCGATTACGCCAAAGGCTGGGGCCTGGTTCGCGCGTCCAACACCACACCGGTGCTGGTCCTGCGTTTCGAGGCGGATACCGAGGCTGAGTTGCAGCGCATCAAGGACGTGTTCCACGCCCAGTTGAAACGTGTTGCCCCTGATCTCCAATTACCGTTCTGATTTTTTACCGGAGCCCTGAATGACCCTCGAACGCGAAGCCGCTGCCAATACTGCCAAGGTCCTGTCCGAAGCGTTGCCTTACATTCGACGCTACGTCGGCAAGACGCTGGTGATCAAGTACGGCGGCAATGCCATGGAAAGCGACGAGCTGAAAACCGGCTTTGCCCGCGACATCGTGTTGATGAAAGCCGTCGGGATCAACCCGGTGGTGGTACACGGTGGCGGCCCACAAATCGGCGACCTGCTCAAGCGCTTGTCGATCGAGAGTCACTTCATCGATGGCATGCGCGTCACTGACGCGCAGACCATGGACGTGGTGGAGATGGTCCTCGGTGGCCAGGTCAACAAAGACATCGTCAACCTGATCAACCGCCACGGCGGCAGCGCGATCGGCCTGACCGGCAAGGACGCGGAGCTGATCCGCGCGAAAAAACTGACCGTGACCCGTCAGACGCCGGAAATGACCCAGCCGGAAATCATCGACATCGGCCAGGTGGGCGAAGTGATCGGCATCAACACCGACCTGCTGAACCTGCTGGTCAAGGGTGACTTCATTCCGGTGATCGCGCCCATCGGCGTAGGTGCCAATGGCGAGTCCTACAACATCAACGCCGACCTGGTGGCAGGCAAAGTGGCGGAAGCGCTGAAGGCTGAAAAGCTGATGCTGCTGACCAATATCGCCGGCCTGATGGACAAGGAAGGCAAGGTGCTGACCGGCCTGACGACCACTCAGGTGGACGAGTTGATCGCCGACGGCACCATTTACGGCGGCATGCTGCCGAAGATCCGTTGCGCGCTGGAAGCGGTGCAAGGCGGCGTCGGCAGCTCGCTGATCCTGGATGGCCGCGTGCCGAATGCGATCCTGCTGGAAATCTTTACCGACACGGGTGTGGGCACGCTGATCAGCAACCGCAAGCGTCCTTAAATGCCAGCAAAAAAAAGGCCCCGCTCAACCCAGTTGAGCGGGGCCTTTTTTTTGTTTTCTGCTGCAAAATGGAGACCCCTGTGGGATCGGGCTTGCTCGCGAATGCGGAGTGTCAGTCATTGAATATGTTTCTGACCCAGCGCATTCGCGAGCAAGCCCGCTCCCACACAAGCCCTCTCACACAAAGAGATCAGTGTCAGACGCCGAACTGCTCGCGGTACGACTTGACCGCCGGCAGATGCTGCTTGAGCTGCGGGTCATCTTCCAGGAACTGCAACACCTGGTTCAGCGACACGATGCTCACCACCGGAATGCCGAAATCACGTTCCACTTCCTGGATCGCCGACAACTCACCGTTGCCGCGCTCCTGGCGGTTCAGCGCGATCAGCACGCCTGCCGCCTTGGCGCCTTCCTGGGAAGCAATGATCTGCATCACTTCACGGATCGCGGTGCCGGCGGTGATCACGTCGTCGATGATCAGCACATCGCCTTTGAGCGGAGCCCCGACGAGGCTGCCGCCTTCGCCATGGGCCTTGGCCTCTTTACGGTTGAAACACCACGGCAAATCCAGCTCATGGTGTTCAGCCAGCGCCACGGCGGTAGCCGCCGCCAGAGGGATGCCCTTGTAGGCCGGACCGAACAGCACGTCGAAGGAAATACCGCTTTCAACGATGGCTGCCGCATAGAAACGACCCAGCTGAGCCAGGGCCGAACCCGAGTTGAACAAGCCTGCATTGAAGAAGTACGGGCTGGTGCGCCCGGACTTCAGAGTGAACTCACCGAAGCGCAAAACGCCGCGATCGATGGCAAAACGAATGAAATCGCGTTGATACGCCTGCATGAAAAAAGCCTCAGATACCACGGATTTAGCTAATTAGGTAGACGGCGTGTATCATACACGCACGCGATTTTTGGGGCCATTTATGCGGATCATCAGTGTGAACGTCAATGGTATTCAGGCTGCAGTCGAGCGTGGTTTGCTCAGTTGGCTGCAAGCACAGAATGCCGACGTCATCTGCCTGCAGGACACCCGCGCCTCCGCCTTTGAACTGGACGACCCAGCCTTCCAACTGGATGGCTACTTCCTTTATGCCTGCGATGCCGAAGTGCCCACCCAAGGTGGCGTGGCTTTGTACTCGCGGTTGCAACCCAAGGCGGTCATCAGCGGCCTCGGCTTCGAGACAGCCGACCGCTACGGGCGCTACCTGCAAGCCGATTTCGACAAGGTCAGCATCGCGACCTTGCTGCTCCCTTCGGGGCAGAACGGCGATGAAGACTTGAACCAGAAGTTCAAGCTAATGGACGATTTCGCCCGTTACCTGGATAAACAGCGACGCAAACGTCGCGAGTACATTTACTGTGGCTCGCTGTACGTGGCGCAACAGAAGCTGGATATCAAGAACTGGCGCGACAGCCAGCAATCCCCGGGCTTCCTGGCGCCGGAACGGGCCTGGATGGACGAGATTGTCGGCAACATGGGGTATGTCGATGCCCTGCGCGAAGTCAGCCGCGAAGGCGACCAGTACAGCTGGTGGCCAGACAACGAACAGGCTGAGATGCTCAACCTGGGCTGGCGTTTCGACTACCAGTTGCTGACGCCAGGCCTGCGCCGATTTGTTCGCAGCGCACGCTTGCCGCGTCAACCGCGCTTCTCGCAACACGCGCCGTTGATCGTGGACTACGACTGGACACTGACCATCTGAGGTCTTTTCCCAGGCACAAAAAAACCGACATCGCTGTCGGTTTTTTTGTGGGCGCCGTTCGTAAAACCAGCGCTATTTCACCAGCCGCCAGGTCAAGGGATAGCGATAAGCGATCCCTTTGTTGGCCTTGATCGAACCGATGATCGTCAGTACTACGCTGGCGATGGCCAGGGCCGTCATCAGGAAAAAGCCGATTACCGCGAACGCCAACACGATGCAAACGATCCAGGCGATGGCCACGGTGATCTGGAAATTCAAGGCTTCCTTGCCCTGATCATCGATGAACGGGTCCACTTCTTTCTTCATCTGCCACAGGATCAGCGGCCCGACGACACTGCCGAAGGGGAACACAAACCCCAGAAACGCCGCGAGATGACACAACATGGCTCCCTGACGCACTTCGTAGGAAGGCGTAGGCACGGGCAGTTGTCCGTCATTCATGGCGTTTCTCCTTGAGGTCGTCTCAGTCAGCCAGGGCGGCGTTCTGCAGTTCGAAGATTTCGGTCATGCCCTTCTGGGCCAGGGCCAGCATGGCGTTCAGGTCAGCCGGCTGGAATGGCGCGCCTTCGGCGGTGCCCTGCACTTCGATGAAACCACCGGTGCTGGTCATCACCACGTTCAGGTCGGTCTCGGCAGCCGAATCTTCCAGGTAGTCCAAGTCCAGCACAGGCTCGCCTTGGTACATGCCCACCGACACCGCAGCAATCATCTGCTTGAGCGGGTCGCCGCCTTTCAGGCCGCCGCGCTTCTTGATCACTTTCAGTGCGTCGACCAGGGCCACCATGGCGCCGGTGATGGACGCCGTGCGGGTGCCGCCGTCAGCCTGGATCACGTCGCAGTCGACGTACAGGGTCACGTCGCCCAGCTTGGACATGTCCAGGGCTGCGCGCAGGGAACGGCCGATCAGGCGCTGGATTTCCAGGGTGCGCCCGCCTTGCTTGCCACGGCTGGCTTCACGCTGGTTACGCTCGCCGGTGGCGCGCGGCAGCATGCCGTATTCGGCGGTCAACCAACCCTGGCCCTGACCCTTGAGGAAACGCGGCACGCCGTTTTCGACGCTGACAGTGCAGATAACCTTGGTATCGCCAAACTCGACCAGTACAGATCCCTCGGCGTGTTTGGTGTAGTTGCGGGTGATGCGGATCGAGCGGAGCTGATCGGCAGCGCGACCACTTGGACGTTTCATAGGGGATACCTGTACGAAGGACGAAAAACTGCCGAGCATTATAGAGCCGCGAACCGATTCGGGGCACTTCTAAAAAATTCGGTTACGAATGGCCAGCCTTTCGCCCTTTGTTTGGGCGCGCTCGCGCCACTGCGCTACAATCCTGCGCCTTCGCAGCCTGTCGGCTTCAATTTACCCATCAGCCCGTATTTGCGGGACTGCATCGCGAGGTACCTCCATGGTGCACAGCATGACCGCCTTCGCCCGCGTCGAAAAAGCCGGCGTCCAAGGCACCCTGAGCTGGGAATTGCGCTCGGTCAACAGCCGTTACCTGGAGCCGCACCTGCGCCTGCCGGAATCGTTCCGCGACCTCGAAGGCGCTGTGCGTGAAGCGCTGCGCCAGGGCATCTCCCGCGGCAAGCTGGAATGCACCCTGCGCTTTACCGAAGAAACCACCGGCAAACCGCTGCAAGTCGACCGCGACCGCGCTGCGCAGTTGGTGGCCGCCGCCGAGACCATCGCCGGCCTGATCAAGCAGCCCGCCGCGCTGAACCCTCTGGAAGTGCTGGCCTGGCCCGGCGTGCTGGTGGCCGACGCCACTGATCCACAGGCTCTCAACGCCGAAGCCCTCACCCTGTTCAACCAGGGTTTGAAGGAGCTCAAGGCCGGCCGCGAACGTGAAGGCGCCGAGCTGGCCCGCCTGATCAACGAACGCCTGACCTCGATCGAAGACGACGTGGTCACCTTGCGCGAGCTGGTGCCGCAGATGCTCGCCACCCAGCGCCAGAAGGTCATTGACCGCTTCACCGACATGAAGGCCGACCTTGACCCTGTGCGCCTGGAGCAGGAAATGGTGCTGCTGGCACAAAAGAGCGATGTCGCCGAAGAACTCGACCGCCTGAGCACCCACATCCTCGAAGTGCGCCGGGTGCTCAAGTCTGCCGGTGCCGCCGGTCGGCGCCTGGACTTCCTGATGCAGGAACTCAACCGCGAAGCCAATACACTGGGCTCCAAAGCCTTTGATCCGCGCAGCACCACGGCGGCGGTCAACCTCAAAGTGTTGATCGAGCAAATGCGCGAACAAGTACAGAATATCGAGTAAGGCACCCTGACATGACCCACAGCACCGGCACCCTTTACATCATTTCCGCGCCGTCGGGCGCGGGCAAAAGCAGCCTGGTCAAAGCCCTGACCGACGCTGACGAGCAGATCCGCATTTCGGTCTCGCACACCACCCGCGCCATGCGCCCGGGCGAGGTGAACGGCGTGCACTACCACTTCGTCGAGCGCACCGAGTTCGTGAAGATGATCGAGCACGGCGACTTCCTGGAGCGGGCCGAGGTGTTCGGCAACCTCTATGGCACCTCCCAGAGCCATCTGCAGCAAACGCTGGACGAAGGCCACGACCTGATCCTGGAAATCGACTGGCAGGGTGCCGAGCAAGTGCGCCAGCTGATGCCCAAGGCCCGCTCGATCTTCATTCTGCCGCCGTCCCTGGAAGCGCTGCACCAGCGCCTGACCAACCGCGGCCAGGACAGCGACGAGATCATCGAAGGCCGCATGCGTGAAGCCGTCAGCGAAATGAGCCACTACGTCGACTACGACTACCTGATCATCAACGACGATTTTGCCCACGCGCTTGACGATTTGAAGGCGATTTTCCGTACCAACCAGCTCCAGCAAAAGCGCCAGCAGCAACGTTTTGGCAAATTACTGGCCGAACTGCTCGGCTGATTGGCTCTTCCCAAAACCGCTGCAAGGGCTTTACATTGGCACTTGTAGCGGTTTTGCGAGGGCGCGGGAAAAATCAGCGCTTCCCTAAACGCTGGTGATTTTTTAAACTGTTTAGTCCGCTCGCCCAACCGGGCAGCGCGCATCTTGCATTCGCTCCGAGGAATACCATGGCCCGCGTAACCGTTGAAGACTGCCTAGAACACGTGGATAACCGCTTTGAGCTGGTCATGCTCTCTACCAAGCGTGCCCGTCAACTGGCCACTGGCGGCAAAGAGCCCCTGGTCCAGTGGGAAAACGACAAGCCTACCGTTGTAGCCCTGCGTGAAATCGCTGAAGGCCTGATGAGCTACGAGTTCATCGCCAACGCCGAAATCGTTGAAGACGAACCGCTGTTTGCAGCGTTCGAGGACGAGTCCAACGAGGCCGTCTAAGCCTATGCCTGGTCGACGTAGCACGGCGCGGGGTCACAGCCAACGGCAGGAGTCATTCCTTTGCCGAGCATAGACGCCCTCGCCGATCGCTTATCGACCTACCTCGGCCCAGACCAGGTCAACCTGGTCCGCCGAGCGTATTTCTACGCCGAACAAGCCCACGACGGCCAACGCCGCCGCAGTGGTGAGGCGTATGTCACGCATCCTCTTGCCGTGGCAAATATTCTGGCCGACATGCACATGGACCATCAGAGTTTGATGGCTGCGATGCTGCATGACGTGATCGAAGACACCGGCATCGCCAAAGAAGCGCTCAGTGCGCAATTTGGTGAAACCGTGGCCGAACTGGTCGACGGGGTCAGCAAACTGACCCAGATGAACTTCGAGACCAAGGCCGAAGCCCAGGCGGAAAACTTCCAGAAAATGGCCATGGCCATGGCCCGGGACATTCGGGTAATTCTGGTCAAGCTGGCTGACCGGCTGCACAACATGCGCACGCTGGAAGTGCTGTCCGGCGAAAAGCGCCGGCGCATCGCCAAGGAAACCCTGGAAATCTACGCGCCCATCGCCAACCGGCTGGGCATGCACGCCATTCGTATCGAATTCGAAGACCTCGGCTTCAAGGCCATGCACCCGATGCGTTCGGCGCGCATCTACCAGGCGGTCAAGCGTGCCCGGGGCAACCGCAAGGAAATCGTCAACAAGATCGAAGAGTCCCTGAGCCATTGCCTGGCGGTCGATGAGATCGAAGGCGAAGTCAGCGGACGGCAGAAGCACATCTACGGCATCTACAAGAAGATGCGCGGCAAGCGTCGGGCGTTCAACGAGATCATGGACGTGTACGCGTTCCGGATCATCGTCGACAAGGTCGACACCTGCTACCGCGTGCTCGGCGCTGTACATAATTTGTACAAACCACTGCCGGGCCGTTTCAAGGACTACATCGCAATTCCCAAGGCCAACGGCTATCAGTCGCTGCATACCACGCTGTTCGGTATGCACGGGGTGCCGATCGAGATCCAGATCCGCACCCGCGAAATGGAAGAGATGGCCAACAACGGCATCGCTGCCCACTGGCTGTACAAATCCAGCGGCGACGAACAGCCAAAAGGCACGCATGCACGCGCCCGTCAGTGGGTCAAAGGCGTGCTGGAAATGCAGCAACGTGCCGGCAACTCCCTGGAATTTATCGAAAGCGTGAAGATCGACCTGTTCCCGGACGAGGTCTACGTGTTCACGCCAAAAGGCCGGATCATGGAGCTGCCCAAAGGCTCCACGGCGGTCGACTTTGCCTACGCGGTGCACACCGACGTCGGCAACAGCTGCATCGCCTGCCGGATCAACCGGCGCCTGGCCCCGCTGTCGGAACCGCTGCAAAGCGGCTCCACGGTGGAGATCGTCAGCGCACCGGGCGCGCGCCCGAACCCGGCCTGGCTCAATTTCGTGGTCACCGGCAAGGCGCGTACCCACATCCGTCACGCCCTGAAACTGCAGCGCCGCTCCGAGTCCATCAGCCTGGGCGAGCGCCTGCTGAACAAAGTGCTCAACGGCTTCGACAGCGCCCTCGACAAAATCCCCGCCGAGCGCACCCAGGCGATGCTCCACGAGTACCGTCAGGAAACCATCGAAGACCTGCTGGAAGATATCGGCCTGGGCAATCGCATGGCCTATGTGGTCGCCCGCCGCCTGCTCGGCGAAGGCGAACAGTTGCCAAGCCCGGAAGGCCCGCTGGCGATTCGCGGCACCGAGGGCCTGGTGCTCAGCTACGCCAAGTGCTGCACGCCGATCCCGGGCGACCCGATTGTCGGCCACCTGTCGGCAGGCAAAGGCATGGTCGTGCACCTGGACAACTGCCGCAATATCACCGAAATCCGTCACAACCCCGAGAAATGCATCCAGCTCTCATGGGCCAAGGATGTCACCGGCGAATTCAATGTCGAGCTGCGCGTCGAGCTGGAGCACCAGCGCGGCCTGATCGCCCTGCTGGCCAGCAGCGTCAACGCGGCCGACGGCAATATCGAAAAAATCAGCATGGACGAGCGTGATGGCCGCATCAGCGTGGTCCAGCTGGTGGTCAGCGTGCACGACCGCGTGCACCTGGCTCGCGTGATCAAGAAACTGCGCGCCTTGACCGGTGTGATCCGCATCACCCGCATGCGTGCGTAGCGCTTCACATAAGTCATCATCTCTTACAAGGAGTCACAAATGACCAAGACTGTAATCACCAGCGACAAAGCCCCGGCCGCCATCGGCACTTACTCCCAGGCCATCAAGGCGGGCAATACCGTCTACATGTCCGGCCAGATTCCGCTGGACCCAAAAACCATGGAACTGGTTGAAGGCTTTGAAGCACAGACTGTACAGGTCTTCGAAAACCTCAAGTCGGTTGCCGAAGCAGCCGGTGGTTCGTTCAAGGACATCGTCAAACTCAACATCTTCCTCACCGACCTGAGCCACTTCGCCAAGGTCAACGAGATCATGGGCAAGTACTTCGAACAGCCGTACCCGGCCCGCGCCGCCATTGGTGTTGCCGCTCTGCCAAAGGGCGCGCAGGTTGAGATGGACGCGATTCTGGTCATCGAGTAAAACACCCGGCGCAGCCCACACGCTGCGCCGACTTCGTTTTAGAAGGATTTCGTAATGCGCAAAGCGCTTGTTGCCTCTTCGTTGCTCGCCCTGTTGCTAGGCGGCTGTGCCAGCAACCCCGCCGACCTGGATGTGAGCGGTACCTGGATCAACCAGGCCGCCATCGACGCGGCAGCCAAGGGCGGCCCTTTGCGTGAAGCCCTGCAGACCTTTGGCCCGAACCTGGAGTGGGAGGTCAACCCCAAGGCCTCACAGGCGCGCTACTACAACGGCTTTGAAGTGGCTGAGGGCAAGTTGCTCGGTGAGCAGTCCGGCGCGTGGAGTGTCGAGTTCTACGGCAGCTCCGCCACCGAACTCAAGCGTAAAGGCAAACAACTGCTGCAAGTGGCCAACGACAATGAGCCGGAGCAGCTGTTCGCCCGTGCCAAAGACCCGGCTCCGGAAGGCGCGCCATTGGGCGCCAACTTCGAACGCACGCTGTATGCCGCCTACATGGGCGGCGACTGGAAGATCACCGACGGCAACGGTGACGGCGCCACGGTGCAGTTCCAGGCGAATGGCAAGGTTGCCGGCTTGCCCGGTGTTGATCAGTACTCGCTGTGCCTGGCGGGCGACTGCGCCTCCATGAGCGGCGGCTACGACAGCATCTGGCTGCAATTGAACGGCCAGGGCAACCCATGGATCTTCGCGCGCAAGGGCAAGCAGCTGGAAATCTTCCAGGCGATCAATACCGCCCAGGCCGACGAGGTGCCTTCGTTTACACCGGGCCCTCGCCAGTGGCTGCTGGAAAAGCAATAAGCAACATCACCTGGATCTAAATGTGGGAGCTGGCTTGTGTGGGAGCGGGCTTGCTCGCGAATGCATCACCTCGGTACAACTGGTACACCGAGGCGCCCGCATCGCAGGCAAGCCAGCTCCCACATTTTTGACCGCGCCTCAGCCCTTGAGAATCGCCGCATACCCCTCGCGGTAGGTCGGATACGTCGGCACCCAGCCCAGCGCCTTGATCCGCGCATTGCTGCATTGCTTGCTGCCGGCCCGGCGCACGCTGGCGTCGTCGGCCCACTCGGTCACGCCCAGGTAGTCACGCAACCAGCTCACCACCTCCGCCAATGGCGCCGGGGCGTCATCTACACCGATGTAGACCTTGTCCAACGCGCCGCCCTGCTCAACATGCTGCAACAAAAAGGCCAGCAAACCTGCCGCGTCATCCGCGTGAATCCGGTTGCCATATAAAGGTGGATCAATCGCCACGCGATAGCCCTGGCGTACCTGCGTCAGCAGCCACTCACGGCCCGGGCCGTAGATGCCGGTCAAGCGCACGATGCTCGCCGGGATGCCGCTGTTAAGCGCGACTTGCTCGGCTTCCAGCATCACTTTGCCGGAATAACCCTGCGCCTGAGTGTCGGACGTTTCGTCGACCCACTCCCCGTTCTGCTGCCCGTACACACTGCTGCTGGACACAAACAGCAGGTGCTTGGGCTCCTGGCCGTAATCGTCCAGCCACTCCAATACATGCTGCAACCCTTGCACATACGCCGCGCGATAACCGGCTTCGTCGTGGTCGGTCGCGGCGGCGCAGTACACCAGGTAATCCACCCCACCGATTGGCCAGGTGTCGGGGCAGTCTTTTTTGAACAGGTCACCGGCAATGCCGACCACGCCGTCGGGGAGCTTCGAAATATCCCGTCGCAGCCCATGGACCTCCCATTCCGAGGCCAGCAATTGGCTAGCCAGCCGACTACCCACGTCGCCGCAACCGGCAATCACAACAGAAGGCGCAGACATCACAAAACTCCATTCTTAAAGGCGCAGATTAGCCGCCGGAGATGACCAGCGGCCAGCAAAAGGACAAATAAAGTAACTGTATTACTTCTGTTAACAAGAATTACTTGCAATAATAACCACCCATTTGTCCTCGACCCCTTCGGGTCTGGAAGGACGATCACTCATTTTTTTCTCTCAGGTCCGGCCAGCATGACACGTAATACAAACCCCGCTTCGCCAACCAAGCTTCACAGCCCATCCCGCGCCTGGCGTGCGATTGCTGCGATGCTGTTCAGCGTAATGCTGGCGCCGACCGCCGCATTCGCGGACGCCGCCGCACCTGCGGCTCCTGCCGCTGCCGAGCATAACGCTGCAGCCCCGGCCGCGCCCGTCGCGGCACCTGCTGCCACCGACCCGGCCCAGGCTGCCGCCCCGGCTCCTGCCGACGATTCCGGTGTGGTGCTGGAAGAAGACAACACCCTGGGCATGTCGCACGACCTGTCGCCATGGGGCATGTACCAGAATGCTGACGTCGTGGTGAAAGCCGTGATGATCGGCCTCGCCATCGCCTCGATCATTACCTGGACCATCTGGATCTCCAAGGGCTTCGAGCTGTTGGGCGCCAAGCGTCGTTTGCGGACTGAAATCGTCCACCTGAAAAAAGCCACCACCCTCAAGGAAGCCAGCGACACCGCGACCAAGAAGGGCACCCTGGCCAACCTGCTGGTACACGACGCGCTTGAAGAAATGCGCCTGTCGGCCAACACCCGCGAAAAAGAAGGCATCAAGGAGCGCGTCAGCTTCCGCCTGGAGCGCCTGGTGGCAGCCTGCGGCCGTAACATGAGCAGCGGCACCGGCGTGCTGGCGACCATCGGTTCCACCGCGCCTTTCGTCGGCCTGTTCGGTACCGTGTGGGGCATCATGAACAGCTTCATCGGCATCGCCAAAACCCAGACCACCAACCTCGCCGTCGTTGCCCCAGGCATCGCCGAAGCCCTGCTGGCTACGGCCCTGGGCCTGGTTGCCGCGATTCCTGCGGTGGTGATCTACAACGTCTTCGCCCGTTCGATCGCCGGCTATAAAGCCCAGGTATCGGACGCGTCGGCAGAAGTCCTGCTGCTGGTCAGCCGCGACCTCGATCACCTGCCTACCGAGCGCAGCTCGCAACCGCACATGGTGAAAGTGGGGTAATCGGCCATGGGCCTGCATTTGAATCAAGGCGACGATGAGCTCGTCGAGAACCACGAAATCAACGTCACGCCGTTTATCGACGTGATGCTGGTGCTGCTGATCATCTTCATGGTGGCAGCACCGTTGGCTACCGTAGACATCAAGGTTGACCTGCCCGCGTCCAGCGCCAAGCCTGCGCCGCGGCCGGAGAAACCGATTTTCCTCAGCGTCAAGTCGGACCAGCGCCTGTTCCTGGGCGAAGAAGAAGTCAAAGCTGAAACCCTGGGGCCGGTGCTCGACGCCAAGACCCAAGGCAAGAAAGACACGACGATCTTCTTCCAGGCCGACAAGGGCGTGGACTACGGCGACCTGATGAGCGTGATGGATGCCCTGCGGGCAGCCGGCTACCTCAAGGTCGGCCTGGTCGGACTTGAGACGGCAGCCAAGAAATGATCACGACGCGCCACAAACTGACGCGTTATGGCACCAGCCTCGCCGTCGTGCTGGGCGTGCACGCCGTCGCGATCATCATCGCGCTTCAATGGTCCGCGCCGCATCAGGTGCAGTTGCCACCGGCGGCCATGGTCATCGACCTGGCGCCGATGCCTGCCCCGCCGCCGCCGGCACCGCCCAAGGTGATCACGCCGCCGCAGCCGCCGGCACCGGTGGAAGAGCTGCCCCTGCCGAAACTGGCCGAGGCGCCCAAGCCAACGATCCAGGTGCCCAAGCCGGTCAAACCCAAGCCCAAGCCTCAGCCGCCCAAGCCTGTGGAGAAGAAGCCCGAGCCGCCCAAGGAGAAACCTTCCGAAGAGCCGCCGAGCGAAACCCCACCGACCAACGCGCCAGCTGAAAAATCGGCCCAGCCGGCGCCTGGCCCATCGCCCCAACAGGTAGCGGCCAAAGCGTCCTGGGAAGGCACCTTGCTGGCGCACTTGCAGAAGTACAAGAAGTACCCGCCCGGCGCGCAACAGCGTGGCAAGGAAGGCTTGAACCGCCTGCGCTTTGTGGTGGATGCCGAAGGCAACGTGCTGTCGTATGAGTTGGTGGGCCGATCCGGCAACGCCGACCTGGACCGCGCGACCCTGGACATGATTCGTCGTGCCCAGCCACTGCCCAAGCCGCCGGCCGACATGTTGAAAGGCGGCAGCGTCGAGATCGTCGCGCCGTTCGTTTACAACATCGAGAAGCGTCGCCGTTGAGATATGAGTGTGGTGAGGGGCAGCCCTCACCACCTCAGCAAAATCTCCAACACTCCCCGCTCAATCCCGATCAAAGTTCTGATAACGTGCGTCTATCGATTGCAGCCGGTATGCTTGGCCCGCAACCTCATGGACGCCCGCTATGACTCTTACAGAATTACGCTACATCGTGACCCTCGCCCAAGAGCAGCACTTCGGCCACGCGGCCGAGCGTTGCCATGTCAGCCAGCCGACGCTGTCGGTGGGTGTGAAAAAGCTTGAAGACGAACTCGGTGTGCTGATTTTCGAGCGCAGCAAGAGCGCCGTGCGCCTGACCCCGGTCGGCGAAGGCATTGTCGCCCAGGCCCAGAAGGTGCTGGAGCAAGCCCAAAGCATTCGCGAACTGGCCCAGGCCGGCAAGAACCAGCTGACCGCACCGTTGAAAGTCGGCGCCATCTATACCGTCGGCCCGTACCTGTTCCCGCACCTGATTCCGCAACTGCACCGCGTTGCGCCGCAGATGCCGCTGTATATCGAAGAAAACTTCACCCACGTGCTGCGCGACAAACTGCGCAACGGCGAGCTGGACGCGATCATCATCGCCCTGCCCTTCAACGAAGCCGACGTGCTGACCCTGCCGCTCTACGATGAGCCCTTCTACGTGCTGATGCCGGCGTCCCACCCGTGGACGCAGAAAGACACCATCGACGCCGGCCTGCTCAACGACAAGAGCCTGCTGCTGCTCGGCGAAGGCCACTGCTTCCGCGACCAGGTACTGGAAGCCTGCCCGACCCTGACCAAGGGCAACGACGGCGCCAAGCACACCACCGTGGAATCCAGCTCCCTGGAAACCATTCGCCACATGGTGGCTTCCGGCCTGGGCATTTCGATCCTGCCGCTGTCGGCAGTCGACAGCCATCACTACGCTCCCGGCGTGATTGCTGTGCGCCCGCTCACGCCGCCAGTGCCATTCCGTACTGTAGCGATCGCCTGGCGCGCCAGCTTCCCACGTCCGAAAGCCATTGAGATCCTTGCCGACTCGATCCGCCTGTGTTCGGTGGCCAAGCCGCCTGCTGCGAGCTAAGCCACGGTATGACTGAACTGTCGCAGGTGTCGGTGACCGCACTCAAGGGTGTCGGTGAAGCCATGGCCGAGAAGCTGGCCAAGGTCGGCCTGGAGAACCTTCAGGACGTGCTGTTCCACCTGCCCCTGCGCTACCAGGACCGCACTCGCGTTGTGCCCATCGGCCAATTGCGCCCAGGGCAGGACGCGGTGGTCGAAGGTACCGTGAGCGGCGCCGACGTGGTGATGGGCAAACGCCGCAGTTTGGTCGTGCGCCTGCAAGACGGCACCGGCGGCTTGAGCCTGCGCTTCTACCATTTCAGCAATGCCCAGAAAGAAGGCCTCAAGCGGGGCACCCGCGTGCGCTGCTACGGCGAAGCGCGCCCCGGCGCCTCGGGCCTGGAAATCTACCACCCGGAATACCGCGCCATCACCGGCGACGAACCACCACCGGTGGACACCACCCTCACGCCGATCTACCCGCTGACCGAAGGCCTGACCCAACAGCGCCTGCGCCAACTGTGCATGCAGACCCTGACGATGCTCGGCCCGAAAAGCCTGCCCGACTGGTTGCCTGTGGAATTGGCCCGCGACTATCAACTGGCACCGCTGGACGATGCGATTCGCTACCTGCATCACCCACCCGCCGACGCCGATGTCGACGAGCTGGCCCTGGGTCATCACTGGGCCCAGCACCGCCTGGCCTTCGAAGAATTGCTGACCCATCAGCTGTCCCAGCAGCGCCTGCGCGAGAGCATGCGGTCCCTGCGCGCACCGGCGATGCCCAAGGCCACGCGCCTGCCCGCGCAGTACCTGGCCAATTTAGGGTTTGCGCCGACCGGAGCGCAGCAGCGCGTGGGCAATGAAATTGCCTACGACCTCAGTCAGCACGAACCCATGTTGCGGCTGATCCAGGGCGACGTGGGCGCGGGCAAAACGGTGGTCGCCGCCCTCGCCGCCTTGCAGGCCCTGGAAGCCGGTTATCAGGTGGCGCTGATGGCGCCCACGGAGATCCTCGCCGAGCAGCACTTCATCACCTTCAAGCGCTGGCTCGAACCCTTGGGCCTGGAAGTGGCGTGGCTGGCGGGCAAGCTCAAGGGCAAGGTCCGCGCCGCCGCCCTCGAACAGATCGCGGGTGGCGCACCCATGGTGGTCGGCACCCACGCGCTGTTCCAGGACGAAGTGCAGTTCAAGAACCTCGCGCTGGTGATCATCGACGAACAGCACCGCTTCGGCGTGCAGCAGCGTCTGGCCCTGCGCCAGAAAGGCGTGGGTGGCCGGATGAACCCGCACCAGTTGATCATGACTGCCACACCGATCCCGCGCACCCTGGCCATGAGCGCCTACGCCGACCTCGATACCTCGATCCTCGACGAATTGCCGCCCGGCCGTACGCCGGTCAATACCGTGCTGGTCACCGACACCCGTCGTGTCGAGGTGATCGAACGCGTGCGCAGCGCGTGCGCCGAAGGTCGTCAGGCTTATTGGGTGTGTACGCTGATCGAGGAATCCGAAGAGCTGACCTGCCAGGCCGCCGAAACCACCTTCGAAGACCTCACCAGTGCCTTGGGCGAGCTCAAGGTCGGGCTGATCCACGGGCGTATGAAGCCTGCTGAAAAAGCGGCGGTGATGGCCGAATTCAAGGCCGGCAACCTGCAATTGCTGGTGGCCACCACCGTGATCGAAGTTGGCGTGGACGTGCCCAACGCCAGCCTGATGATCATTGAAAACCCCGAGCGCCTGGGCCTCGCGCAGTTGCACCAATTGCGCGGCCGTGTCGGTCGGGGCAGCGCCGCCAGCCATTGCGTGCTGCTCTATCATCCGCCGCTGTCGCAGATCGGGCGCCAGCGCCTGGGGATCATGCGCGAAACCAACGACGGGTTTGTCATCGCCGAAAAAGACCTCGAACTGCGCGGCCCTGGCGAAATGCTCGGCACCCGCCAGACCGGCCTGCTGCAATTCAAGGTCGCCGACCTGATGCGCGACGCCGACCTGTTGCCTGCCGTGCGCGACGCAGCGCAAGCCTTGCTGGAACGCTGGCCCGATCACGTCAGCCCTTTGCTGGATCGCTGGCTGCGACATGGGCAGCAATACGGCCAAGTGTGACGCCTGACTCACTTAGTCGACCTACAGTTGTATCAAGCTGGGTATACTTCGGTGAATGTAAGAAATTGGATCAGGCCATGTCAGAAGTTGCCCTCGCTACAGCCCCACTGACCGCCCCGCCGGTCATTCGGGCTCTGCTCGCAAAGCTCGCCATCCCTTTCACGGAAGTTGCCGAACTGCCTGGCCTGAATCCTGCGCGGAAGGTGCAGGCGGTGCTGCTGGAAGATGCCGTTGGCGCACTCATGGTGCTGTTCCCGCAAAGCCAGTTGCTCGACCTCAACCGCCTCGCCGAATTGACCGGGCGCCGCCTCACGGCCGTGTCGCCGGATCGCGTCGAGCGCATGCTGGGCAAACATGACCTGCGCCTACTGCCGGGCCTGCCCGCACTCACCACGTCACCTTGCCTGTACGAGGGCAGCCTGCTCAACGAGCCAAGCTTGCTGGTGCATTCAGGCGAAGCGGGCTTGCTGCTGGAGATCGCCAGCGATGACTTCAAGACCATGCTCACCAAGGCCAGCGCCGGGCACTTCGGCGAACCGCTGAGCAACATCCGCCCCAACCTCGACCGCCCGAATGATGACCGCGAGGAAATCACCCAGGCCATGCAGGCGTTCACCGCCCGCCGTATCCAGCAGCGCCTGGAAGCGACCCTGGAAATTCCACCCCTGGCCGACACGGCGCAGAAGATCATCAAGCTGCGCGTCGACCCCAATGCCACCATTGATGACATCACCGGAGTCGTCGAAACCGACCCGGCCCTTGCCGCGCAAGTGGTGAGCTGGGCCGCGTCGCCGTACTACGCGTCGCCGGGCAAGATTCGTTCGGTGGAAGACGCCATCGTGCGCGTGCTGGGCTTTGACCTGGTGATCAACCTGGCGCTCGGCCTGGCCTTGGGCAAGACCCTGAGCCTGCCCAAGGATCATCCGCATCAGTCCACGCCGTACTGGCACCAGTCGATCTACACCGCCGCCGTGATCGAAGGCCTGACCCGCGCCATCCCGCGCGCCCAGCGCCCGGAAGCCGGCCTGACTTACCTGGCCGGTCTGCTGCATAACTTCGGTTACCTGCTGCTGGCGCATGTGTTCCCGCCGCATTTCTCGCTGATCTGCCGCCACCTGGAGGTCAACCCGCACCTGTGCCACAGCTATGTCGAGCAACACTTGCTGGGCATCAGCCGCGAGCAGATCGGCGCCTGGCTGATGCGCTACTGGGACATGCCGGACGAACTGTCCACCGCCCTGCGCTTCCAGCACGACCCGACCTACGATGGCCAATACGCCGAGTACCCGAACCTGGTATGCCTGGCCGTACGCCTGCTGCGCAGCCGTGGCATTGGCTCCGGGCCGGACGAAGCAATTCCGGATGCGCTGCTGGAGCGCCTGGGGCTGACGCGGGATAAGGCTGAGGAAGTGGTAGGCAAGGTGTTGGATGCTGAGGTGTTGTTGCGTGAGTTGGCTTCCCAGTTCAGCCAGGGCTGACACTGCCCCTGTGGTGAGCGGGCTTGCCCCGCGCGGGGCTGCGAAGCATCCCCAAAACCCGTCACGCGGCCCTAACTGAAGAAATGCGGTGACTTTGTCAGGGCTGCTGCGCAGCCCGGCGCGGGGCAAGCCCGCTCACCACAAAAAATCGCCAGCCACAGAAATGGCCTCAGACTTTCTTCTTTTTCTTCGGCTTCAGATACTTGGTCAGCCCCTGGAACCAGATCACCAGTGCCGGGTTGCCCTTGATCTGGATCGACTTGTCCTGAATCCCTGTCATGAACGCCAGTTGCTTGTTCTTCGCCTGCATCGTGGCGAAGCCGTAGGCGGCATCTTTGAAGGCGATAGCAAACGCAGGCTCTGGGTGAACACCTGAGCGGCTGGTGATGCGCTGGTCTTTGACGATGAAGTGACGGGCAACCTTGCCGTCGAGGGTCTGCAACTGGAACGCCAGGTCTTTGTCACCCAACTGTTGCTGAAAGGCAGGATTGGTGCGGCTGGCTTTGCCCATCATCAGGCCCAGCACCCACAACAAAAGACGAAATTTCATTCACACGGCCTCGGTGTAATTATTAAGTGGCCGCAGCAGTGTAACGATTTGTCGGAGGAACGCCACCGATCTCGCGCTTTAGCAGGAGATCGGCTGGCGTTTAACGCTTATAGCGACATGTTGCTTAAACGTTAGGGCAAGGCACCGGCGCCCAGTCGGCGAGGTTTGGATCGCGGCAAGTGCCTTCGATCTGCGCCTTACCGGCACTGGCGACCTGCTTGCTTTCAGCTTGCTTGGCCTGAGCGGTCTGGAAGCTCTTCTCGGTGGTCACCGCTTCTTTCGGCACGGTTGGCAGCACGGCTTTTTTCGCCGGCTTCACGGCTTTCTTGCCTTTGACCGGCGTCACTGGCGGCGTGGTATCAGCGGTGGCCACTGTCACCACGTCGGTACGCTGCACACCTACTTGTTGCAGGTCTTTCTCGTAGGCCTGGTTGTAGTTGCTCAGGTCTTCGCTGGCTTTGCCGTTGACCGCGACGATCAGGTCATTCGACTCTTTCAAGCCCGAAACGATTTCTGCCAGGCGCTTGCGGCCTTCGCTGTCGTTGACGGTGTTCGCCTTGCGGTCGGCAACAAGCTTGGTAAACGCGCTCTGGTAGCACTGCTGGGACGCCTTGGCGTACGCGGTGCTGCGGTCGATGTCAGAGGCACTTTTGTTGAAGTCGGTGGAGTACGACGCGATGCGCTGGTTGTCATCGCTGATCTGCTTCTGACGCTCGGTGTAGTAACCCGCTGCGCCGCCGGCCAGGGCGCCGCCCGCTGCACCGATGGCGGCGTTACGGCCGCGCTTGTCGGAGTCGCCGGTCAGGGCGCCCAGCAATGCACCGCCGGCTGCGCCGATGGCCGCGCCGGTAACGACCGACTTGGTCATGTCCGAATCGGTCGCACGCAGGTGCTGCACCGGCTCGTAGCAGTTGGGGTAGTACTCGACCTTGGTGCTCGACGCGACCTTGGAGGACGGCGAGGTAGCGCAACCGGTCAACACGGTGCTGAAACCAGCTGCGATCAGCAGCAGGTGACGCTTGGAAACCGCCTTACGTGAAAAAAGCATAGGTGTGTTCTCTTTTAAGTTTGACTTGCCCAGCACGGCCCACCGCCGCCTGAGTCCCTTCCAAGCTCGCTATACAGCCATCGGTCAAGACCGCTGACCGCTCGCTGCGAGCAATTCCTTCAAGATCGTTGCCGGGTCGGCCCGCTGTTGCTTGCGGTAGTTGCCGACATGGCGAACGAACAGTGTTGCGCGCGTCACCAGGCTCTTGCCGAGCACGGGTTTGCGATCCAACTCTTCCTTGATCCGTTGAAACTGCGCCTGGATCACCGCATCGGTGTAACGCGTGCCGGTCGCCAGGTTGTCGATATAAATCGCCACCGCGCCGTCGAGAGCGCTGCGTCCATTGGTGATGGCCATGTCGAACAGCTGCGCGCTGGCCTCATCCTTGTTGTCTTTGGCCTGCTGGCGACTCTTCTGCAGGTTGGCCAGGCGAATGTTGTAGTTGCTGATGGTTTCAGCCACCAACGCGGCCGACTGAATCAGGTTGCCTGCGGCTTCTTCGCGTTGCTGGGCGATCAGCGAAACGTTGCGCTTGAGCTCTTCATTGACCAGCCCCAGCTCGGCTTGCAGCTTGGGGTCGGCGCTGCTGGCGATGATGCTGTCCAGGCGTTTGGTCGGGTCTTGGGCATCGTCGATGGCATCAGTCAGGGACGCGAGGCGACCTTCTTTCTGCCACTGCGCGAACAGCTCCTTGTAGCGCGAACGCGGCGCCGACAAGGCGCCAATCGCCACGCGAAAACCGGTGGTCTCGTTGCTTTGCTCGGTGCCATCGGCGGCAAACAACGGGTACTCGCGGCGCATCCCGGTAAACAGCGTGCCCTCGCCTTCGAGGTAGTTGCCGCCCTTGACCACAAAGCCACCGTAAGTGCCCTGACGACGCCCGGCGTGCACCAGTTGGAAAGACTCCTGGACCATTTCCGCCGCGTTGCCGATCACGTCGAACATGCCGATCGGGTTGGGCAGTTTGGTGCCGATAGGCATCAACCGCGCGACCTGACCGGTGCCGCCGGCAACCTGGTTGAACACTGCGTAATCGCCCAGCGGGCCGTCGCTGTCGCTGCCTTCGACGCGGCGCGGGAACAATCGCCCTTCGAGATCCTGGCGGCTCACCGCCTGGCCGCCACGCGCGGCGAACTCCCATTCCACTTCGGTGGGCAGGCGCACAAAACCCAGGCCGCCGTCTTCAGCCGACGAACCGCGGCCACTCACCGGCAACAACTCCCGGTGGTATTTCATCAGCCAGGCGCTGTACACCGCCGAGAAGCGCTCGGCTTCAAAGCGCGACAGTTTCACCTTGGGCAGGCGCGCGGCCATGCCCGTGGGCACATCACACGCAGGCGCCGGCTCGCCACTGGCCAGCGATTGGGCCTGGGACATCACCTGGGCGTACTGGCGTGCGGTCACTTCGTACTTGCCGATGAAATACAGCATGGGCTTGAGCGGCGTCTTGGCATCGGTCTTCGGCATCAGTGGCGCGATGACGCTGTTCCAGTCTTTCGGCAAATCCTTGAGGGTGAACTGGCCGTTGATGAAGTCGCGGCGGTAGCCGGAAATAAACGACTGCTGGTAGCCCGCCTCACCTTCGGCGAAGGGGTAGCCGAGGCTGATTTCGCGGTCATCCAGGGTGCCCTGGGCCAGCACGTAGGCGTAGCGAAACACCATGTTGCCTTCGCACGGCAGCGGCAGGCTGACGTCATCGGCCAAGGGTTTTGGATTGTCGAGTTTGTCGCTCGCCTCATCAGCCCACGCCATCGAGGCCAGGCTCAGCGCCACAGCGGCGCCCAGTAACTTATACATCTCTGATTCCTTCAGAAGCCTGGATACGCGCTACCCGCCAGCCACCACACGCCGCCGCTACGGCGCTGACGCCGAGGACTGCAGCCAGGGCCAGGCCGTAGTGACGCGCCAACAGGTGGCTGGCGTGTTCGCCCGACACTTGCACAAATAGCTTATTCAACGCCGCCTCGGCCAAGCCATACAGCCCGACACTGAGCACGGCGGCGAAACCTGCGCTGTACAACGCCTGCACCACCACAAACAACAACAGTCCGGCGGTGGAAAACCCCAACAGGCGCAGCACCGACAACTCCCGACGCTTGCGCGCCACCGCGGCCAACGCCCCGGCGAAGATCGCCGCAAACGCCCCCGCCAGCGCCAACCCGGCGATGATCCAGAACACGATCGACAGGTTGCGGCTCAACGACTGCACTTGGGCAATGGTTTGTGCCTGGGTCGACACCAGCAAATCCTGCCCGGCGAAATACACCCGCAACGGCTCTACATCGGTGAGCGCGCGCGCGTACAAACGAAACGCTGGGTAAACGCGTTGTTCACTCACGCCCGCTTCATCGCCGTTCCAGCCCAACGCTGATACGGCGCGACCATCGCGGTAATCTTCGACGGCTTCGAGCAAGCTCAAATCGGCAAACACTCCGTCCCGGGCGAACGCTTCAAGCGGCAACACCGCCTGCACCTGCAACCGCGTGCGCTGGGCTTCGACGCGCCCCGCCACTTGCCGCGCAAAACGCGTGTCGAGCCAATCGCCAGGGCGCGCCGCGAGCTTTTCAGCGGCGGTGTGGCTCAGCACGATCTGGTCCAGCCCCTTTGGCACTGGCAACGCGTCCAGCAATGGATCACCCGGCGCGGTTGGCAGCATCTCCAGCGCCAGCGTGCCCACCTGCGCCGTCGCCGCTATCTGGCGTGTGCGCGGGATGGCGAAAGCCACATCGCTACGCTGGCCGAGCTGTTCGACGAACGCGCGGCTGAATCGACCGCCGCCCAACGGGATAATTTCACGGGTTGCGGGGTCGGTCTCCAACCGTTCGGTCAAACTGCTAACCAGTCCAAATTTCAGCCCGAATAACACCAGCAACGGCGCGATGACAGCCACCAAAGCCAACACCGAACACGCCGACAGCCACGCGTCGTTGCGGTAATCCTGCCAGGCGAGCGACGCTACCAAACCGATGCGCATCAGCACGCCTCCCCAAGGGTGGCGGTGACGCCGCCGTCGGTGTCGCGACGGCAACTGATACGCCGCACCTGCAAGCCACTGGCGCGGGCCAAAGGTTCGTCATGCGTAGCGATCACACAGGCCGCGCGGTGTTCGCGGGCCTGGGCCAGCAGCGCCTGCATCACGCGTTCGGCATTCAGCGGGTCGAGGGACGCGGTCGGCTCATCGGCCAGCACCAATTGCGGCGCATGGGCCAAGGCGCGGGCACAACTGACGCGCTGGCGCTGGCCCACCGACAACGCAGTCGGCTTCTTGGCCAACTGATCGCTGATCTCCAACTGTTCGGCCAGGCGCGCCACGCTGCCGTCGTCCTTCAAGCCCAACAGCTGCCGCGACAAGGCGATATTGCTGCGCACATCGAGAAAGCCCAGCAACCCGCCGGTTTGCAGCACATAACCCAAATGCTGGCTGCGCAGCGCGGCCAGGCTGGACTGCTGATCAGCCCGCCACAGCCCGCCGATGTCGTGTTGATGAAACTCAAACTGGCCGACTTGATCCGGCGCCAGCACCAGCGCCAGCAAATCCAGCAAGGTGCTTTTGCCACAGCCACTCGGCCCGACAATCGCCAGTTGCTCACCGGCACGCAGCGTCAACGTCGGAATCACCAGGCTATAGCGCTGGCTACCGAGGCCCCGGCTCTTGTGCACCGCGCTCAGGTTCAGCATCACGGCAGCGTCGACAACGGCACGCGGTACAACGCATCGCCCGGCTCGGCATCGCCGAAACGGACCCAGTTGGCCACGTCGTTATGGAAGGTTTCGTAAAGGCGGATTTTCGAATCCAGCTCGTCGATGAAGTCTTCCTGCTCGGCCACGCTCAACGACAACCACAAATCCTGGGTCATGTTCAGCGACTTGCTGCGGTACGGCAGGCCTTCCAGGTATTCGCCAAGAATGCCGCCGTCGGCCAGGTTGCCGCCCTTGCGCAGGGCTTGCGGGTCGCGGCTCATGTAGGCCGAGGCGCTGGCGATTTCCTGGAAGAAATCTTTGGGCGAGGTCTGGGTTTTGCGCGCCGCGTCGACGATCAATTTCAGCGACTGCTGCAAATCATTGAGCTGCAACTTGGTCAGCATCACGCACACCTGGAACGCCGGCAGTGCCGGGTTGGTCAGGTCGCGGTCGGCGGTCCAGGCGCTGACCAGCTGCGGCGCCTGGCTCGCGGTTTTGCGGCCGAGGAAATCCATGTGCATGGCATAACCGACCGCTGCGGACTTGTCGGCCAATGTCGGCGCGGTACTCAACAACGGCACCGGCTGCGGCGTATTGCTGCGCACCTGATGGACGAGGTTGGCGAAGACCGTGCCGATCTCATCCACGCGCTCACCCAACTTGCGCACATCGCCACCCGCCACCGGCGTGTACAGGTCGCCAATCTGCGGGTTGGCGTCGGCGGTAAGGATGCGGTACTGGCTCTCGGCACCCGCGTGGGTTTTCTTGCCTGCGTCGGTGCGCAGGTGCAGGGCGTAGATCTTGATCTGCTTGCCCAACGCGGCCTGGCGCACTTCGGCTTCGTTCATCTGGGTGGCGGCAAACGGGTCGTTCTTGCGCAGCGCGCCCGCGTCGGTGACCAGCAGGATAATACGCCCGCCGTAACCGGACCAATCCATGCCATCCACCGCCTGCATCACGCCGGCAAACGCGTCTTCGTTGAAGGAGTGGCTGGAGACGGTGGACGCTTTGACCTGGCGCGCCATGTCGAGAAAGCGTTGCGGGTCGCGGCCCTGGTCCAGGGTGATTAGGTTTTTGGCCACGTATTCGAGGCCCGGGGTTTTCTTGATGCTGTTGCGAAAACCCACCAGGCCGAAGCTGACGCTGTCCAGCTCGCCGCGTTCAGCAATGCGGGTCTGCAGTTCATGCACCACGTCGCGGACCTGGTCGATGTAGGGCTGCATCGATACGGTGGTGTCGACCACCAGGACCACGGCGGTGCGGAAGGTGTCGGCGCTGGCGTCCGGCGCACTGCGGCCGACGGTTTTGGCGACAGCATACGCCGCACTGCCCGGGTCGATAGACGCCACATTGAGCAACTGCACCGGCTGGCCGTTTTCGTCGAAGGTCTCTTTGGAATCGAAAATCGGCAACAGGTAGAACTGGTTCTGCGGCACCGCACTGGCCGTCGGCTCAAGCGCCAGCACCTGTTGATTGTCTTCGCTGTTTTTCTGCGCCTTGGCCAAGACGCCCTTGGCCGCTGCGGGATCCGCCAAGAGCTTTTCGACTTCGCCGGATTGGCGCAGGAACATCACCGGCGCCCGGCCCGAGCGCTCGGTGAACTTGAGCACCAGGCTCTGCTTCCAGTCACTGACCTGCGAGGCCGGCAACCAACCGTCGCTGCGCCCATCGGTCGCCGCGCCGACACGCACCCAAGGGCTGCCATCGACATCTTTGCGCTGGTAAACGTAAAGCACGGAAAACGCCGGCAGCCCTTCGCCGGGCGCGGCACCGGCATCATGGGAGAGCTTGGCGCCCGGCTTGCTGAGGACGCGCTGGAACAAGGTCTTCTTGCCCGCCATCAGCAAAGGCCGCTGACCGCCATCCGCCTCGGCCACCACCGGTGTCAATGCAGGCGGCGGTGAAGCCTTGGTTGGCGGTGTCTTCGGGACCACGGCGGCAGGCGGTGCAGCCGGCGCATCGCTGCCGCTCAACCACCAGTAACTGGCGCCACCTATCGCCAGCGCAACGGCCACCGCAACAGCGGCCAGCGCGAGTACCGGCCCACGGCGCTGCTCGGACACGGCACCGTGCTGGGTCGGCGTCACCACCGGCTGGCGCACAGGCTGCGGCTGCGGCTTATCGGTCGGAATCTCGATAGATATCGGCGTGATGCCCGCCAGATCAAAACTCAGTGGAATCGGCAACGGCCGTACCAGCGTGGCCTCAGCTGAATCCAGTGGCAGCTGGTCCAGCGCTCGCAACAGCGCCGCCGCGTCCGGGAAACGCTCGGCCGGGTCCTTGGCCAACAGTTTGCGCAACACGTCCTGATAACGGCCGTGGTGCACCGGCAATTCCGGCAACGGTTCGGTCAGGTGCGCCAGTGCCGTGGACAGCGCGTCGGTGCCGGTGTAAGGCAGCTTGCCGACGAGAATTTCATACAGCACCACGCCCAACGCATACAGGTCGGCGCGGCCATCAATCTCCTGGCCCCGCGCCTGTTCCGGGCTCATGTAGCTCGGCGTGCCCACGGCAAAACCGGCCTGGGTGAACTGGGTGCGATCGTCGAGGGACTTGGCGATGCCAAAGTCCGACAACACTGCCGTGCCGTCAGCGCGGAACAGAATGTTCGCCGGCTTGACGTCGCGGTGCACCAGGCCTTGGGCGTGGGCATAACCCAACGCCGAGGCGATCTGGCGAACCAGCGTCACGCCCTGCTCCGGCGTCAGCCCGGCGGCAATACGCTCCTTGAGCGTACCGTTCGGCAGGTATTCCATGGCCATGTAATACAGCTCACCGACATTGCCGATGTCATGGATGGTCACCGTGTGCGGGTGGGACAGGCGCGCCAAGGTCTTGCCCTCGCGCAGAAAGCGTTCGCAAAAACTCGGGTCGGCCGCCAGCGCCGCCGCCATGACCTTCAGCGCCACTTTGCGCTCCAGCGAACGCTGGGTCGCCAGGTACACGTTGGCCATGGCGCCTTCGCCGATCTCGCCCTCGATGTCATAGCCCGGAATCACGATGTTCATGCCGACACCTTCACGACAATGGCGGTGATGTTGTCCGGCGCGCCCCGGTTCAGCCCCAGGTGCACCAGGCTGCGCACGATTTCATCCGGGGCGTCATGACCGAGGACTTCGCGAATTTCGTGGTCTTCGACGGTTTTGGTCAGGCCATCGCTGCACAGCAGGTAACTGTCGCCGGGGGCGATCAGCAAATCGACCACTGCCAGCTCCAACTGGGCTTCCACGCCGACGGCGCGGGTCACGATATTGGCGCGCGGATGCACGCGGGCATCGGCTTCGCTGAGCAGGCCGCTGTCTTGCAGGTCCTGCACGTAGCTGTGGTCTCGCGAGATGCTGTCCAGCACACCGTCACGCAGGCGGTACAGGCGGCTGTCGCCCGCCCACAAACACACACCGCGCAAACCGCGAGCGGCCAACACCACCACGGTGCTGCCCATCATGGTGACACCCCGGTTGGCGGTTTCTTCGCGCACGGTCGCGTTGATGCGAATCAGGTCATTGCGCAGCGCTGCCGAGTACTCATCAAGGGAACGGCCCACCGGCACATTGCGCAGGCTGTCGACGATCAGGCTGCTGACGTAGTCCCCTGCCGCATGCCCGCCCATGCCGTCGGCCACCACCCACAGGCGGTTCTCCTGCAGGTCCAGGCACGCGTCTTCGTTGACCTGGCGAACCATGCCCACATGGCTTTTGCTCGCGGATTTGAACGTCGCCCCCATCTACACCACACCTTCTTGTCCGAGCAAAAACTGCGCAAAATCGCCGGCGGCAGGCAAACCCTGACACCGCAATAAACCAGGTGAAATACGCTCCGAACCGCGGCCCCACCAAAGGCTGGCGCCTTCGCAGGCCTGTTCGGCGAGCGCCGTCATGCGCCCATGAGGCACGGTGGCGGCCACCCGTTGCAGGCCGGCGAAACGGCTGTCGACCGCGCGCGGCTCGCTGGCTGGAACGCCCAAATGATCGATGCCGTGATTGAAACTCTCGAAGGTCGCGCCCGCATCCAGGGTGCTGAGCAACAGCTCTTCGGCCTGCTCAAACCAGGCGTCCGGGCCGCCGACCAGCGACGCCGGATTGGTGTCGTGATCGAGCAACGCAACCACCGCCAGCGGGAAATAGCGCCCGACCCGATCAATGCTCGGCATCACCACCCCCGCCGCGGCGTCCGGCCCGCACACGCCCGGCGCCAGCACAAAGCGCCACAGCGGGCTGACCAGGTACACCTTGAGCCAGTCGCCGCCGAGGCTGTTCTGGCTGGCGAGCAAACCCGCCGCCAGCCAGCTGTCCCACGGGCCGATAAAACTCTGGGGCAAGGCGCGGCTGACAAAGTCACCGCGGCTGGCCAACTTGCCGTAGAAACCCAACGTCGTCATAGCCGCTCCGGCAGGCTGAAGCCGCTGAGCACGCGGCTCTTGAACGGGTTGAAGGCACTGTTGGCGCGCAACTCGTAGGCGATGCTTGCGCCGTCGACCCGCAGGCGCAGGTTGAAGCGGTCCGGCGAGTTGCCGGCGGTGAGGTCAGATTGCTCCAGCAGGCGGAACCAGGCCCACGGGCCGTCGAGGGTCACGCCCGAACGCCCGCTGGCCGAGGGCGGCATGATGGAAATGCGCACCACACCAATGCTGCCCGGGTTCGGCCATTGCATCGCGACCGGGCGACTTGGCCCATGGTCGTAGCTCAATTGCTGGCCGTCGAGGTCGAGCAGGAACTGGGTGATAGTCGGGTCCATCGACACCGGCTTGAGTTCAAAACGCACGATGGGCTGGGTGCCGCCTGCGCGGAAGAACGCGTCACGAATCGCTGCTGCGCGCTGGAAGGTTTGCAGCACGCCCGGCGCAATTCCGAGCTTCTGCGCCGCGCCCGGCTGCCAGCGCCAGGTCTGGGCCGACGTGTCCACGTAAGGCTGCAGGTATTTGCGGAAGTAGTTATCCATCACCCCGCCCACGCCGAAGAACTGGCCGAAGTCATCCAGGGTCGCATCACGGGCACTGCCCGGTGCCATCGGGTAACGCCCGGCCAGCGACTGGCGATACACATTCACCACTTCGCTGACCCACGCCGCGTTCAACTGGTTACGCACCCCGCCCATCATGCTGTTGGTGGTGGAGTTGACCACGGACTTGACCAGGCCCTGCACCAGCGGCGGCTGGCGCTCGGCATTCAGGCTGACCCGCGTGGCCGCTGCCGCCGCCTGGTTCTTCGCCTCGCCAAGCAAGGCGTCGCCACTGGCGCCGACCATTGCACTGACCTGCACATACAGCGCGTTCATGTCCGCCAGCAAGCCGTCGATGGCGGCCGGTTCGCCTTCGTTTTTGCTGACGATGCTGTTGAGTTCGGCAAAGTGCGCGGTCACCGGGTCATCTGCCGCTTCGGGCGTGCTGGCCGTCTGCTGCTCCTGGCCAAGCAGGCTGCCGAGGCGCTCCTTGAGCTTGTCGACGCCACCTTCCACCGGCACGCCTTTGGCGGCCAACTGACGCTCTTCGGCTTGCAGATCAGTCTCTTTGGCCACGGCCACCAGCAGCTTTTTCAGCGGCGATGTCGGGCCGGAAATGACGCGCAGCACGTCAGCGGCCTGGGCCACGCTGGTGATCGGCACGAAGTCGATGTCCGCGAGCAAGGCGTCCCATTGGCGCTGGTAATCCTGGAAATACAGGCGGCGCACATCAGCCGCCAAGCTGATCACATTCTGCTGATCGGCCTGCTCACGGCCCAGCACCCATTGCTCTTCGGCGAGGGTGCCGGTCTGGTTCAAGCTGCTCAACAGGAACGCCTGGCGGTAACCCTTGGCGGTAAAAAACCCACTTAATGGTTCACCCAGCGGTTTGCCACTCTTGCGGCTGAACACCAGCGCGGCATCGCGCCCGGCGGCTTCGTTGATGCGAAAATCCGCAATGCCTTCCGGCAGTTTCTGGCGCTTGACCCGGTCATAGACACGCTGGGCCACCGGCAGCTGTTGCAGCTGGCGCCGCAGGTCATCGATCAGGCGCGGATCAAGACGTGCGCTCGGTGGGTGGCGTTCGAACAGCGCCTGCAAGTGCGCGGTCAAGGCTTGGCGCTGGTCGGCGGGCAAGTCGCGCGGCAGGCTGCGGTCCCAATCCAGCGCGATCCACGCCTTGATGAAGTCCGGGTCGTAGTGCTCGGCATCCGCCAGCATCAGGTAGGCCTTGAGGCCTTCGTAGAGGAAGTCGGAATTGCCGCCGCCATGCAGTTGTTCTTCGATGCGCGTCACCAGGCGTGGCGCGAATACGGCGATCAACAGCTTGCGGTACACGCTGGCAGACTCGGCTTCGAGCATGTCGCCCTGGTACAAGCCCAGGCCTTCGGCCCAACTGGGGGAGTCGCCGGCGAGGCCTTTTACCGCATTGAGCAACGGCAGCACGGCGAGCACTTCGCGCTGCGCCGGGGTCAGGTTCTGCACGGCCTGGCCGAGTGGCGCGACCTTCTGGTCGACTTGGGCGATATACGCCTGGTTGGCGCGATAACTCACCCACCACAGGCTGCTGACCACCAGCACCACGGCCACCGTGGCGGCCAGCACGCCGCGCGCGATCCACTTGCGCCGACGTTCGACCTTCGGGTTCACGCCCACCAAACCACGCTCGGCAAACGCCACAGCGGTGAAGAGTTTTTCGATGAAGTAACTGCGCCCGGTGCCGCTCTGGCGCGCCAGGTGCTGGCGGTCCAGGTTCATGCTCTGGGCCATGGCGCCGATCAGGCGGTCAATCGGGCTGCCTTCCTGGGTGCCGCTGGTGAAGTACACGCCGCGCAGCAATACGCGCTCTTCAAAGGCATTCGGTTTGAACACACCTTCAAGGAAGCTTTGCAGGCAGTCCTTCAACGCGCCGAACTGCTGCGGGAAGCCGTAGATCAGGTCACGCCGCGCCGGGTCGCGTTCCTGTTGCAGGCGCTCCACCAAGCGTTCGTTGAGGCGCTGCTCAAGCCCGGCGAACTCGCTTTGCAGCGTCGCCAGCGGGCTGTCACTGTGCTTGCCGTCGTCCAGCGCAAAGGTCATGCCCCACACCTGGGCGCGGTCTTCCTTGCTCAGGTTGTCGAAAAACTCCATGAAACCCGGCACCAGGTCGAGCTTGGTCAACATCAGGTAGATCGGGAAACGCACGCCCAACTGGGTGTACAGCTCCTGGATCCGCAGGCGAATCGCGGCGGCGTGGGCAGCCCGTTCGGCGTCACTGCCGAGCAGCAAATCCGAAAGGCTGATGGCGATAAACGCACCGTCGATAGGCCGGCGCGAACGCTGCTTTTTCAGCAAGTCGAGAAAGCCCAGCCACGCGGCCTTATCCACCGTCGAATTGCTGTCCTGGGTGGTGTAGCGGCCCGCGGTGTCGAGCAAAACGGCTTGGTCGGTAAACCACCAATCGCAGTTGCGCGTACCGCCGACACCCCGCACCGCGCCGGCACCCAACTGCGCAGCCAGCGGAAAATGCAGGCCGGAATTGACCAGCGCAGTGGTCTTGCCCGAACCCGGCGGGCCGATGATCACGTACCACGGCAACTCGTAGAGGTTGCGGCGCTCATCGCCACCGAGCTTGGCTTTTTTCAGCAACGCCAGGGCTTCGTCCATGCGCTGGCGCAGGGTCACCAGTTCTTCGGCGGTGGCGACGCTATTGGGGTCGACCGGGGTCTCTGCGGCCAGGCTGCGCATCACTTCGGTGGCCTGGCGCCGGGCCTGGATGATGCGGAACACGCGATAGGCGATCCACACCGCAAACACCAGGATGATCAGCGCCCAGCGGCGCCCTTCGGGCATCAGCACGTCGAGCAACGGCCCGACAAACCAGATGATCAGGCTCAGGGCGATCAGGCCCAGCAACGGGATCACCCAGCGAATCATGAAACTGAAAAACGCCTTCACTCGACGCCCTCCGCCAATACGGTGATTTCAACCCGACGATTGCGGGCACGGCCTTCGGCTGTGCTGCTGGTCGCCACGGGCTCGGTGTCGCTTCTGCCTTCGGCGCTGAAGCGATCGCCCTGGCCGGTCTTGGCCGCGAGAATCTCCAGCACCGACTTGGCCCGCGCTTCGGACAAGGCCCAGTTGGACGGGAACCGCAGCGTGGCAATCGGACGGTTGTCGCTGTGCCCGGTGACGCGCACCTGGCCCTTGACCTTGCGGATGGCATCAGCGATGCGCAGCATCAGCGGCTGGTAGTCATCGACGATGCTGGAGCTGGCGGACGCAAACAGCTCATCGCCCCGAATCGTCACGACGGAACGGTCGACCTTGTCTTCCACCGCCACACGGCCTGCCTTGATGTCTTCCACCAGAAAGCCCGCCAGACGCGGCCGCTCGACAACTTTTGGCTGCGCCACCGGACGGTCGATGGCCTGCACCGGGATCTCGCCCAGGGCATGGATATTCTTGAACACCGGCTCGGCATCCGACGCCAGTTTCATGCGCAACCCAAACAACAACGCCAGCAGCAGCGCGAGGCCAATGGCCACGGCGATCCACGGCGGCATGAATTGCGCGAGGCGGTCACGCGCCACGGTCACGCCGCGCCAATGCGGCGACAGCTCGCGCTCGTGTTCGCCACGGGCGCTGCGAATGGCCGCCGCCGTGCGCTCACGCAAGGCTTCCAACTGGCTGCGACCGTCGTTCATTACGCGGTAGCGGCCTTCGAAACCCAGGCACATGCACAGGTACAGCAACTCCAGCAGGTACAGGCGCTCGCGCGGGCTTTGCAGGCAATGGTCGAGCAGTTGGAAGACTTTTTCGCCGCCCCAGGCTTCGTTGTGCACGGTGATCAGCAGGCTCTGCTTGCCCCAATCGCTGGTGCTGCCCCATGGCGTACTGAGCACGGCTTCGTCGAGCGCGGTACACAGTGCGTAACGCGCCAACAGCACTTCGTTGCGCGCCACACCGGCAGCTTCGGCGCGCTCTTCAAACTGACGCAAGTAGGCCAGCAACTGCGCGCGCAAACTGGCCGGCGCCGGGTGGGCGATGGTATTGCGCAGGCGCGTCAGCAACGCCAACAGCGGGCCGGCGGCGCTTTCCAGCGGGTTCAGACCCTGGCTTTTGCCGGTCAGGATCGGCGCCGCAGGCACGGACAAAGGCGCCGGTTCTGCACGCGCAGGTTCCGGCGCACGGCCGCCCGGGCGCGGCATGAACTGGGTGCGGTCATCATCATTGGGATGCATCGCGAATTATCCTCGGATCGCCCAGAAGGCCAGGTTCAGACCCGGGAACTGCCCGGCGATATGGAAAGCAAAACCGCCCGAATGGATCAGTTGCTGCCAGTGCTCGCTGCCGCGATCCAGCTCGTAATAGGTGCTGCCTGCGTGGTACGGGATCTGCCGTGGTGCCACCGGCAACGGCAGCAGGCCGATGCCTGGCAACTGCAGGTTGACCAGGTCGCGGATGTGCTCCACCGAGCCGACCTTGCTCTGCTGGCCGAAGCGCGCCCGCAGGGTTTCGCCGGGCACATCAGCGCGCACCACGAGGATGAAACTGGCGCTGTCGATGAGGGTTTTGTCGGCCAGCATCGCCACGTGAATGCCGTAGGCTTTTTCCACAATCGGGATCGGCGTGGCCTTGCTGTCGATGAGCATCGACAGCGCTTCACGCAGGGCCGCCATCACCGGGGCGAAGCTCAGGGTCAGGTCATCATGCTGGTAGTGCGGGTATTCCTGAGGACGGCGGCCTGAGGTGGAAAAGGTTGAGAACTCACCGGCCAGGCTCACCAGTTCGCTGAAAAACCGCTCTGGGTGCAGCGGGCTTAACTGGCTGAAATGCTGGATCAACGGTTGGGCGCGGTTGACCAGTTGCAGCAACATGAAATCGGCAATTTCCGACGCGCCACCGGCGCCCGAGGCGACCACGCGGCCCGCCAGGGCTTCGCCGCGCTGGTGCAGCAGGCCGAGCAGTTCGCTGCGAAATGCCGTCAGCGGCTTGCTGGCGGCCACGTCCAGCACCGGCGGGATGTACGTGTCGTCGAGCACCAGCGCGCGGTCGGCGCGTTTTTCCTTGATGCGCACCAGGCCGATGGCGGCGTAGTCGCTGATGCCATCCTGGGCAGTCAACAAGCGCAGGGCGCGGGAGCCCACGGCCACTGGCGCGCGGTTTTCGAACGGCGCGTTGTCGTCACGCACTTCGCGCACCTGGCTCACGTAACGCGCCGCTTCAAGGGCTTCGCCTTCATCGACCGTGTCGCGGGCACCCGCGCGCTTGAGCGGCAAGGCCAGGTAGACCAGGCCGTCGCGCAGGTTGTCGTCGATGTTCAGCGGGCTCGGCGCCAGGTCATCCTGGGGAATATTGAACGGCGTGCCATCAGGCAGCAGGCCGCGCGCCGACACGATCGCCAGCTTGCCCTGGGCCAGCAGGCCCTGGTCGATCAGCAACTCGGAAAACCCCCAAGCCCCGGCAGACAACGGGCGGCTACGCGCGTCGATCAAGTTTTCCAGGTAACGGTCATGCTGCTGGAAGTGCTGCGTTCCGATGAACATGCCTTCCGACCAGACCACGCGATTGTTCCAGGACATGGGGGCTCCGTTTGCTTCTTATTGGGCAGGGCTGGATGGGGGAACCACGACGTCGGCACGCACAGCGCGCACATCGAGGCTGATCTGGTATTCGGTGTATTGGCGCGGCGGCACGTTGATCACCGTGCGCCATTGCGCGCGGTCGAGTTCGCGGTAACCCACCAGCAACCCGATCTGGCGCGTGGAAGGGTCGAGGTTGCGCTGAATGCTCAATTGCTGGCCCGGCTGCACCATCACTTCGTCCTGGTCCAGCAGGTCCAGCCCGAGGGTGGATTGCGCGCGGTCAGCCAGCGCGAAGTAATCGGAACGACCGAAGGTGGCGGCGTTTTTCAGTTCGAAAATGCGCACCCGAACAGGCGCGGCCTGGCCGTTGGCGCCGGGGTTGAGCCCGGCAATGGCGTGGAAGTGCAACTCGACGGCGGCCGTGTCCGCGTCAGCTTCGGCAGCCGCCTCGGGCTTGGCGGCATCCTTGGCACACGCCGTCAGCAGCAACGCGGTGGCAACTGCGAGTAAAAACCTGGGAATCATCCTGCGTCCTCAATGACGTACTTAGCTATCCGTTTTATCCATTGTTGCGGCGCGATTCAGCGTCGCTGTCGTGCGCTGTGCTCTTCGTAGGCCCGGCTGAATTCACGGCCGAACAGGTCCTGGAAGTCTTCCTGGGCCTCGCGGGAAATATTGCTGTAGAGCTCGGTGAACTGCTGCCAGTACTGGGCCTGGCGCGAGCCGTTGAAAATGCTCGACAGCCCGCCGGGCTTGCCCATGCGCTCTTCCAGTTGCCCCGGCTCGAAGCGCGCCAGCAAGTGCTTGATCGCCGCTTCGACCCCGGCCATGACGGCCAACTGGTGGGCACGCAGGTCGTCGAAACTATCGCGCACCGCGATGTCCGGTGCCATAAACGCTTGGTTGCCATGACGAAGCAGCAGCAACAAGGCCTCGTCGGCATTCGGGGCGAATTTCAACGGGTTGTTTTCGGCGGGACGGATCATGGTCTGCTGCATGCGGAACTCGCCCTTGAGGCTTGCACGGGCACGCAATACGTCGATCAGGCCTTCGACCATCAAGCGGTAGCTGCGGCCGATACTTTCCATCTGGGCTTCGGCTTGGGCCTTGTCCAGGCGTAGCTGATCCAGGCCGGCGCCGCGCAGGAAGGCTTGCAAAAGGTCGGGCTGTTGCTGGGTGTCGGCCACGGGGAGCACGGGCTCGACCACGGGTGGCGGTTGGATGACGGGCGCGGGTGCTGGCGTGTCGCCAAACAGGTCCCAGTCTTCGGGAATCACGGAACCTGACAGCACCGGCTTTTCGACCGCTGGCACGGCAACCGGCGTCGGCGGGCGGAAATCGTGCTGCTCGGAGGGCACATGATCCGGCACGGTCGGCGGTGGCACGGCGGTCGGGCTGAGAAAATCGAACAGGTCCGGCAGGGTGTCCATCGACGAGGCGCCCTGGAACTGCGGCGCGATCGCCGGCGCTGGCGCGGGTGTGCTCGCCACGGCGCCCATCAGCGCCTCAAAGCTGTTCGGTGACTCACTGGCAAACGCTTGGCTATCAACGGCTTGCACGTTGAAGTCGATGCGCGCCTGGATTTCGTAATCGCCGATACGGATCAACTCGCCATCTTGCAACGGCTCGCTGTTACCCCGGCGCAGACGAATACCGGCGTTCACCAACTCCACACCGTTAGTGCTGTTATCGGTTAGATAGTAACGGCCATCTTTGTATTGAATAACACAATGTTGCGACGAGACGAGACGCTCTGGATCAGGCAATACCCAGTCATTATCCGAACTGCGGCCGATCGCCATCGAGCCCTGGTTCAAGGACTTTTCAGGGCACTGCCCAGGGGTAATCTTGTGATAACTAGTGATAGTCAAACACAGCGACATCTTGCCTCCTTGCTGATACTTCGCGCGCAGCCGATTCCCGGGCCAACGCTTCCCGAGAAACCCCACCAGGTCGTGCAAACGACCCTCACAACCTGTTTTTGTCAGCATGATCGCTGATCTTAACTGGGCTCTATGACAAAAATCCTGTCCTGGTGCGCCGCTCGACCCACCAGTCGCGCAGGGTGTTAAGCACCGCACATCTGTCACAGAGGGCGAATAGCTTACCTTGACAAGGCCCAACTACTACACCAAAAATGCACAACTTCTTGAACACCAGTGATGGCACTTTGAAATCAACTTGAATTCAAAGTTCCACTATGACCAAGAAAACATGCCTAGTTCATCGCGCAACTAGTGCATGCATTGCCCGCCATCTAACGGGCTGATAGGGAGATCAAATTCAGTGGATGTGCCGTTGCTGCTCACCGCCGTTTCCGCGACTTCGCCGTGTGGCGAAGACATGGAATATGACGCGGACTTTCTCCACCTGGAGCGTGCTGCCAAGGGCCAACCCGAGCGCAGCATGGGCGACTCGATCCTGCCCGCAGAACCACCGGAATGGCGCGGCATCCAGCAGCAAAGCCTCGACTTGCTGCAACGCAGCAAAGACCTGCGCATCACCCATTTTCTCTTGCAAAGCTCCCTCGCCCTTCAGGGTGCGGCCGGGCTGGCTGAAGCGCTCACGCTGATCAACGCGTTGCTGCGCGATTACTGGGCCGACCTGCATCCGCGCCTGGACGCCGACGACGATAACGACCCCACCGTACGCATCAACGCCTTGTCCGGCCTGACCAGCGACACCACCATTCGCCTGTTGCGCGAGAGCATCCTCACGCGTTCGCGCACCTTCGGGCCCGTCAGCCTGCGCGCGGCGCTCAACGCCAGCGGCCTGCAGATTTTTGCCGACGAACAACTCGGCGCCCAGCAACTCAACGCGGCGTTCCTCGACAGTGACCCCGAGCAATTGCAAGCCACCCGTGACGCGTTGATCGCCGCGCGGGCAGCCTGCGAAGCCATCGAACAACAGGTCAACAAGCACGTCGGTTCCGCCCAAGGCGTGGACCTCAGTGGCCTGAAGCAACCGCTCAAGCAGGCGTTGCAGATACTCAACCAAGCGGTGCCTGGCACCGTCAGCAGCAGCGAACCCGAGGCCGTCAGTGAAGACAATGCCCCCTCGGTCGACTTCGCCGCTGCCCCCGCGGCACCGCGCCCGGCCGGCGACATCGCCAGCCGTGACGACGTGCTGCGCAGCCTCGACAAGATCCTTGCGTACTACACCCGGCACGAGCCTTCGAGCCCGCTGCCGGTGCTGTTGAACCGGGCGAAGAATCTGGTGCACGCCGACTTCGCGGCCATCGTGCGCAATCTGATTCCCGACGGCATGTCCCAATTTGAAAACCTGCGCGGCCCGGACGGCGAGTAAACCGCCCGGCAGTGCAGTAACAACACCGTCGCTCAAGCGACCAGGAGCAGCAACGTGGCGAAGCAAAGTTCTCAGAAATTCATCGCGCGCAACCGTGCGCCCCGGGTGCAGATCGAGTACGACGTCGAGCTCTACGGCGCCGAGAAAAAGGTCCAGCTGCCCTTCGTCATGGGCGTGATGGCCGACCTCGCCGGCAAGCCTGCCGAGCCGCTCGCACCGGTGGCCGACCGCAAGTTCCTTGAAGTGGACGTCGACAACTTCGACTCCCGCCTCAAGGCCATGCAACCGCGCGTGGCGTTCCACGTACCGAACGAGCTGACCGGCGAAGGCAACCTGAGCCTGGACATCACGTTCGAAAGCATGGACGACTTCAGCCCGGCCGCCGTGGCCCGCAAGGTCGACTCGCTGAACAAGCTGCTCGAAGCCCGCACCCAGTTGGCCAACCTGTTGACCTACATGGACGGCAAGACCGGCGCTGAAGAAATCATCATGAAGGCGATCAAGGACCCGGCATTGCTGCAGGCCCTTGCGAGTGCGCCCAAGCCTGCTGGGGACCAGTAATCATGACCGACAATACCGCCCGCGAAGGCGCCCAGATCCTGGGTGCGACTGAAGAAGCCAGCGAGTTTGCAAACCTGCTGCTGCAAGAATTCAAGCCCAAGACCGAGCGCGCCCGCGAAGCCGTCGAAACCGCCGTGCGTACCCTGGCCGAACAGGCCTTGGCGCAAACGGACTTGGTGTCCAATGACGCGATCAAGTCGATCGAATCGATCATCGCCGCCATCGACGCCAAGCTCACCGCCCAGGTCAACCAGATCATCCACCATCAGGATTTCCAGCAACTGGAAAGCGCCTGGCGTGGCCTGCATTACCTGGTCAACAACACCGAAAGCGATGAGCAACTGAAGATTCGCGTGCTCAACATTTCCAAGCCGGACCTGCACAAGACCTTGAAGAAATTCAAGGGCACCGCGTGGGACCAGAGCCCGATCTTCAAGAAGATGTACGAAGAAGAATACGGCCAGTTCGGCGGCGAACCGTACGGCTGCCTGGTAGGCGACTACTACTTCGACCAGTCGCCTCCCGACGTGGAACTGTTGGGTGAGCTGTCGAAAGTCTGCGCCGCCATGCACGCCCCGTTCATCGCAGCGGCGTCGCCGACCGTTATGGGCATGGGTTCGTGGCAGGAACTGTCGAACCCGCGCGACCTGACCAAGATCTTCACCACCCCGGAATACGCCGGCTGGCGCTCGCTGCGCGAATCGGAAGACTCGCGCTACATCGGCCTGACCATGCCGCGCTTCCTGGCGCGCCTGCCGTATGGCGCCAAGACCGACCCGGTGGAAGCGTTCGCCTTCGAAGAAAACACCGACGGTGCCGACAGCTCCAAGTACACCTGGGCCAACGCCGCGTACGCAATGGCAGTCAACATCAACCGCTCGTTCAAGCACTACGGCTGGTGCTCGCGCATCCGTGGCATTGAGTCCGGCGGCGAAGTGGAAAACCTGCCGGCCCACACGTTCCCGACTGATGACGGTGGCGTGGACATGAAGTGCCCGACCGAAATCGCGATCAGCGACCGCCGTGAAGCGGAACTGGCGAAGAACGGTTTCATGCCGCTGCTGCACAAGAAAAACACCGACTTCGCCGCGTTCATCGGCGCCCAGTCGTTGCAGAAACCGGCCGAATACGACGACCCGGACGCCACCGCCAACGCCAACCTGGCTGCACGCCTGCCGTACCTGTTCGCCACCTGCCGTTTCGCCCACTACTTGAAGTGCATCGTGCGCGACAAGATCGGTTCCTTCAAAGAGAAGGACGAAATGCAGCGCTGGTTGCAGGACTGGATCCTCAACTACGTCGACGGCGACCCGGCCCACTCCACCGAAACCACCAAGGCCCAGCATCCGTTGGCCGCCGCCGAGGTGATCGTGGAAGAAGTCGAAGGCAACCCGGGTTACTACAACTCCAAGTTCTACCTGCGCCCGCACTACCAGCTCGAAGGGCTGACCGTATCGCTGCGCCTGGTATCGAAGCTGCCTTCGGCGAAAAGCGCGTAACCCACGGATGAGCTAGCTCTTCTGTGGGAGCCGGGCTTGTGTGGGAGCGGGCTTGCTCGCGAATACGGGGGGTCAGTCGAAACATCTTAGGCTGATAC
>NZ_JBARTQ010000637.1:0-2790 GCF_049645325.1 Pseudomonas sp. | reverse complement strand
ACTGACCCACCGTATTCGCGAGCAAGCCCGCTCCCACAGGGGGATTTATGTCAGGTCAGTAAGTCCTGCAGGGTCGCCAGGTTGTCGGCATCCTCCACCGCCTTATCCTGCCGCCACCGCAACATCCTCGGAAACCGCACCGCAATCCCGCTCTTGTGCCGCTTGGACAGGGCAATCCCCTCAAACCCCAGTTCAAACACCATGCTCGGTGTCACGCTGCTGACCGGGCCGAATTTCTCCACCGTGGTTTTGCGCACAATCGCATCCACCTTGCGCATCTCTTCGTCGGTCAGCCCCGAATAGGCCTTGGCAAACGGCACCAGCGTGCGTTCGGTACCGGGCGGGCCGTCCCACACGGCAAAGGTGTAATCGCTGTACAGGCTGGCGCGTCGACCGTGACCGCGCTGGGCGTAGATCAACACGGCGTCGACGCTGAACGGGTCGACTTTCCACTTCCACCACACGCCCATGTCCTTGGTACGGCCCACGCCGTACAGGCCATCGCGGGCCTTGAGCATCATGCCTTCCACGCCGAGGCGGCGAGAGTCTTCGCGTTGCTGGGCCAGGTCTGCCCAGCTCGTGCCCGTCAGCAGCGGCGATGGCAGCAGCACCGGCTGGTTGCACTGCGCAATAACCTGCTCAAGTTGGGCGCGGCGTTCGCCTTGGGTGTGGTTGCGCCAGTCATGGCCCTGATGCTCCAGCAAGTCATAGGCAAGGACCGCGACCGGCGCCTCGTCGAGGACTTTTTTGCTCATGGTTTTACGGCCGATACGCTGTTGCAGCAGGGCGAAAGGTTGCACCGAGTCTTTCCATACCACGATCTCGCCGTCGATCACCGTGCCATCGGGTAAACCGCTGACCAGGCTGTGGAGTTCGGGGAAACGCTCGGTGACCAGCTCTTCGCCACGTGACCAGACCCACAACCGGCCCTCGCGCTTGACCAGTTGCGCGCGAATGCCGTCCCACTTCCACTCCACCTGCCAGTCGTCGGGCGCGCCGAGCAGGGCGTCGAATTGCTCCACCGGTTGTGACAACCCATGGGCGAGAAAAAACGGATAAGGCTGCCCGCCGCGTTGCGCATGTTCGTCGGGCGATTCGGCCGCGATCAGCTTGAGGTAACCCTCAGCCGTCGGACGGTTGGACAAGTCGGTGTAGCCCACCAGCCGCTGGGCCACACGTTTGCTGTCGAGGTCGGCCAGGGCCGCGAGCGCGCGGGTGACCAGCAATTTGGACACGCCGACGCGAAAACTGCCGGTGATCAACTTGATGCACACCATCAGGCTGGGTTGGTCCAGCTGCGCCCACAGCGCAGGCAGGCGTTCGGCCAGTTCCAGGGGCGGAAGGCCACGCAAAGGCAGGAGCTTTTCTTCCAGCCACACCGCGAGACCGTCTTCCGAGGTGTAGGTTGATTCCGGTAATAGAAGGGAAATCGTCTCGGCCAGGTCGCCCACCGATTGGTAACTCTCCTCGAATAACCATGGCGCTATACCCGACGCTTCGGTGGCCATGTCGCGCAGCAAGCGCGTGGGCACCAATTGCCGGGGGCGCCCGCCGGATAAAAAGTACACCGCCCAGGTGGCATCTTCCGGCGGCGCTTGCCGGAAGTAGGCTTGCAGCGCCGCCAGCTTGGCGTTGCTGGAAGTGGTCGCGTCGAGGTTGGCGTACAGCTCGGCGAAGGCTTTCATGCCGTGGCCTCTTCTTCGTCATCGCCGTATTCGGTGCTGAAGCCCTGGGCGTCCAGGCCTTTTTCCCGCAAGTGGCGCACCAATACGCCGACGGAACCGTGGGTGACCATCACGCGTTCGGCACCGGTTTGTTCAATGGCCCACAACAGGCCGGGCCAGTCGGCGTGGTCCGAGAGTACAAAACCTCGGTCCACACCGCGCCGCCGCCGTGTGCCGCGCAGGCGCATCCAGCCGCTGGCGAACGCATCGCTGTAGTCGCCGAAGCGCTTGATCCAACTGCTGCCGCCGGCAGACGGCGGGGCGATGATCAGCGCTTGGCGCAGCAGCGCATCGGTTTTTTTGAAGTCGCCGGCGTACAAGGTTTCGGGGATGTAGATGCCGGCTTCGCGGTACACGCGGTTCAAGGGTTCGACGGCGCCGTGGCTGAGGATCGGGCCGATGCTGGCGTCAATGCCGTGCAGAATGCGCTGGGCTTTGCCGAAGGAGTAACAGAACAACACGCTGGCCTTGCCTGCCGCGATGTTTGCCTGCCACCAGTCGTTGATCCCGGCGAAAATCTGCGCCTGGGGTTGCCAGCGGTAGATCGGCAGGCCAAAGGTGGATTCGGTAATAAACGTGTGGCAACGCACGGGCTCGAAGGGCGCACAAGTGCCGTCGGGCTCAACTTTGTAGTCGCCGGACGCGACCCAGACTTCGCCTTTGTATTCCAGGCGCACCTGGGCCGAGCCGAGCACGTGCCCGGCTGGGTGGAAACTCAGCGTGACGCCGTGATGCATGAGCTTTTCGCCATAGGCGAGGGTTTGCAGGTTGATGTCCTGGCCCAGGCGCGAGCGCAGGATGCCTTCGCCGGGGGCGGCGGCCAGGTAATGCTGGTTACCGGTGCGGGCGTGGTCGCCGTGAGCGTGGGTGATGACTGAGCGTTCGACCGGCCGCCAGGGGTCGATGTAGAAATCTCCGGCGGGGCAATAAAGGCCTTCGGGCCGGGCGATGACAAGGTCCATGGGCGTGCCGGGGCAGTGGGCTTATCAGTTAGGAGGGGAGTGAGACTTGAGAAGTTCTATCTAAATGCAGGCAGTCAATTGTGGGAGCGGGCTTGCTCGCGAAG
>NZ_JBARTQ010000636.1:0-10900 GCF_049645325.1 Pseudomonas sp. | reverse complement strand
AAACCATATTGACCTGGGAAGAAATAATGGGCGCAAAACCCACTGTTCACGAAACCGTTTCACCTCAACAAACCGGGGCTACAAAACAGCAACCCCGGTCAGCCCTCAACTCATAACCGCCGCCCCTCCCACCGGCACCCTAACCCCACCCGCCGCCATCTCAAACAACCCATCCACCCGCGCACTCTCCACCGCGCTCGGCTTGATCACCACCGCGCACACCACAAAGATCGTCGCATTCACCACCAGCCCGACGATCCCGCTGGTCAGCGAACCCAACGCCGGAATGTCGTCCGGGTACAGCGTGGTCAGCACAATTGCCACCACGATCCCGGCGAGCATCCCGGCGATTGCGCCTTCCTTGTTGCCTCGGCGGCTGAAGATGCCGAAGAACAACGGCACGGCCAATTGGATGATGCCTTGATAGGAGATCTGCGCCAGCAATTGCAGGCGGCTGTAGTCGAACGTCAGGTAGGCGAGTACGGAAGCGGCGACGATGAACACCACCATGCCGGCCTTGGCCAGTACGGTCAGTTGGCGATCGGTGCGCGGCGTGTTCCAGGTGGCTAGGTCATTGGCGAATTGGGTACCGCAGACCTGTACGCAGCCGTCGACGTGGCCGATGCTCGCTGCCAGCACGATGACGATAGCCAGCGCCAGCAACCACGGCCCGCCGATGTCGAACAACGAGAGGAACCAGCCTTGTTGTGGGTGGGCGAGGACGTTGGGGTCTTGGCTGATGGCGGCGGCGAACAGCATGAGAATGCCGTAGAAGCCGCCCACCAACAGCATGGTGTACAGCGTGCCTTTTTTCACCGAGCGCACGCCGCTGGCGGTGTAGATGCGCTGGAAACTCATCGGCCAGCACATCGAGCCGATTACGCCGGTGAAGATCAGGCTGAACATGTACATCGGCCCGTAACCGGTGCCGGCGCCGCCGGGGATCAGCAGCATTTTCTCCGGCAGTTGCGACAGGTTGGTGAATGCCGCCGGGTGGCCGAAGAGCAGGAACACGCAGACGCCGGCGCACACCACGTAGGCAATCAGGCCCTGGTACATGTCGGTCATGATCAGCCCGCGCATGCCCATACTGACGGTCCAGTATTGGCGGATCAGCACCACCGCCACGCCGGCGAACAAGCAGGCGGTGACGCCCCAGCGCCCGAAGCTGGCGAACTGAAACAGCATCGCCAGGGCCTGGATGCCCATCACTACCCACGGAAACACCGAGATGATGCCGATGATCGACGCCACACGCTTGACCACCGGGCTGTTGAAGCGCATGCCCAGCAAGTCGGGCTGGGTGCGCAGGTTGAAGCGTTTGCCCCAGGTCCAGGCGCGGCGGGCCATCAGGTACATGGCGGTGACGCCGAGGGTCGAATAGACCATGCCGTAGAACCCCAAGGCGCCGCCGACGCTGAGGGCAAAAAATGCGGTAAAGGTCGAGCCCGGCCACCAGGAGTTGGTGTAACACATGGCGATGTACCACGGCCCATAGGAGCGCCCGCCGACGGCGTAGTCGGAAAAGCTGGTGCTCTCGCGGTTGGTGGCATAGAGCACGGCGATCATCCCGGCCAGGAACAGCCCGATCACGCCGAACGTAATGAACAGATGGGCATCGCTAAGGGTGCTGATCATCACACGCCCTCCTCTTCGGGAATTTCACCGGCCTTGAGCTCGGCGACATACAGCGCCCACACGCCAAGGGCGGCGAGCACCGCAATGGCGATCCAGTAGAAGATCGGCAGCGGAATGCCCACGACCAAGGCGGTGCTGCCGCTGACGCTCAAATAGAACGGCGGGAACAACGCGAGCATCAACAACAGGAAAAAGTAGGCGCCGAAGATCTGGTTTCTCAGGCGTGCGGGTGGCGCAGTATCGGATTTCATGACGAGGGGTGCTCCTTGAATTTCTGGATCGGTTTGTTATGTGATCAATCAAAAATCAAGCAGTGAAACGTCAGCGCAAGCGGGCGCCAAAGGGGTTGCCGGTGATTCGTCGTTATTGTGCTGGCGCAGGTTCAGGCCTGTCTTAGCCAGGTTTCCCATTGCGAATCGTTGATCACGCTGCGCGCGCGCATGTGCTTCCAGGCACCGTATTTGTAGAAGTCGAAATCCAGCTGCGACACCGCGTGCTGGACCATCGCCCAGGTCGACCATTTGATGTCGGCCAAGGCCTTGTGCAATTTGATTCGCGCCAGACGCTGCGGGGTGACTTGGCCGAAATAATCTTCGATCAGCGCCAGCTCCATTTCGTCGGTAAAGAACATCTCGCCGAACCACAGCGCCAGCTCGTAATGGCGGTCGTTATTGGAGGCGTATTCGAAGTCGACCAGGCGAATCTGTCGGCGATCGTTGAGCATGAAATTGCCCGCAAGGGTGTCGTTCATGCACGGCGCCAGGTCGATGCCGGACGCCTGCAACGCGCCGCGCGCGCGGTCGCACTGACGGCGCAACCAGGCATCATCGCCGGGCGTACAGCCGTGCAGTTCTTCGACCTGGCGCTGGTGCTCGGCGATCATGTCGAACACGGTTTTGGTCTGGCACAGTGGCGACTGGTCGTTGAAGGCTTTCAGCGCATGCAGCGCGTTATGGCGCACATCGCGGTCGAGAAAATCCTGATTTGAGGAGGCCCGCCAGCCCTCCATGAACTCGAAGACTTCGACGCCGAATTCTTCGAGGAACGCAAACACCGGCGCGCCGTAGCCGGTTTGCGCAGCCTTGACGCTGGCGTCATGGGCCGTGCGCCGGTCGATAAACATCTCGGTGCCCGCGCCTGGCACTTTGAAGAAGTACGCGGTGTCGAGCCCGCTGACCTCCACGCGCCAGTTGGTGTTGGAAATTCCCCCACTGACCGGCTCGTAGCGAATCCCCGAACCACCCCAAGCAGGCACCCCGCGTACCGCTGCCTCCAGCTGGCACTCCTGGGGCGTAGAGCCCTCACCCATTGCTTTCATGCCTGCCCCTCCTGCACTTGACGTAGCCAACTTTCAAACCGTGGGTCCTGCAGACTTTGCCGACAGCGCAGCAAGGTCCATTGCCCGACCTTGGAAAACTCCAGGGGCCGCGCCGACGTCGCGCCGAACCACAGCCCCCACAAGGTCCAATGCCAATCGTTGATCAACCCATAGAGGCGGCAGCGTGCGTAATCACTTTCCCGGCACTCGCCGGCCCAGGCCTTGATGCCGTCGCGCCACTGGCTTTCAAAGGCGTACAACTCGTTGAGGCTGACGGCCACGTCATACCAGGGGTCAAAACAGCCGCCGTAGTCGAAATCGATCAATTGCAGCGCACCGCCGGGTCCGATCAGCACGTTGCTCGCCACCCCGTCGCCGTGCAACGGCACCCAGGCGCCGGGATTGAATTGCAGCGCGGTCCAGGCCAGATCAATGCAAGTCTCGATCCAGCCGTGATCGGCGGGCAACGCCACGCCATCGCGGGCGCACAGCTCACGCAAGTGCTGGATATCCTGCAGTGGCGAACGGTTGAAGCCCGGTGACAAGCCTGCATGCAGTTGGCGCTTCATGGCCCACAGCGCTTGCAGGCGCTCGGGTTGCATCAATTCATCAAGCCGTGCCCAGCGCCATTCACTGGCGGGCAAGGCGTCCAACAGCAGCACACCGGCGGCGGCATCCAACAGGCGTACGCCAGGGGTGACATCGCAATCGGCCGCCAGTTGAGTGGCACGGCCCGTGCGCTCGATGTCGATCAAGGCGCGCATGTCGTCATGCAACACCTTGGCGTAACACTGGCCCCAGGGAGCACTGAGGTGGAAGCCCGTCCACTCGGTCGCCAGGCGTACCGGCGAGGCAACGCCGGCGGTGCCGTCCTCGACCACCACGTGGGCGGACAAACCAGCGGTTTCCAGCGCGCCCATCAGGCGGGACAAGGCTTGCAGTCGGTTGGACATGGCGCCACTCATCGGTAAGCGTTCGGGGTAGAACATGCGCAGTGCAACAACGCGGTCAGCATGTGCAAGCCGGTGCGCATGTCTTTGTCCTGGGTCAGCTCCGCTTCGTTATGCGACACGCCATTGCTGCTCGGGATAAACAGCAGGCACGCCGGGTAATGACGTCCGAGGCTGATGGCGTCGTGCCCGGAGACGGTCACACTGTTGCCAATGGCCAGTCCCAGTTGTTGCCCTACGCTGTAGGCCAATTCGGCAAACCCGTGATGTAACGCGATGGGTGCTCGCAAGGCGCGGCTTTCCACTTCGTAGGACGTCGACGTCGCAGCGGCCACCGCCTTGAGACGCGTGGTCAGCCGCTCCCCGGCAATGGCCAGCAACGCGGTGTCGGGCGAGCGGTATTCCACATGCAGGGTGACGCGCGACGGCACTACGTTGGGTGAATTGGGGTAGATCTCCAGGCGCCCCACGGAGCTGTGAAAGCCCAAGCCCTGCACATCCGCCTCTGCGCGCACGGCGGTGATGGCGTGGGCCGCCGCGAGCAAGGCGTCTTTGCGGGCCGCCATTGGCGTGGGGCCGGTGTGGTTCTGTTCACCGTCAAAACGAATCCGCTGCTTCAGCGCCGCCCAGGTTTCACGCACTACGCCGATATCCAGGCGGTTACGTTCGAGGCCGTCACTCTGCTCAACATGGATTTCGACATAACCCGCCACGTCCAGATCAATCAGCCCATCACCCAAGTAACCAATGGCTTGCAGCGCGTCTTTGAGGCGAACGCCATCGCCGTCGCGGCACTCCCAGGCGTCTTGCAGCGACAGGTCACCGGTGAAGACGCTGCTGCCGATCAGGCTGGGTTGAAAGCGCGCGCCTTCCTCGTTGGTCCAGCTCACCACAGCCAAATTGCACGCGGGTAATTCGCCGCGTTCACGCAGTTGCCGCGCCAGGCTGTCGATGGCGACCGCACCGGCCAGCACCCCATAAATGCCGTCGAAACGCCCTGCACTGGGCTGGCTGTCCAGGTGCGATCCGCACAGCACGTAAGGCGCGCCGGGGTTGAAGGTGATCAGCCCGAACAGGTTGCCGATGGCGTCGACCCGCACCTCAAAACCGCGCTCACGCAGCCAGTCACTGAACAGGTCGCGCACCGCGCCGTCTTCGGCCGACGCGGCCAGGCGGTGCAAGCCGCCGGCTGGCGTGGCGCCAATGGCGGAGCTGTCACGAAACAGCGCCTCGAACGTGTCGAGGTCGGCCGCGCTGGGAGACAGCCACTCAGGGGTAAAGGATGTCGACATGGGCGTGCTCCAGGCAGGTCGCAAACTCGTCGGACGGCGGACGATTGGTGACCAGGGTGGTAATGGCGCTGAAGGGCAGCGTGTTGATAAACGTGCGATGGCCGAACTTGGCGTCGTCGGCCAAAATCACGCTGCGCAGGCTGTGTTTGGTCAGGGCTCGGCGCAACAGCGCCTCGGGCTCCTGGTAGTCCATGAACCCCAGCTCCAGGTCCACCGCGCCGATGCCCATGAAGGCGATGTCGTAGTGAAACTGGCGGACGAATTCCAGGGTGTGGGCGCCGATCAGCGCGTTGTCATTGCGGCGCACATCGCCGGGCACCACCAGCACCTGGTTGCTGCTTTGCTGGGCGATCAACTGCGCGATATCCAGCGAGTTGGTAATGATGCGCAACTGGCTGAAACCGATCAGTTGCTGGGCCAGCGCCAGGGTGGAGGTGCCGGTGTCGAGAAACAGCACCATGCCTTCACTCACCAATTTGGCCGCGCAGACGGCCATACGCGTCTTGGCCTGGGCCTTGATGCGGGTACGCACTTGCAACGGTTGTTCTTCGTTGAGGCGCGGCAGGATTGCGCCGCCATGAATGCGCCGCAATTTGCCGGCTTCTTCCAGCAGTTTGAAGTCACGGCGGATGGTTTCTTCGGAGACGAACAAGGCTTGCGCCAGGTCCGAGGCCTTGACGCGCTGGTGTTGCGTGAGCAGGAGCATGATTTCATCGAGACGCGGCTGATTCAGCATAAAAGGTGCATTCCAGGGCAAGTTCAGGCAGCCAGTATTGCGCGCCTGGCGCCCACGGCGCAGCACGGCAAACACGGCGGCGGCGTGGGGCAAAGGGCGGCATACGGGCATTGATCGGGTCACGGGTACCTCTCACTCATCAGGGTGTGAAAGGGCAGAGAGCAATACAAAGCGTTTATCCTGGGCCGGCTTCTGTCGAGCCGGCTCCGTGGTGCAATCGGTCAGGGTTTGAGCAACGGCGGCAGGTGCTGATCCCACGGCGCGATGGCTTCCACGGCAGCGCAGAATTGCAGCACCTGGGCGTCGGCAAAGCGCGGGCCGACGACCTGCAAGCCAATCGGCAGGCCGTTCGGGCTGAAGCCACAAGGCAGGCTGGCGGCCGGGTTGCCGGTGATGTTGAACGGGTAAGTGAACGGTGTCCAACGCGCCCAGGGCACCGCGCCCTCCTCGCCCGGCCAGCCTTCGGGGGCGACACGGTCGGCGGGGAATGGAAGGATCGGCAGGGTGGGCATCAGCAGTACGTCGTAGTCGGCAAACAGGGCATGTACCTGGTTGGCGAACTGCGCACGTTGTTGCACAGCCGTGAGGTAGTCACCCAGGTCGTACTCGGCAGAGCGTTTGATCAGCGCGGCAAAGCCTGGGTCCAGTTGATCGAGGCGGTCGGCCAGGGATTTGCCATAGGCAATACCGCGCCCGCCGACCCAGAGGGTTTCGAAGGTGGAAAGCGGGTCCTGCCAGTCCAGGTTCACTGTCGTGACCGTGACCGGCAACTGCTCCGCCAGGTTGTACACCGCAGCTTCCACCGTGGCGGCAATCACTGGGTCCACCGGGGTGTTGAACAGCGTCGGGCAATAGGCAACGCGCAACGGCCCCAGCGGCTGGTCGCAACGTGCCAGGCAGGATTCGGTCAGCGCCGGCAGCGCCTGGTGGTCCAATGGGTCGGGCCCGGAAAGGATGTCGAACAGCAACGCGCTATCGCGCACAGTGCGGGTAATCGGCCCCGCGTGGCTGAGCATCTCGGTGGCCGACCACGGCCAGGTCGGGATGCGCCCAAGGGTGCCTTTCATCGCGAATACCCCACAAAACGCCGCAGGAATACGCACCGAACCGCCGCCATCGGAGCCCAGCGTGCCCGGCACCATGCGGGCCGCCACGGCAATCGCCGAGCCAGAGCTCGAACCACCGCTGGTGAGCTGCGGGTTCCACGGGTTGCGACCATTGCCAAAAACGCGGGAAGTGCTGGCGCCGGTCCAGCCAAATTCGGTGGTGGCGGTTTTGCCGAGGATGATTGCTCCCGCGTCCTTGAGACGGCGAATGATCGGCGCGTCTTGGCTGGGTACATGGTCGAGGCCGGTCAATGAGCCGCGCGTTGTGCGCAGGCCGGCCGTGGAAAACAGGTCCTTGATGCCAAACGGCACGCCATGCAGCGGCCCGCGCAACTGCCCTGCCCTGGCTTGCGCAGCCAACGTGTGAGCGTGCTGCAACGCGGACTCGGCGTACACATCGCCAAACGCATTCAATGTGGGATTGTGGGTTTCGATGGCGAGCAGGCTTTGCTCGACCAGTTGCACCGGCGAGCACACGCCCTGGCGAATGGCCTCGGCGGCGTCGAATACGCCTGGCAGGGTGGACATCGAAGGATCGGCGTTCATTGAGTATCCTGGGCCAGTTGCGAAAGGGGCCGGTGGTGACGTCAATAAACGCCCGAGCGGGCGAAGCTGTCAAGTTGGATTTGTTGGTTATGTGGTTTTTGTGTATTTCTTCATCAAGTCCACGCCACCACCAACAACCCGGCGCCCAGCACCAGGCACAACGGCGAGTAAAACCAGGTGTCCAGGCGGGCAAACCGCGACCCGCTGACCTTCTTGAAAAACCCGACCAATTCCGAATCCCCGATGGCCCGGGCAAACATCACCAGGGCAATCGCGCTGATGCCCCATTGCAGTGCGCCGTGGGACACGGGCGAGAAATACAACCCGGCCCGCAGGCATACCAGCAACGCGATCGCCACCAGCCCCAGCGCGACCAGAAAGGTCCCAAGTGCCGAGGGTTTGAACGCCGGCCGTGGCCCGCGCGCGAACTCGCCGGGCAACTCGGGGATGGCGGCGAGGCTGCCGAGCTTGCCGCCGGCGGCCCAATAAAGATGCACCATGCTGATGCAGGTAAAGATTCCGACAATCCACCGTGCAACGACAAAGCTCATGGCGGGCGCTCCCTGAAATGTGCGAATGAGGATAGTCGCCCTGAGATTTTTTGTAGGCATTTCGTCGGCGGCTGATGGTAAAGTGCCGCCCCATGAAAATCGCCCGTGCCGACCGCTCGCTCATTGCCTGGATGCTCTATTGCTGCGTCCTGTTCAATGTGTTCGCGTGCAGTATCGGCCATGGGCAGATGCTGGGGATGCAGCTCAATGGCATCGGCGGTCAATTCTGTACGGTGGACCCGCGCACCCAGGCGCCCGCGTCAACCAACACCACCGATGAAAACCTGCCGACGCTGTCAAAGGCCTTCGGTTGCCCGCTGTGTTCCACCGGCGGCATGGGCCCGGCGCTCAGTTCCAGCCTGAATGTGGCGGTGTTGCCGCAACCCCACGCGCCGCCGCCGGCCGTGGTGTTGGCCGCTGACATCCCTGCCCGCTTCACCTGGCCCACGGCCAACCCGCGCGCACCTCCCGCGTTCGCCTGACTCCTTCGCTCCCTGATCTGCACCTGCCGCCCTTCCCTTTGGGGGAATACGGACGGCTGTGCGTTGTTTTCAAGCCAGGTTTTTCAGGATTCAACCATGAAACATTTACCCCTGTTGGCGGGCCTGTTCGGCTGCCTGCCTGTTTTCGGCTGGGCTATCGAGCTGGCTCCCACCACCATTGATGGCGAGCAAACCGCTGAGCCCGGCCTGTCCCTGGACCAGTCCAGCGGCATGGCGTCGCGCCTGGGTTTGAGCGTGCGGGAAACCCCGGCGTCGGTGGCCATTGCCACTCGCAACGACATCGAGCGCCACGGCGCCAAGACTTTCCGCGACGCCGCCAACACCTTGCCGGGCGTGAACGCCAGCGCGCCGCCAGGGTTTGGCGGGTTTGTGTCTTATCGCGGTTTTACCAGCAGCCAGATTACCCAGATGTTCAACGGCATCAGCGTCGCCACCGGCCTGGCGCGGCCGGTGGACGCGTGGATCTACGACCGGGTCGAACTGGTCGGCGGCCCCTCCTCCCTGATCAACGGCGCAGGCTCGGTCGGCGGCTCGCTGAACTACGTGACCAAACTGGCGACGCGCGAGGAGCAGGCTGCCGAAGGCCAGCTCACCTATGGCAGCTACGACACGGCCGGCATGGCCTTCGGCCTGAACCATGCGCTGACCGAACCGGGTGCCGAGGTACAGCATTACGCGCGCCTGGATGTGAGCCGCAACACCAACCACAGCTACATCGACCGCGACCAGCGCGACGCCTGGAGCGTGGCATTTTCCCTGCTCAGTGACTTGACCCCCAACCTGTCCCACACCCTGGCGCTGGAATACCAGGATGAACATGAAGACAGCCCCTATTGGGGCACACCGGTGCTCAACCCCAAGGCCGGTGAGTTGAAAATCGACAAACACAATCGCTTCAACAACTACAACGTCGCCGATGGCCGCTATGAACAGCGCACGATCTGGGCCCGCTCGATCATCGATTACCGGATCAACGACAGCACCACGCTGAAAAACACCCTGTATCACTTGGACAGCCAGCGTGATTACCGCAACCTGGAGACTTACCAGTACAACGCCGACAACAGCGCGGTGAACCGCTCGACCGCCTATCAGGTGCGCCATCAAGGTGAACAGAACGGCAACCAGTTCGAGCTGCGTCATGACGACAGCGTCTTCGGCCTTTCCACCACCTGGTCCGGCGGCTTTGAGTACAAGGTCAACAGCACCACCAATAACCCACTGAACGTCCCGGGCAACAGCAGGGTGGACCCGAACAGCTACAACCCGGGGCACTTTTACGACATTCCGGGGACCAAGCCGGGCTTCGTCAAGGACAAGACCAATGCAGTGACGACCAAGGCGCTGTTTGTAGAAAACCGCCTCGGGCTGACCGATAAACTTTCGCTGCTGACGGGCTTGCGCTACGACGCCATCGACCTCGATGTGACCAACCATCGCGTGGTCACGGCCACCAACCCACGGCACTTCAAGCGCAGTTGGGAGCCGGTCACCGGGCGCGTGGGCCTGACGTACCAGTTCATCCCTTCGGCCAATGTGTATGTGCAATACAGCACCGCCGCCGAGCAGCCCTCCACCACGACGCAAGTGTTCGATGTGTCCACGGGCAAACAGTGGGAAGTGGGCAGCAAGTTCGACTACCTGGACGGTCGCGGCTCGGCCACCGTCGCCGCCTATAAAATAGAACGTAAGGACTTCGCCGTCACCGACCCACTGGACCCGAACAACAGCATTCCAGTGGGCGCGCAAACGTCCAAGGGCATTGAGTTGGCCAGTTCATTGCGCATCACCCCGCGCTTGCTGGCCGAAGGTAATGTCGCCTGGGTGGATGCCGAGTACGACGACTTCAACGAGAAAACCGCCAGCGGCGCCGTGGTCTCGCGCAAAGGCAATACGCCGACCAACGTGCCCAAGCGCGTGGGCAACCTGTGGCTGACCTATGATTTTGCCGAGGACTGGCAAGGGGGCGTGGATGCGCGGTATGTGGCCCAGGTGTATGCAGACAATGCCAACACCCAGACGGTGCCGGCCTATACGCTGTTCGGGACTTTTTTGCGCTACAAGGTCGACGCGCACACCGCGGTGACGGGGCGTGTGCGTAACCTGACGAACGAGGTGTATGCCGAGTTTGCGCATGTGTCGCCGGCGTATTACCTGGGGTCACCGAGGACGTTTGAGCTGGCGATTCAGACTAAATTCTAAGCCTGAAATGCAATTAAAAATGTGGGAGCGGGCTTGCTCGCGAATACGGTGGGTCAGC
>NZ_JBARTQ010000635.1:0-1847 GCF_049645325.1 Pseudomonas sp. | reverse complement strand
GTATGCAGCGACAGATGAGCCGTTTGGCAACTTTCTGTTCGCAGCCATCCACACGGGCCTGCGACGAATGGCACTGTCGTGATGTAACGAGCGCGCAGTTTACCTATTGACACAAGCGGCGATTTTTGAAAATCTCTGCCTTGCCGAAGCGCTGTTCAAGTTTTTGCCCACGCTTGGCTATAATGATGGAGCCCTCCTTGGTTTCACGTCCCGTGAAGAACCAAGGAGGGTTTTTTCATGGCCATAGAGATACCAGATTCACCCCATCCAGGCAGCCGCAGATTTCAAAAGGTTGTCGACGCCTTTCTTTCCCGCCCTGGATTGCCGTTTGCCGAGATTCTCTCGGCCGCACGCATCGAGCGGATTTTTGCTAAACATGATGGCCTGTTCGGTCGTTTCGGTGTCTATACCACAGCAATCATGGTATGGTCGTTTCTCTCGCAAGTGCTGCGGGATGGCAAAGAAGCCTCGTGTCAAGGGGCGGTAGCCCGTGTGGTGAGCTACTACCAGCAAGCGGGACTCGGCGCACCGACGAAAGATACGGGCGATTATTGTCGAGCCCGAGCCAAACTCTCGGAGGCGGCGTTGCATGAACTCAGTTGTGAAGTGACCGAGGAATTGGAGCAGGCCGCCGATGAGAGTTGGCTGTGGAAGGGCAAGCACCACGCGAAGCTGATCGACGGCTTCACGTTTACCATGCCAGACACGCCCAAAAACCGAGCCAAGTACCCGCCACCCAATACGCAAAAACCGGGAGTTGGTCTGCCGATCGCGCGTACCGTCGCCATCCTTTCGTTGGCGACTGCCTGCGTGATGGACTTGGCGATCGGACCCTACAAAGGCAAAGAGACAGGCGAGTTGGCCTTGTTGCGATCGATGCTGGGAAGCCTCGCCCCAGGTGACATCGCCGTGGCGGATCGCTACTACTGTTCGTACATGATGATCGCTTTGTTGTACTTGCAAGGAACGCAGACCTGCGCTCGAAAGCATCATCGGCGCCACTCAGACTTTCGCCGTGGCCGCCGGTTGGGCAAGCACGATCATCTCATTGTCTGGACTCGGCCGCCGTGCCCGACATGGATGGATGAGGAGACTTACGCACAGATCCCTGAGACGCTCGAGCTTCGCGAGATCCGCTACCAGATTGTCGAGCCCGGTCGTCGCACCCAAACCATCGACATCATCACGACGCTGGTCGATGCAGACGAGTACACCACAGAAGACATCGCCGAACTATATGGATTCCGGTGGAATTCGGAGTTGGATATTCGCAGTATCAAAACTTCTTTAAACCTGGGACATGTTCGCTGCAAATCACCCGAGATGGTGGAACGCGAAGTCCGGACGACGATCCTGGGTTACAATTTGATTCGCACGACGGCCGCGGCGGCGGCCCTGTTGCACGGCCAGCAGCCGCGTCAGATCAGTTTCACCAGCACCTGTCAGTATGTCTTGGCGTCGTGGATGCTACTATCAAGCGGATTGATTGCTGAAGCGATTCTTGGGGGCTACATAGGGTTGATGCTCAAGCAAATTGCGGCCTGCGAGGTGGCCAACCGTCCAGGCCGGCTTGAGCCACGCGTCCTCAAACGCCGCCGCCATGGTTACAAGCTAATGCAGAAGCCAAGAGACGAATTGAGACGCGAACTGCGCAAACGATGCACATGAAATAACTTACATCACGACAGTGCCATTCGTGTCAGGAACCCGTTGAATCCAAATTGCATCCCGGTTTCGGATGATGTTGCCATCGTCAAGAACGCTCGGCTTCTTTTTAGCTATACCGCTTACATAAATGGAGCCAAGTGTGCTCATCTAAATGGGTGCAAGCAGCGCACAGCAGGTAG
>NZ_JBARTQ010000634.1:0-6586 GCF_049645325.1 Pseudomonas sp. | reverse complement strand
ATTCGCGAGCAAGCCCGCTCCCACACGTTTTTGTTTGCCTCTGGAGACCCCATGGCCAACGCCTTGCCCGACCTGAAACTCCTGCGCATTTTCGTCAGCGTCGTGCGCCACCAGGGGTTCGCCAACGCCCAGCACGAACTCAACCTGTCGACGTCGGCCATCAGTACTTACATGAGCCAGTTGGAATCGGCATTGGGCCTGGTGCTGTGCCATCGCGGGCGGGGCGGGTTCAGCCTGACCAGCAAAGGCGAGTTGTTTCATCAGGAAACCTTGCGGCTGCTGGGCGAACTGGAAGGCTTCGAGCAATACGCCGCTGCCCTCAAGGGCGAATTGCGCGGCACGCTCAAGCTGGGCGTGCTCGACTCCACCGTCAGCGACAAAGCCTTGCCGTTCGCCGAGGTCATCGGTGCCTACAGCCTGGAACACCCGGCGGTGCACCTGCATTTGTCGGTCATGAGCCCTTACGAATTGCAGTTGGGGGTGCAGGACAACCGCCTCGACCTGGCCATCGGCGCCTTCTCCAACCGCATGAGCGGGCTGATCTATATGCCGCTGTACCGCGAACAGCACTGGCTGTATTGCAGCACGCGGCATCCTTTATTCAACGAGCGGCGCATCCCCGAGCAAGTCATCACCCAGCAACGCATGGTCGGCCGTGGCTACTGGAGCCAGGCTGAACTGGCCCGGCACGGCTTCAAACACAGCGCCGCGACGGTGGAAAGCATGGAGGCGCAGCTGATTCTGGTGCTGTCCGGCGCCTACATCGGCTATTTGCCCGAGCACTACGCCCAGGCGTGGGCCGACAAGGGCGACTTGCGCGTGCTGCTGCCGGCCACCTTCGGCTATCAGGCGCCGTTCTCGATGATCATGCGCCGTGGGCGCAGCCGTGAACCGCTGATCCAGACGTTCCGTGATTTGCTCAAAGCCCAGCTCAATCAGGCCTGAAGAATATGTCCCGACCCCAGTGTTCCCGTTGCCTCAGGCCTGTCACCCATTGTCTGTGCCCTTTGATCCCCAGCCTCGACAGCCGCACCCGTGTGTTGCTGTTGCAGCACCCGAGCGAGGTCAACCATGCGCTGAATACCGCGCGGCTGGCGGCGTTGGGCTTGAACAATGCGCAGTTGGTGGTGGGAGAGGTGTTTGATGATTTGGAGACCTTGTTGAGCCCGCCGGGTTATCGGGCTTGCCTGTTGTTTCCCGCTGACGACGCACAGCCGCTGAACGCTTATGCGCCCAGTGACAAGCCGCTACTGCTGGTGGTCCCCGACGGCACCTGGCGCAAGGCGCGCAAGTTGTTGCACCTCAACCCATTGCTGGCGGCGTTGCCTCGGGTGACATTGGCGGCGGGCGCGGTTTCTCGCTATCGGCTGCGCAAGGCACCCGGGCCTGGGGCTTTGTCGACGGTGGAGGCGATTGTGCAGGCATTGCAGGTGCTGGAGGCGCCAAGGTCCTTTGATGCACTGCTCAAGCCATTTGAAGCGTTGATTGAGGGGCAGATTGCGGCGATGGGGGAGGAGGTTTTCCAGAAAAATCATGGCGACGGGACGATGCATTAGCAGGTTCACCGAGGCGCAGCCATCGCAGGCAAGCCAGCTCCCACAGGGCGGCGATTATCCGGTCCACATGATGCCCTCCCAATCACCACACGCCTTGCTTATTCCTTAAAGCCATAAGCACCATACTTTGCGTGATATGGCCCGCCAGCCTTTCCCGGTATGATGTCCGCCCCCGCAGTCTGGATTGCGAATACGCCATGACCTTGCAGTACCCTACAATCGCCGATTGCGTCGGCAACACGCCCCTGGTCCGCTTGCAACGCATGGCGGGTGAAACCAGCAATACCCTGTTGCTCAAGCTGGAAGGGAACAACCCGGCCGGCTCTGTGAAGGACCGCCCGGCGCTGTCGATGATTACCCGCGCCGAGCTGCGCGGGCAGATCAAGCCCGGCGACACGCTGATCGAAGCCACCTCCGGCAACACCGGGATCGCCCTGGCCATGGCCGCCGCGATCAAGGGTTACAAGATGGTGCTGATCATGCCCGACAACGGCAGTGCCGAGCGCAAGGCGGCGATGACCGCCTACGGCGCCGAGTTGGTGCTGGTCACCCAGGAAGAAGGTATGGAAGGCGCGCGCGACCTCGCCGAGCGCATGGCCGCCGAAGGCCGTGGCCAGGTGCTGGATCAGTTCGCCAATGGCGACAACCCTGAAGCGCACTACACCACCACCGGCCCGGAAATCTGGCGCCAGACCCAGGGCACCATTACCCATTTCGTCAGCTCCATGGGCACCACCGGCACCATCATGGGCAATTCGCGCTACCTCAAGGAGCAGAACCCGGCGATCCAGATCGTTGGCCTGCAACCGATGGAAGGCGCGTCCATCCCGGGTATTCGCCGCTGGCCCGAAGAGTATCTGCCAAAGATTTACAACGCGACGCGCGTGGACCGCATCATCGACATGGCCCAGCGCGAAGCCGAAGACACCACCCGCCGCCTGGCGCGTGAAGAAGGCATCTTCTGCGGCGTGTCCTCCGGGGGCGCCGTGGCCGGTATGTTGCGTTTGTCCAAAGAAGTGGAAAACGCGGTGATCGTCGCGATCATCTGTGACCGAGGCGACCGTTACTTGTCGACCGGCATTTTCGACGAACCCAACTGATGGCCAAGCACGAGAGAGGCCTGCGCTTCCAACCGACGGGCGGCAGCCGGGCCCCGCAGATCCCCGTGGGCAAGAAACAACGCCTGACCATCGAGCGCCTGGCCAACGACGGCCGTGGCATCGCGTTCTTTGAAGGTCGCACCTGGTTTGTGAATGGCGCGCTGGCCGGCGAAGAGGTGGAAGCGCGGGTGTTGGGCGCCCACGGCAAAGTGGTCGAGGCCCGCACCGAGCGTGTGTTCAAGGCCAGCGAGCTGCGCCGGCCGGCGCCCTGTGCGCATTTCGGCCGTTGCGGCGGTTGCAGCGTGCAACATTTGCCCCACGCCGAACAACTTGCCCTTAAACAGCGCATGCTTGCAGAACAACTGTCCCGCGTGGCCGGTGTTGAACCGCAAGAGTGGGCCGCGCCTTTGAGCGGGCCGGAATTCGCATACCGTCGTCGCGCCCGCGTGGCCGTGCGCTGGGACGCCAAGGCGAAACACCTGGAAGTAGGTTTTCGTGCAGTGGCCAGCCAGGACATCATCGCCATCGACGACTGCCCGGTACTGGTACAGGCCTTGCAAACGATCATGCAGCGTTTGCCGAACATGCTGCGCCGCCTGAGCAAACCGCAGGCCTTGGGGCATGTGGAGTTGTTCAGCGGTTCATCCGTTGCGGTGTTGCTGCGGCACATGGCGCCGCTGTCGGAAGCGGACCTGCTGATATTGAAAGAATTCTGCACCTTCCATGACGCGCAATTGTGGCTGCATGGCGAGGGCCAGCCGGAGCCGGTGGACGCGGATGCTGCGTTGGGCTTTCGGTTGGAACCGTGGGACCTGGAGCTGGCCTATCGCCCGGGAGACTTCGTGCAGGTCAACGCCTCGGTCAACGAGGCGATGGTCGCGCAGGCCCTCGAATGGCTGGCGCCACAGCCCGAAGATCGGGTGCTGGACTTGTTTTGCGGGTTGGGCAATTTCGCCTTGCCGCTGGCCAGGCACGTACGTGAAGTGGTGGCGGTAGAAGGCGTGCAGAGCATGGTTGATCGGGCCGCACGCAATGCCGTCAGCAACAATTTGCATAATGCGCAGTTTTTTCAGGCCGATTTGTCCCAGCCTTTGACCGACGCGGTATGGGCCAAACAGGGCTTTTCTGCGGTACTCTTGGACCCACCCCGTGATGGTGCCCTGGAGGTCGTGCGCAAGCTCGCCACCCTGGGGGCCAAGCGCCTGGTGTATGTGTCCTGCAATCCGGCAACGCTGGCGCGGGACACGGTTGAGTTGGTCAAGCAAGGCTACCGGCTAAAGCGTGCCGGGATCCTCGACATGTTTCCGCAAACAGCACATGTCGAGGCCATGGCGTTATTTGAAGCGGGCTAGGATGCCCGTTTAATCCGACTGGCCTGTAGTCTCCTGGGCCGTGACCTGTCAGGGAGTTGTACGTAGCCTAGGGTTGCGAGGCTATGGTTATGCAGCAGGTCAGCGATGATTTCTGGCGCATCAAAGATGCGTCGTAGGGAAGGTAAGCAAGATGGTACAGGTGAGAGCACACCAGCCGATCAACACCGACGGCAGTATCAATCTCGAGGCATGGCTGGATCATGCCGTCAGTGTCGACCCGGCACTGGACCGTGAAGCCTTGAAGGCCGCCTGCGAGTTCGCTCGTGAGTCGGAGCAGCAAAACAATGCGGCCAAGAACCTGTGGGCCGAAGGCACTTCAAGCTTTCGCACCGGGTTGGAAATCGCTGAGATCCTCGCCGATCTCAAGCTGGACCAGGATTCGCTGATCGCCGCCGTGCTCTATCGCGGTGTTCGCGAAGGGCATATTCAGTTGCCCATGGTTGGCCAGCGGTTTGGCGCCGTGGTCGCCAAGCTGATCGACGGCGTGCTGCGCATGGCCGCCATCAGCGCCAGCCTCAGCCCGCGCCAGTCCATGGTGCTGGGCACTCAGGGGCAGGTCGAAAACCTGCGCAAGATGCTGGTGGCGATGGTTGACGACGTGCGTGTGGCACTGATCAAACTCGCCGAGCGCACTTGCGCGATCCGTGCGGTGAAGACCGCCGACGACGAGAAGCGCAACCGCGTCGCCCGCGAAGTCTTCGACATCTACGCGCCGCTGGCGCACCGCCTGGGTATCGGCCATATCAAGTGGGAGCTGGAGGACTTGTCCTTTCGCTACCTCGAACCCGACCAATACAAACAGATCGCCACGTTGCTGCACGAGCGGCGGCTCGACCGTGAGCGCTTTATCAGCGACGTGATGGGCCAGTTGCGTTCCGAGTTGCAGGCCACCGGCGTGGACGCGGACATCAGCGGCCGCGCCAAACACATCTATTCCATCTGGCGCAAAATGCAGCGCAAAGGCCTGGCGTTCAGCCAGATCTACGACGTGCGCGCCGTGCGTGTGCTGGTGCCGGAAATGCGCGACTGCTACACCGCGCTTGGTATCGTCCACACCCTGTGGCGGCATATTCCCAAAGAGTTTGACGACTACATCGCCAACCCCAAGGAAAACGGCTATCGCTCGCTGCACACTGCGGTGATCGGCCCCGAGGGCAAGGTGCTGGAAGTGCAGATCCGCACCCACGCCATGCACGAAGAGGCGGAGCTTGGGGTGTGTGCGCACTGGCGTTACAAGGGCACCGACGTCAAGGCCGGGTCCAACCAGTACGAAGAGAAAATTTCCTGGCTGCGCCAAGTGCTGGAATGGCACGAAGAACTCGGCGATATCGGCGGCCTGGCCGAGCAGTTGCGGGTGGATATCGAGCCGGACCGGGTCTATATCTTCACCCCCGACGGCCACGCCATCGACTTGCCAAAAGGCTCCACGCCGCTGGACTTCGCGTACCGCGTGCACACCGAAATCGGCCACAACTGCCGGGGCGCGAAGATCAACGGGCGCATCGTGCCGCTCAACTACAGCCTGCAAACCGGTGAGCAGGTCGAGATCATCACCAGCAAACACGGCACGCCGAGCCGCGACTGGCTGAACCCGAACCTGGGTTACATCACCACCTCGCGGGCGCGGGCGAAAATCGTCCACTGGTTCAAATTGCAGGCGCGCGACCAGAACGTCGCGGCCGGCAAGACCTTGCTCGAACGTGAATTGGCGCGCCTGGGCTTGCCTCAGGTGGACTTCGACAAGCTGGCCGAAAAGGCCAACATGAAGATTGCCGAAGACATGTTTGCGGCCTTGGGCGCCGGCGACCTGCGCCTGGCGCAACTGGTCAACCTGGCGCAGCAACTGGTCGAACCGGAGCGCGGCAGCGAACAGCTGGAGTTGATCCCACGCAAAGCCACCGGCTACAAGCCGGGCAAGCGCGGCGACATCCAGATCCAGGGCGTGGGCAACCTGATGACGCAAATGGCCGGCTGCTGCCAGCCGTTGCCGGGCGATGCCATCGTCGGCTACATCACCCAGGGCCGTGGCGTGAGCATTCACCGCCAGGATTGCGCCTCGGTGCTGCAGCTGGGCGGGCGTGAGCCGGAGCGGATCATCCAGGTCAGCTGGGGCCCGGTGCCGGTGCTCACCTACCCGGTGGACATTGTGATCCGTGCCTACGACCGTTCCGGCTTGCTGCGTGACGTTTCGCAAGTGCTGCTCAATGAGCGGATCAACGTGCTGGCGGTCAACACCCGCTCGAACAAAGAGGACAACACTGCGTTGATGTCCCTGACCATCGAGATTCCGGGGCTGGACGCGCTGGGCCGGTTGCTGGGGCGGATTTCGCAGTTGCCGAATATCATTGAGACTCACCGTAACCGCACGCCTTGATGCGGTCCGAAAGTGCGGTGACTGCTTTCTGTGGGAGCCGGGCTTGTGTGGGAGCTGGCTTGCCTGCGATGCAGACGCCTCGGTTTTTCAGATAGACCGAGTCGATGCTATCGCAGGCAAGCCAGCTCCCACATAGAAATGGACAGAGATTGATCAATGTATTCACTTGAAGACCTGCTGCAC
>NZ_JBARTQ010000633.1:0-4723 GCF_049645325.1 Pseudomonas sp. | reverse complement strand
CGGGATTTTCACTGAGGCCAGTGGTGTCTGCGGCAATTACCCCCTAACGTATACGCGTTGAAACCATCTGTGCCTGGCGCGCTCCAAACTTTGCCGACGTCCTCTTTTTGCCCAGAGTTAAACGATGCAATTTTTATCCAACCCCCATGGCTGTGAAGGCTGGGCCGGTGAAATGGCCCAACGGATTCGCACGTTCGATTGGTCGGCCACCGACCTCGGCCCGCTGGACCGCTGGTCCACCAGCCTGGCGTGTACCGTGCAGATGGTGCTGGCGTCTCCCATGCCAATGGTGGTGCTGTGGGGGCAGGCGGGCTACATGATTTATAACGACAGCTACTCGGTGTTTGCCGGCGGGCGGCATCCGTATTTGCTGGGCAAACCTGTGGAGCTGGGCTGGCCGGAAGTGGCCGAGTTCAACCGTCACGTGGTGGACACGTGCCTGGCCGGCGGCACCTTGTCGTTCAACAACAAGGCCCTGACATTACTGCGCAATGGCAAGCCTGAAGATGTCTGGATGGACCTCTACTACAGCCCGGTCGCCGGGGATAGCCATCAACCGATGGGCGTGCTGGCCATTGTGGTGGAGACCACCGCGCATATGAATTCCGAGCGCCTGCGCCAGGAGTTGACACACAACCTTGAGCAGCGCGTGGCGAATGAGGTGCAGGCGCGCTCCGCTGCCGAGGACCAATTACGCCAGTCGCAAAAGCTCGAAGCCATCGGCGGCCTGACCGGCGGCGTGGCCCACGACTTCAACAACTTGCTGCAAGTGATCGCCGGCAACCTGCACCTGCTGGCCCGGCATGAGCCACACAATGAACAGGTGCAACGCCGCGTCACGGCGGCCATCGCGGCGGTGGACCGCGGGGCCAAGCTGTCGTCGCAACTGCTGGCTTTTGCCCGTCGCCAGCCGCTGTCGCCGGCGGTCTACAACCCGCAGCGTATCTACGCCGGCCTCGGTGAACTGCTACAACGCGCGCTGGGTGAGACCATTCATATCGATGTGCAGTTGCCCCAAGACTCCTGGTGCATCCATGTCGACCGCAACCAGCTGGAAAACGCGCTGCTCAACCTGGCGATCAATGCCCGGGATGCCATGAACGGCGAGGGCGTGATTCGCATCACCGGCGAGAACATCATCCTCAACCCTGACGACTGCGCCGGTAAAAGCATCAAGCCCGGCGAATACGTGTGCCTGGCAGTGACCGATACCGGGGTCGGCATGCCCCCGGCGGTGCTCAAACGCGCCTTCGAACCCTTCTTCACCACCAAGCGCGAAGGGCAGGGCACCGGCCTGGGCTTGAGCATGGTGTTCGGTTTTGTACGCCAAAGCGGCGGGCATGTGCAGATGTTGAGCGAGCAAGGCAAAGGTTCGGTGGTGCAGATGTATTTCCCCCACAGCCTGGAGCCGGAAACCCTTGATGCGTACACCGAGCAAACCCTGCACGGTGGCGGACAGGAAACCATCCTGGTGGTCGAGGACAATGAAGGCGTGCGCCTGACGGTCGTCGAGTTGCTGCAACAGTCGGGCTACACCGTACTCACCGCCGAGGATGGCGACCGGGCGATGCAGGCGTTGCAAGGGGGCTTGCTGCCGGACCTGATCTTTACCGACGTGGTGATGCCCGGCCGCGTCAAAAGTACCGACCTGGCGGAGTGGGCCCGTGAGCAGCAACCCCCCGTGGCAGTGCTGTTCACCTCAGGCCACACCCGCGACATTCTCTCGACCAATCACCTGCTCAGCCCCGACATTCACTTGCTGAGCAAACCCTACAGCCCCGAAGCGCTGACGCATCGGGTGCGCAGCGTGCTCATCGCCAGACAAGGTTGCCCATGACGTCACAGCGCAACATTCCTCCGATCACTGCCCAACGTCCGGGTTTCGTACGGGTGCGCGGCGCCCGCGAACATAACCTGCGTAACGTCGACGTGGACATTCCCCGGGATGCCCTGGTGGTGTTTACCGGGGTTTCAGGCTCGGGCAAATCGTCCCTGGCGTTTTCCACGGTGTATGCCGAAGCCCAGCGCCGCTATTTCGAATCGGTTGCGCCCTACGCGCGGCGGTTGATTGATCAGGTCGGTGTGCCGGACGTGGACTCCATCGAAGGCCTGCCTCCCGCCGTGGCCCTGCAACAGCAGCGCGGCACCCCGAGTGCGCGGTCGTCGGTGGGCAGCGTGACCACGCTGTCGAGCCTGATCCGCATGCTCTACTCCCGCGCCGGCAGTTACCCGGCGGGGCAGCCGATGCTGTACGCCGAGGACTTTTCGCCGAACCTGCCTCAGGGCGCGTGCCCGCAATGCCATGGGCTGGGCCGCGTGTATGAAGTGACCGAGGCACTGATGGTGCCCGACCCTTCGCTGACGATTCGCCAGCGCGCAGTGGCATCCTGGCCGCTGGCGTGGCAGGGCCAGAACCTGCGCGACATTCTGGTGACGCTGGGCTATGACGTCGACATCCCCTGGCGTGACCTGCCTAAAAAACAGCGTGACTGGATTCTCTTTACCGAAGAAACTCCGACCGCGCCGGTGTACGCAGGCTTCACCCCCGAGCAGACCCGCGATGCGTTGAAACGCCAGGTGGAGCCCAGCTACCAGGGCACGTTCAGCGGCGCGCGGCGTTATATCCTGCACACCTTCACCCACACCCAAAGCGCGCTGATGAAAAAGCGTGTCTCACAGTTCATGCAGGGCAGCGCCTGCCCGTCGTGCGCGGGCAAGCGGCTGAACAAGGCCGCGCTGTCGGTGAAGTTTGCCGGGCTCGATATTGGAGAGTTGTCGCAATTGTCGCTGACGCAGTTGGCCGAGGTTTTACGCCCGGTCGCGGCGGGGCAAGACACGATGAAGCTGTCGGTGGAAAAGCGCCTGGCGGCCCAGCGCATCGCCGAGGATTTGCTCGAACGGGTGAGCACCTTGACCGAGTTGGGGTTGGGGTATTTGTCCCTGGAGCGCAGCACGCCGACATTGTCGTCCGGCGAGTTGCAGCGCTTGCGCCTGGCGACGCAATTGGGCTCGCAGCTCTTCGGTGTGATCTATGTGCTGGACGAACCTTCGGCGGGCTTGCACCCGGCGGACGGCGAAGCGCTGTTCACCGCGCTTGAACGTCTGAAAGCAGCGGGCAATTCATTGTTCGTGGTGGAGCATGACCTGGAGACCATGCGCCGCGCCGACTGGTTGATCGACGTAGGGCCGGCGGCCGGTGAACATGGCGGGCAAGTGCTGTACAGCGGGCCGCCGGCCGGGCTGGCGGAGGTCGAGGCGTCACAGACGCGCGAGTATCTGTTTGCCGATCGGCGCCCGGCAAATTCGGCGCGTCGAGCGCCCACCGGCTGGCTGAGCCTTGCGGGTGTGACGCGCAATAACCTCAAGCATTTGAATGTGGAATTTCCGTTGGGCTGCTTTACGGCGGTGACCGGCATTTCGGGCTCGGGCAAATCCAGCCTGGTCAGCCAGGCGCTGCTGGAACTGGTGGGCGCAGGCCTTGGCCGCGTAGTGGAAAACGACGAAGAACCGAGCCTGGAAGACGACACCCCGCAAGCCAGCGGTGGGCGCATCAGTGCCGGGTTGGAGCATATTCGCCGACTGGTGCAAGTGGACCAGAAACCCATTGGTCGCACCCCACGCTCCAACCTTGCGACCTACACCGGGCTGTTCGACAACGTGCGCAAACTCTTCGCCGCCACGCCAGCGGCGAAGAAGCGCCATTACGATGCGGGGCAGTTCTCCTTCAACGTCGCCAAGGGCCGTTGCCCGAATTGCGAAGGTGAAGGGTTTGTCAGCGTTGAATTGCTGTTCATGCCCAGCGTGTATGCGCCGTGCCCGACGTGTCATGGCGCGCGTTACAACCCCGAGACCTTGGCGATCACATGGCAGGGTTTGAGCATCGCCCAAGTGTTGGGGCTCACGGTGGAACAGGCGGTGGAGGTGTTTGCCGAACAGCCTGGGGTGCTGCGTTCGTTGCAGGTGCTGCGCGATATCGGCCTGGGTTATTTGCGGTTGGGGCAGCCGGCGACTGAATTGTCTGGCGGGGAGGCGCAGCGCATCAAGCTGGCGACCGAACTGCAGCGTAATGCGCGGGGCGCCACCTTATATGTGCTGGATGAACCGACGACCGGGTTGCATCCACGGGATGTGGATCGCTTGCTCAGTCAGTTGAATCACCTGGTGGAGGCGGGGCATACGGTGGTTGTGGTGGAGCACGAGATGCGCGTGGTTGCGCAGAGTGACTGGGTGATTGATATCGGCCCTGGGGCAGGGGATTTGGGCGGGAAGGTGGTGGTCAGTGGGCCGCCGTTGAAGGTGGCCAAGAGCAAGGGCAGCCGAACTGCGCCGTTTTTGGGGCGGGAGTTGGGTTGATGAGGGGTTGGGTGGGGTAGGTAGGAGGGCATATCCGTTATTTGGGTGATGGCTTCTATTGGTTTCGCTCTTACAGCGACTCACTTTTGATAGAGCCGGAATGCCGGCCCAGTCAAAAGTAAGCAAAACGCTCTTGCTCCTCCACTCGGCACCTCGCCTAGGCTCGGTGTGCCCGCACTCCGGCTTGAATCCGTGGGCCGCCGTGACGGGCCATCCATGGCCCAACACGGCTAACCCGGCGTCCTGCCGGGTTGCCCACGGATTCAAGCCTGCGTGCGGCCAGCGTGGTTAACGGGGCGCCTGAGATCAAAATCTAAAGCACGGCGGCCTGAAAGCCGACCTGAGTGGTTGAAGCAGAAGCAGGGCAATA
>NZ_JBARTQ010000632.1:0-3326 GCF_049645325.1 Pseudomonas sp. | reverse complement strand
GAGTAACTGAAAAACCGAGGTGCCTGCATCGCGGGCAAGCCCGGCTCCCACATTGAGGGGCTCGTCAGCCAAACAGCACACCCCGACAGCGCTGTCGGACTATCAGGACTTGCCCGTCGCGCCTGCGGTTTTTTTGGCTGCGGGCGCTGCTATCGGCTGCACCGTCAGCTCCACCCCCAGCGCCAGCATCAGCTTCTGGACCGTCTCATAGCGGGTCTTTGATCCGCCTTTGAGGGTTTTGTAAAGGCTCTCCCGATTGACCCCTGCCGCCTCCGCCACCTTGTTCACGCCTTGGGCCTTGGCGACCTCGGCAAGCGCTTTCATCAATATCTGCGGGTCATGGGAATGCATGCTTTGTGCAAGATAAGCACTGATCACTTCCGGGCTGTCGAGGAAGCGCGACGCTTCATAGACGTGGGTACCGGACGTATCAAGATCGAGGATCGGCATGTCCTCGGGTTTAAATGTCGATTTGCTCATTTCATTTACCTCTGAGGGCATCGAGGATTTCTTTTGCCCGCTTGATTCCTCTGTTCTGGTCGGTTTTGTCGCTGCCCCACAACATCAGGTAAGCGGTGATGCCCGTGCGCACAAAGTAGATCCTGTAGCCGGGCCCGACAAAAACACGCATTTCGCTCAGGCCATCACCTACGGGCTCGCAATCTCCAAAATTGTTTTCTTCAGCGCGATCCAACCGAGTCAGAACAGCCGTTTTCCCGCAAATGTTTCGCATACCGTCGAGCCATGTATCGAACTCCGGCGTCCTGCCGATCAAATTAGTCACGATTTCACTTGTAGCCTACTGGCTACTCCATGCTGATGCTAGTGAATTTTCAATTCCGGTGAACTCCGGTTCAAAAAATCCTAGTCCAACCCCCGCAGGAGCAGCCGCTCGATTCTATTAGCGCTTGTTTCCCCTGCCGCTCAAAGCGCCCGGTCGAACAATGGCGTCACGTCATACCGCTGCTTGAGCATCTGCGCATCCACCAGAAAGTCCGCCGTGGCCTGGGCTTCGCTGACAATCGTCGGCGAGATCGGCAGCACCTTGATCGCATCGCGCTTGAACCACACCTTGGCAATGTCCGGCGCGGACTGGTTGGCCTTTGACCAAGCCTCGGCGTACTCGTCGACATGGCTGTTGCTCCACACGCGGGCGCGGGTGAGGCGTGCGATGAAGTCTTTGATGATCGCGCTTTTCTGAGCCAGCGCCGGTTCATAGGCGACGATATAGGTCGGCGCGCTCATCAGGCCCTTGGCATTGCGGATCAGCGTGCTGCCTTCTTTTTCCTGCAGCGACACGTAGGGCTCCCAGGTGCCGAACGCATCAATGTCGCCCTGGGTCAGCGCCAGGCTGGCCTCGGCGGGCAGCAGGTATTTGAAGGTCACGCTGCTGCGCGGCACACCGGCCTCATCCAGGGCTTTGTACGCCAGTTGCTGGCTCCACGAACCGTTCCAGATCGCGACCGTCTTGCCTTTGAGGTCGGCCACCGACTGAATGCCTTTGCGCGCCACGATGCCGACGCCGTCGAGGCTGGTCTGGGTGCTGGCAACCACCTTCACCGGGGCACCATTGGCGGCGAGACTGATCACCGGCGTATCACCAACAATGCCAATGTCCAGCGCGCCGCTGGCCACGGCCGAGGCCACCGGAGAACCGGTGTTGAAGCGTTTGAAGTCGATTGTGTACGGCAGGTCTTTCAGCTCGCCGGACAGTTCCAGCACGATGCGGTTGGAGAAGAACTGGTCCCCCACCGTCAGGGTCTGGGGGTCTGCGGCCCACGCCAAGGGGCCATGCAGCGCAACAGAAGCCAGGCCCAGCAGGGCGAGCATATTTCGACGATTGATCATGAAAGGAATCCACAGGGTTAATGGCTGACTCAACCATCTGTGGGCGTGCAGTCTGGTGATGAGGGAGGGTGTTGCGCGGTTGCCGAGTGTGGCGCCCGTAGAAGCTAACGCAATAAAAGCGCAAGGTTTAATACTGTTGGGCACTATCGATAGAACTGTCGCGCAGTTCGATAGCTATTTTTCGTATTAAAAAGTTTACCGGCCCTGGGTTAGGGTGGCGACACCAGACCACTGGACCCCAGCACCTGAGCCACTTTCTGCAAGGTCCATTGCATGTCGATTTCCGCTTTGAATATTTGGGGCTCCGCGCCCTCCACCCGCTACGAACAACTGGCCGCACCGTTTCGCCCACTGTTTGCGAAAATCCTTGCCCAGGCTGCCGAAGCTGATCAGACGCGCGCCAGCCTGGCCGAAGTCATCCAACAGCTGAACGCACTCGGTCTGCCGCGCTGGCGTTTGCCCGCCCGTTACGGCGGCCAGGACGCCACGTTCACCGAACTGCTCGCCTTGCTTACCGAGCTGTCTGCCGCCGACTCCAACATCACCCAGGCCCTGCGCGGGCATTTTGGTTTTTGCGAAGACGTACTCTGCGCCAACGACCTCGACTGGCGCGCCCAGTGGCTTGACCGACTCGGCCAGGGCGCCCTGCTCTCCCCAGGCAGTACCGAAGTTGGCAACGCGACCCGCGGCGACTTCGACACCCGCCTGCACCGCGACGCAGACGGCACGCTGCGCATCAGCGGCAGAAAGTTCTACACCACCGGCGCGCTTTACAGCGACCTGATCAGCACCGTCGCCACGGGTGAAGACGGCACGGTCTACTCCGTGGTCGTCGACCTAAAGGCCGAAGGCGTACAGATCGTTGATGACTGGAACGGCTTCGGCCAACGCCTTACCGCCAGCGGCACCTGCATTTTCGAAAACGCCCCGGTGGAAGACCAGGGCCGCCCCACCACCCAACGTTTTGGCTACGCCCAATCGTTCTATCAGGTCTACCACCTCGCCACCCTCGCCGGCATCGCCCGCCGCGCCGCACTCAGTGGCGCCGAAGAACTCAGCCAACGCGCCCGGACCTTCACCACGGGCAACGCCGACACCGCCGCCCAGGACGTGCAATTGCTGCAAGTCATCGGCGAAGTCGCCAGCCAGGCCTACGCGGCGCAAGCTATCACTCAGCAAGCGGCGCAGCGTCTGGACCAGACGGCGCGGTATGTGATCGGCCATGAGCAGCCCCTGCACGATGACGACCCGCAAGTGGCATTGGCGGAACTGGAAGTGTGTTTGGCGGTGAACCCGGTGGTGGATGCCACACTCGCCGCAACCACAGCGTTGTTCGACGCACTGGGCGCCAGCGCCACAGCGAGCAACAAGGCGCTGGACCGTTTGTGGCGCAATGCGCGCACGTTGGCGAACCACAACCCGCGCGTGTACAAGTCGCGGATTGTGGGCAATTACCTGGTCAATGGGTTGCTGCCACC
>NZ_JBARTQ010000631.1:0-10597 GCF_049645325.1 Pseudomonas sp. | reverse complement strand
TGTGGGAGCGGGCTTGCTCGCGAATGCGGTGGATCAGTCAGAACATCTGATACTGATCTACCGCTTTCGCGAGCAAGCCCGCTCCCACATTTTTTTGGCGGTGATACCGGTTTACTGCGAAGTCTTCGCCATCTGCTTGTCCGACGTACGCCAGATCAACCGCGTGGTGTCATACCCTTGCTGCCGCGCCCTGCTCAGCAGGTCTTCGCGGGTGTCGGCATTGACCGTCGGCGTGCGCGACAGGATCCACATATAACGCCGGCTCGGGCTGCCAACGAGGGCGGTCTTGTAGTCATCGCTGACGTACAACACCCAGTAATCGCCCTTGGCGACGCCCGGCAGCAGCGACGTAAACCAGTTGTTGAATTCCACCCAGAGCTTGTCGGTCTTGCCCGGCACTTGCGGCGTGGCCGTGCCCTTGGCCTCTTCCCACTTCCACTCAGTCGTCAGGCAGCGGTTGAACACCGTCATGTCGCCATCCGGCAGCAGTGTGTAGCGGGCTTCGGACTGCGCGCAGTTACGCTGGAAGTACATCGGCAATCGGGCCAACTCATACCAGGTGCCCTGGTAACGCTTGAGGTTGACGTTGCTGGCGGTCTTGGGTTGCAGATCATCGCCAGAATGACTGGCGCAGCCCGCCAAAAACAGGCTGGCACAAAGGCACAAAACAAAACGCATCATTCTTCTTCTCCCGCAGGCTCGCGCCCCGGTTTACTTCAGGCCTTGCCCGGAAAACATCAGAACGTTGTCACCGGCATATTGAACGCTGATAAAGCTGTTTTTATCGCCCCAGGTGCAACTGGACATGCCCAGTGCGCCGGAACAATCGGTCGGCTTACCCAACAGTGACTCCACCTCAGCCTTGGCCATGCCAGCCGACAACTTCGCGTAATTTTCTTGGTTGACCTTGCTGCATGCGGCCAACAGCACGCAAAAAGCCAGCAGGGCGAGACGGCGTAACGACATGGAAAAACTCCTGGAGGGACAAAGCAGCTTGGGTATCTGCCAGAAGCTTAGAAGGGAAAAGAGGTGTCTGGTTCCCGACGAGCGAAAACAAAAAAGCCCCGAAAACGCTGAAACGTTTCGAGGCTCTTCAGTCAGCGCAAGCGCTGTGGTGAGCGGGCTTGCCAGCTCATCACAGCATGCCCGCAAAGGCTTACTTCTTGTGGTAGCCAGTCACACGCTCAACTTCTTCCTTCGAACCCAGGAACACCGCTACACGCTGGTGCAGGCCTTCTGGCTGGATGTCGAGGATGCGCTGGTGGCCGTCGGTGGACGCACCGCCCGCCTGCTCAACCAGGAACGACATCGGGTTGGCTTCGTACATCAGGCGCAGTTTGCCCGGCTTGGAAGGCTCGCGGCTGTCGCGTGGGTACATGAACAGGCCGCCACGGGTCAGGATGCGGTGCACGTCGGCGACCATCGCAGCCACCCAGCGCATGTTGAAGTTTTTCTTCAGCGGGCCTTCTTCGCCTGCCATCAACTCGCCCACGTAGCGGGTCACCGGCTCTTCCCAGTGACGCTGGTTGGACATGTTGATCGCAAATTCCTGGGTGGAAGCAGGAATGGTGATGTCTTCGTGGGTCAGCACGAAGCTGCCCATTTCGCGGTCCAGGGTGAAGCCCTTGACGCCGTCGCCCAGGGTCAGTACCAGCATGGTCTGTGGGCCGTAGATCGCGTAACCGGCAGCTACCTGCTCGGTGCCTGGCTGCAGGAAGGCCTTTTCGTTCAGGGCTTCGTTCTGGCTCAGGTATTCGTTCGGGCAACGCAGTACCGAGAAGATGGTGCCGACCGGTGCGTTGATGTCGATGTTGGACGAGCCGTCCAGTGGGTCGAACACCAGCAGGTACGCGCCTTTCGGGTATTTGCCCGGGATCTGGTAGGCATTGTCCATTTCTTCGGACGCCATGCCGGCCAGGTGACCGCCCCATTCGTTGGCTTCGAGCAGGATCTCGTTGGAGATCACGTCGAGCTTCTTCTGCACTTCACCTTGGACGTTTTCAGTGCCCATGCTGCCCAGCACACCACCCAATGCGCCTTTGGACACGGCGTGGCTGATTTCCTTGCAAGCACGCGCCACCACTTCGATAAGGAAGCGCAGATCGGCAGGCGTGTTGTTGCTGCGGGTCTGCTCGATCAAATAGCGACTCAGGGTAACGCGGGACATGTAAGGCTCCGGTGCAATGGGGGGCTAAAAACCCGCGCAGTTTAACGCGAGTCGGTGCGTATTTCCTCTAATCAGAGGATTTAACGCCAATAGAGTTCACGGACCGTGTCAGGGCTTGGCCTGAGGCTTGCGCAACAAACTGTAGGCCATCGCCCCCAGCGCCGCCACACCCAGCAGGAGCACGGCCCATAAGCCCAGCTTCTTCCAGTCGGCGCCCACCTCAGGCGAAACCACCACGGCGGGCGGCTGGACCACCGCGTCCCCGGCGACCTTGGCCAGGCCCACGGTCTTGAGGCGCTCGGCGCTGTAGTCGGGGATCAGCGTGGATAACGGCAGGTTCGCCGCCTTCACCGACGCATTGCCCAACGCCAGGGTAAACGGCGGCTCACCCCGCGCCAGGAACACCAACTGCGTGGCGCGCACCGCAAACCGCAGGGCCGGCGCGTCGACACCCAGGCCACCACCGCGCTCGTCGACCTGCAACTTGAGTTCGGCCACCGCCTGCCCCGGCAATTGCAATTCATCTTGCACCACGTCCTGGCCATTCTGGGTCAGGCGGTACAGCAAGCCATTGCTCAACGGCTGCCAGGCCTGATTGCCTTCACGGCGACCCGACAAGGTCACCGGCGCCAGCGTGTTGGGTTGCTTCAATTCAATGCGCACGCGCTCGACATTCAGCCCCATCGGCAACTGCCAGCTGTACTCTCCCGCCTTGAGCCGGGCGCCTGCCAACGGCTGCGACCACACCAGCGGCATCGGCAAACTGCTGCGGGTGGCGCTTGCAAGCTTGGCCGAGGTCAGCAGCGGCGCGGCCTGGCCCTGCCAAAGCAGGCGCAGGTAACGCGCCGATTGCCCCGGCAAACTCACGTCATGCTGCTCGACCCGTTCGTCGGCAAACGACAGGCGCGCCACCTGGCCGTCGCCCCAGGACTCCCAGTGTTGCAGGTCATCGCTGGCTTCAATGCTGAAGCGCTGGAAGCCGTCTCGGTCGCGGCTCCAATCCAGGCTCAGTTGCTGCAACGGTGCCTTGATCGCGCTGGCGTCCAGCACCCAGCCACGCAGCACCTGTTTGCCGGCCTTGGGCGGGCGCACTTCCAGCAGCGTGCCCTCGGCGGTGGATTTCATCACCACCTCCGGCACGCTTTCGCGGGTGTCGGCGGCGTACAGCGGAAACCACTTCACGTCAGCCACGTTGCGGCTCTCAGAACGCTGCGCCGATTGGCGAGACAAGGCGTAGGCCTGCGGCTCACCGGCGGCATTGAATACGCGCACGTCGCTGAGGTCAGCCTGACGCGCACTCAATTGCACCGCCAAGGGCAGCTCCAGGCGATACCAGGGGCCACTGCCGCTCACAGCCAGTGGCACGTGTGTGCTGAAGTCGCCCGGCCCTTCCTGGGCGTAAGCCGCCGAACACACCAGCCATACCGCCAACCCGCTCAGACTCAGCTTGCCCATCAAGAAGACGCTCCCTCGGTTTCAATCACAGGTTCGGCACGTTTAGGCGGCAGCGGTGCAAAGTAACCCACCACCAACAACAGCCCGCCCACACCGATAAACGACACGATCCGCGCCAAGCCGCCACGGTTGCTCAGTTCGACAAAGAACAGCTTCGCGACCACCACCGCGATCAGCGCCGCGCCAATCAGCCACACTTCGCGGCGATGGCGCAGGTGGCCGCCGATCATCAGGCCAAGGGCGACCAAGGTCCACACGATCGACAGACCGGCCTGCACCAGCATCGACGCCAGCAACGCATCCAGATGGAACGGCACGCCGCCCCAATGGTGAGCCGTGCGCATGACCAACGCGGTAAAGAACGCGAACAGCGAAATACCCGCCACGCCTTCGGCGATCAGTTCAACCCGTGGCCCGCGCGCGGGCGCCACGCTACGCGACCACAGGTAAACACCCAGCAGCGCGAACAGCAGGCCCAGGTCCAGCGGGTTGAGCAGCGGCACATACGGCAGCGGTTTGGCCGTGCCATCACTGAAGATATTCGCCAGCCAGAACCAGCCGAGCATCAGCACTGCCAGCGGCAACGCGGCCAGCACGCGGTACTCACGCGGATACGCCGACACCGGCCACGGCCAACTGCGCGGCGCAGCGGCCAGCACCAAATACAGGCTTGGCAGAATCGCCCAACCCAGCCAGCGCCAGGCGTTGTATTCACTCGACAGCAGCAGCAGGCCGTAACGCAGCTCCAGCGCCAGCACGCCGATCAACATCCAGCAGCCAAGCACATGCGCCACGCTCAGCACCTTGGCAGGCACCACGCCAGCCAAACGCCGCAGCGAGATGAAATGCACCCCGAACACCGCCAGCCAAGCCAGCCAGCCGAACTGCGCCGCCGGGTGGTAATACGCGTGGGCAGAGACCAGCAACACCAGCCCCGCCGCCGGCATCAGCAGGGCGCACACCCTGCCCAGCGATGCCCAACGCAAACGTTCGGCCAGCAGCGCCCAGATCGCCACGCTCAGCGCCGCGACGCCAAGCAAGCAGGCGCCCTGTAATTCGTCAGGAATAAATCTGAGCACTTCGCCGATCAACGCCAACGCCCACCACGCCGCGCCCCATACCAGGAGCAGGTCGGACAGGCGCTGCAGTTTCAGCACGGCAAACACCGGCGCATGAGGTTCACGCTGCAAGCGCCAGGCGCCGACCAGCGCGGCCAGGCCCAACACCAATGGCGTCCAGAAACCGCTGTGCGCCAAGGGCCGCAAACCCTCGCTGGTCAATGGCCCGAGCAACTGCGGCACTGCGAGCAGGAAGGAACCGCCGCCGATCAGTTGCAGCAGCAGGCCAAACACGAAACTGACGCGCTGTTGCAGGTACAGGCTCAACCAGATGATCAACAAACCACTGGCCGCCCACACGCCGCTGGCGCTCTCCCATGGCAGCACAAACAGCACGGCGAGGTTGATCAGCACCAAGCCGGCCAACAGCACCACCGACAGCCCGCGCAGCAGGCGCACATCGCTGCGCACCATGTCGTCGCGTGCGGCCAGGAGCATGCCGCCGATCAAGGCCAAACCAATCAGGGACGCGGTCAACAAGCCCGACCAGCCTGCACTGAATACCGCCGCACCCTCACCGCCGTGCAGGCGCAGCAGGAACAACGCCCCCCCCAACAACTGCACCGCGAAGGCCGTGAACAGGAACGTGCGCGAGCCGATGCGCAGGCCGACGAACAGGGTCACCAGCCCGGCGATGGCCCAACTGATAGCGGTGCCTTGGGTCAGCAACAGCAGCGGCGCAAGCAGGTAGAGAAAGCTCAGGCCAAGGCTCGCCAGCACCGGCAGGCCTCGACGTTCCCAGGCTGCCGACTGCTCGACTGGCGCCTTGCGCAACTGATCGAAGCTGAACAACAACGCCGCGCCAAGCAGCAACGCGCCCAACGGCGCGCCGTCGAGCAAAGTCAGCTCCCCGACCCGCAGCTCGCTGAGAAACGCTACCGCAGAACCCAATTGCAACAACAAGGCGAATGCTCGCGCCAGTGGCCGTTGCTGGCGCAAACCCAGCCAGAAGATTCCCGCGCCTTCCACGGCCCAGGCAGCGGCGGTCCAGCGTGCATCAAGGCCCAATGGAATCGCGAGGCTGGCAAAGATCACGCCCAGCGCCAGGCAGGTTTCCGCCAGCAACAAGGCGCGCCCGCCACTCAGTACGCGGGCCAGGCCCATGTAAATAATGCCCAGGCCCAGCGCACTGAACGCGGCGGCAAATTCGAGGTGCTGCACCAGCGCGAACTGCAAGCCAAAACCCACCAGCGGCGGGCCGAACAGCATGCTGCCGTCGACATAATCGCCCTTGGCCGCCGACCAGCGCAGCAACGCGCCACGGCTGTCGTCTTCGGGCGCGTCGCTCATCTCGCGCAATGTTCGTCGCGCAAACAACAGGCCGATGGCCAGGTACATCAGGAAAAACAGGATCAGGAACGGCTCGGTGCTCCAGAGCAATTCCGGCGTATAGGCGCGAATGCCCCAGGCGAAGCCGATGCCGAAAGTGCCGACAAACCCGATCAGGTTGAGCAAGCGCCAGGCCTTGAACCAGGCAATCGCGAGAATGCCGGCATTGAGCAGCGCGAAGTAGCTGAACAGCGCCACGTGGTTGCCCGCGCCGGTGGAGGTCAGAATCGGCGCGGCAAAACCACCCAGCGCCGCCGCACAGGCCAGGCCGAGCGCGTCTTGAGTGATCGCCAGAATCGCCGAGAACACCGTGACGGCCACCAGCAAGCCCAGCGCCGCGCCCGGATCGATCAGCGGGTGCAAGCGCATCGCCGCGAAAACCGTGAGGTACAACACCGCAATACCGGTGCCTTGCAGCATCAAGCCGTAGTTGCTGTTACGCAGCCGCAACCACCAGCCCAGGCCGAGCAAGCCGATGGCGGCGGCCGCCACACCGGCGTAACGCAACTCAATCGGCACCACCATGCCTTCGGTGGCGTAACGCAGCAGAAAGGCCAGCCCGAGGAACAACAGCACCACGCCGACGCGCAGCACGGTGTTGCCACCGAACAGCCAATTACGCGCACCGCTGATGGCGCGCTCGATGAAGTTGGGACCACGGGGAGTCGCAGGTGCTTGAGGACGTGGCGTTGGCGCCGGGGCCCAGACGTCGTCCGGCAACGCTTGGCTCGCTTCAGCGACCCTCGGGACGGGCGCCAATTCAGCCGGTAACTCCCACACAAGGTCGGGCGCCTTGGCCGCAGGCTTCGGTTCAGGGACAGGGGATTCGGGAACAGGTGTTTCGACCAGCACACTGCGCGCCAGCGACACAGGCCCAGGTAGGGGGATTTCCAGCTGCGCCAGGCGCTGCTCCAACGCTTTCAACGCTTTCTGCGTGGTCTCCAACTGACGACCCTGCTGGTTAGCCTGGGACGCCAGCATCGACAAGCGAATCGCTTGGCCAATGCCCAGCCCCAATAACGCACCGAAACCGGCATCGGTGAACGACTCATCGAGCGTCCAGCCGAGCACCAGGCCAATCAGCATTAAAATCCATTGCATGGTCGATATCCCTGAGGAGCCCGAGGCGGGCAAACCGGGGCCTAGTATATCGACGCGGGGCTAATGTGGGAGGGGCGGTGCGACGATTCGACTTGCTCGCGAAAGCGGTGTGCCAGTCGACATATTTGTTAACTGACACTCCGCCTTCGCGAGCAAGCCCGCTCCCACACTTTTGGATCTGCGGTGCTTAGTCGAGTGCTTTCCAGATCTCAGTGGCGTACTCGCGGATCGTCCGGTCCGAACTGAACCAACCCATTCGTGCCGTATTGAGCACCGCCGAACGCCACCACGCCTTGGAATCATGCCAATGCGCCTCGACCCGTGCCTGGGCATCCCAGTAGGAATCGAAGTCGGCGCACACCAGGAAGCGGTCGTAGTCGATCAGCCCGTCGATCAAGCCCACATAACGGCCCGGGTCATCCGGCGAGAACACCCCGCCACGAATCGCCTGCAGCACATCATTCAAACGATGGGACGCGGCGATGTCCGGCCCGGCGTTGAATTCCCCGGCGTGTTTGCGGGCTTCCACCTGCGCTGCGCTGAGACCGAAGATGAACATATGCTCGGCACCCACGCGCTCGTGCATCTCCACGTTGGCGCCGTCCATGGTGCCGATGGTCAGCGCGCCGTTGAGGCCGAACTTCATGTTGCTGGTGCCCGACGCTTCAAAGCCGGCGGTGGAGATCTGCTCGGACAAGTCCGCCGCCGGAATGATGCTTTCCGCCAGGCTGACGTTGTAGTTGGGCAGGAACACCACCTTGAGCAGGCCGCGCACGGTCGGGTCGTTGTTGACGGTGCGCGCGATGTCGTTGGTCAGCTTGATGATCAACTTGGCCTGGTGATAGCTGGCGGCGGCCTTGCCCGCGAAGATCTTCACGCGCGGCACCCAGTCGGTGCCGGGCTCCGCACGGATCGCCTGGTACAACGCCACGGTGTGCAACAGGTTCAGCAACTGGCGCTTGTACTCGTGGATGCGCTTGACCTGCACGTCGAACATCGCCGCCGGGTTGACCGAAATCCCCAGGCGCTCGTGAATGATTTCAGCCAGTGCACGCTTGCTGTGCAGGCGCTGATCGGCGAAGGCTTTGCGGAAGGCCTGCTTCTCGGCGAAGGTTTCAAGCTCCGTGAGGCGGGTTTCCATGGTGTCGAGAATGTCCGGCCCCAGCGCTTCCACCAGCATATTGGTAAGCATGGGGTTGGCCTGATACAGCCAGCGGCGGAAGGTAATGCCGTTGGTTTTGTTGTTGATGCGCTCCGGGTAGAGCTTGTGCAATTCGCTGAACACCGTGTTACGCATCAACTGGGTGTGCAAGCCCGACACGCCGTTGACGCTGTGCGAGCCGAGGAATGCCAGGTTGCCCATGCGCACACGACGGCCGTTGTCTTCTTCGATCAGCGAGACCGCGCGCAGCACGTCAAAATCGTGAACGCCTTTGGCGCGCAGAGAATCGATGTGCTGGGCGTTGATCAGGTAGATGATCTGCATGTGCCGCGGCAGCATGCGTTCCATCAGCCCGACCGGCCAGGTTTCCAGGGCTTCGGGCAACAGGGTGTGGTTGGTGTACGACAGGGTTTCGACGGTGACATCCCACGCCGCTTCCCATGGAATGTCGTGCAGGTCGACCAGTTGGCGCATCAACTCGGCCACGGCGATGGATGGGTGAGTGTCGTTGAGCTGGATAGCCGCGTGCTCGCCCAGGCTCAGCACCGAGCCATGCATGTTTTTGTGGCGGCGCAGCAAATCCTGCAAGGAGGCGGAAACGAAGAAGTATTCCTGACGCAGGCGCAGTTCCTGCCCCGCTTCGGTGCTGTCGGCCGGGTAAAGCACGCGGGAAATGCTTTCAGCGCGGGCGACTTCGGCCACGGCGCCCAGGTGGTCACCGGCGTTGAAACGTTCCAGGTGCAAGTCTTCCACGGCACGCGCACGCCACAGGCGCAGGGTGTTGACGCTGGCACCGCGCCAGCCGACCACCGGGGTGTCGTAGGCCACCGCGCGTACGGTTTCGTTGGGCGTCCACACCTGGATCAGCTTGCCGGAGGCGTCCGGCAGGGTTTCGACGCTGCCGCCAAAGCCGATCGGGTAAATCACTTCGGCCCGTTCGAATTCCCACGGGTTGCCGAAATCCAGCCAGCGTTCGGTCTGTTCCTGCTGCCAGCCGTCGACGATTGCCTGGCGGAACAGGCCGTGTTCATAACGAATGCCATACCCGTGACCGGCAATGTCCAAGGTCGACATGCTTTCCATGAAGCACGCCGCCAGGCGGCCCAGGCCACCGTTGCCGAGCGCCGCGTCGGGCTCCAGCAGGCGGATGCGTTCCAGGTCTACGCCGAGCTCGGACAGGGCTTCGCGAGCAATCTCCAGCACGCCGAGGTTGCTCAGGCTGTCGTAGAGCAAACGGCCGATGAGAAATTCCAGCGAGAGGTAATACACCCGCTTCTGGCCTTTGCGGTAGATGCGCCGCGTGTGGTCCATCCAGTGATCGACCATCTGGTCGCGGGCGGCCAAGGCGATGGCTTCGAACCAGTCATGGTCGAAGGCGTGGTCGGGGTCTTTGCCCACCGCGTAGGTGAGTTTAGTCAAGACAGCCTCGCGAAATGCGGCTACCTCTGCTTCTCGTGCAAGCGGTTCCTGAGACATCGATGCGACCTCGGGCGAGATTGAAGGAGTTGCTAGAGCCTAGTCGGTCTGACAGACGGTAGACGCTCTGGTTCGGCAGTTTTTTAACTCATTCACGTTTACCGGTTTTAGATGCAGGGGCCGTGCCCGATCGCGCCATTGCCAAACCTTTGAGCTGAAATCCGCAAAATATTGTTCAAAAAATCACCAATCCCGGTATGATCGCGCGCCCGGACACAGCCCCACCTTTTGGAACCCTGATGAAGCCTCAACTGATCGCCGCCGCGGAACTCGACCGTCTTGAAACGTGGCAGAAATATTCCGCGCACATGTGCGGTGGCTGCGTATCCAGCTGCTGCACGCTGCCGGTCGAAGTGAAGATCAAGGACTTGATCCGCATTGGCATCGTCGATGAGTTCGAGCTCGGTGACCCGCCGAAGAACATCGCCAAGCGTTTGCAGAAAGAAGGCATCGTGGAGCGCTTCAACTCCAAATCCGAAATTTTTACCTTGCAGCGCATGAGCAACAACGATTGCCTGTACCTGGATCGTAAGACGCGCTTCTGCACTATTTATGACAAGCGCCCGGACACCTGCCGCAATCACCCGAAAATCGGGCCGCGCCCAGGGTATTGCGCGTACAAGCCGAAAGAAGTGGTGCGCGAGACCAAGTTCAAGACCCTCGACAAGTTCTGATCCACGTTCTTTATTGCCTGGACTACCGCTTTCGCGAGCAAGCCCGCTCCCACATTCGACCGCGTTTTTTCAGGATGAACGAGGTCAATTGTGGGAGCGGGCTTGCTCGCGAAGG
>NZ_JBARTQ010000630.1:0-18394 GCF_049645325.1 Pseudomonas sp. | reverse complement strand
ATTCGCGAGCAAGCCCGCTCCCACAGTTTTGATCGACTGAGGTTTCGGTGGCTGCATGGGCCCGCTTCTCTGTGGGGGCTGGCTTGCCTGCGATGACTGACTAACAGTCACCATCATTGTTGTCTGGTTGACCGCTATCGCAGGCAAGCCAGCTGCCACATTTTTAAGCCTTGTGCATCAGGGGCATTGGCGCTAACCCCACATCCGGTCTAGCGTTTCGAATACGACACCACTCACCGACGGAACAGGAGGCGCGCGTGCGTTTAACCCAACATGCAATCTGCCTGGTGCTACTGGTGTCCTTCGGGGTCTCGACGACTTGGGCCCATGCGCTGCAATTGGCAGATGCAGGAACGCCCCAGTGGAAAGACACTGGCCCGGTCACCAAGAAGAAACAGAAGGAGGTCAATTCCGGCGGCTGGCAACCTCAAGCCCAGCCGGCGCCTAAAGAAGATGCAGAAAACCCCTACAACGATGGGGAAGACAGCGAAACCTATGATGACGGCGACACCTGAAGCCTGGCGCAAACCCGGCATTGGGACTAGCTTCTACCTTGGCGACGGTAAAAGGCCGTCGTGCGGGATTCACCTACTGACTGGACGGAAATCGACCATGAGTATTTTTCAACGAGTAGTGCTGTTGATCAAAGTGCTGGTGCTGTTGTCGTTGGGGATGTCGACGGCCTGGGCGCATAACCCGGTGCAGGGCAGCCAGGCGGGCTTTTCGACGGTGCAGACGACACAGGGCAAGGGCCTGCAATTGGCCAAGTCGGAATCCGAGGCGGGCGATGAGGACCAGGGCGGCTCCAAGGATGATGACGACCAACAGGCGCCACCGGATGACGATGACACCCCTGAAGGTGACAGCGACACCTGAGTTGCCATAAAAAAGCCCCGCCCGCCGGACTGATGCGCAATCCGACGGGAGGGGCGGTAGAACTCAAGCAATGCCCTGGGCTAATCACCCTGGGCATTTTTGTTGCGGGTCAGGCGACGAATTGCTCCGCGTAGTGGCACGCCACTTGGCGGTTATCCAGCGGGCGCAACAGCGGCTCCTCGCTGCTGCAACGCGCCGTCGCGTACGGGCAGCGCTTGTGGAAAGCGCAGCCAGACGGCGGGTTCAGCGGGTTGGGCAGCTCGCCGACGATTTTGATCTTCGGCTTGTTCGGGTCCGGGTGAATGGTCGGGGTGGCCGACAGCAGCGCTTGGGTGTACGGGTGCAGCGGGCGAGCGTAGATGTCGTCCTTGGGGCCGACTTCCACCGGGCGGCCGAGGTACATCACCATCACGTCATCGGCGACGTGTTGCACCACCGCGAGGTTGTGGGAGATGAACACGTAGGCCGTGTTGAATTCCTGCTGCAGGTCCATGAACAGGTTGAGCACCTGGGCCTGGATCGACACGTCGAGTGCGGAGGTCGGCTCATCCGCCACCAGCACTTTGGGTTGCAGCATCATTGCGCGGGCCAGGGCGATGCGCTGGCGCTGGCCGCCGGAGAACATGTGCGGGTAGCGCTGATAATGCTCAGGGCGCAGGCCCACTTGCTTCATCATCGCCTGCACTTTTTCACGGCGTTCGGCGGCGGACAGGTTGGTGTTGATCAGCAGCGGCTCGCCGAGTTGATCGCCGACCTTCTGGCGTGGGTTCAACGAAGCGTAGGGGCTCTGGAACACCATCTGCACGTCTTTGCGCAATTGCTTGCGCTGGGCCTTGTCGGCGCCAGCCACTTCCTGGCCGGCGATTTTCAAGGAACCGGACGACGGCTCTTCAATCAGCGTCAATGCACGCGCCAGGGTGGATTTGCCGCAACCCGACTCGCCTACCACGGCGAGGGTCTTGCCGGCTTCCAGCTCGAACGACACGCCATTCAGTGCACGCACCAGGGCGTGGCCCTTGAACAAGCCACGGGACACTTCGTAGTGACGGGTAAGGTCGCGGGCGGTAAGTACGACGGCCATTACGCCACCTCCTGGTTCAAGGGGTAGAAGCAGCGCGCAAGGCTGTTGGATTTAGGGTCCAGGCCCGGGCGGGTCTGGCGGCAGCTTTCCTGCACATACGGGCAACGCGGCGACAGCAGGCAACCCTGCGGACGGTCGTAGCGGCCTGGCACGATACCCGGCAGCGTGGCCAGGCGCGTGGCGCCCAGGCTGTGCTCGGGAATCGCCTTGAGCAGGGCTTCGCTGTACGGGTGTGCCGGAATATCGAACAACTGCGGCACCTGGCCGACTTCCACCGCTTGGCCTGCGTACATTACGCACACGCGCTGGGCGGTTTCAGCCACGACCGCGAGGTCGTGGGTGATCAGCACCAGGCCCATGTTCTGTTCTTTCTGCAGGGCCAGCAGCAGTTCCATGATCTGCGCCTGGATGGTCACGTCCAACGCCGTGGTCGGCTCATCCGCGATCAGCAGCTTTGGCTCGCCGGCAATCGCCATGGCGATTGCCACACGCTGGCTCATGCCGCCGGACAATTGGTGCGGGTAGGCGTCCATACGGCTGGCAGCGCCCGGGATTTCGACTTTTTCCAACAGCTCGATGGCCCGCTTGCGCGCTTGCTTGCCGGACATTTTCAGGTGCAGGCGCAGCACTTCTTCAATCTGGAAACCCACGGTGTAGCTGGGGTTCAGCGCGGTCATCGGGTCCTGGAAGACCATCGCCAGGTCTTTGCCGACGATCTGGCGGCGCTGGCGGTTGCTCAGTTTGAGCATGTCCTTGCCGTCGAAGGTCAGCGAGTCGGCGGTGACGATGCCGGGGTGCTCGATCAGGCCCATCAGCGCCATCATGGTCACGGATTTACCCGAGCCCGACTCGCCAACGATTGCCAGTACTTCGCCTTTGTCGACGGAAATATCGAGGCCATCGACCACCGGCACGGCGGTCTTGTCGCCGAAGCGAACATTGAGATTCTTGATTTCTAACAGTGACATGGGAATCTCCTCAGGCGGCGTTCTTGAGTTTCGGGTCCAGCGCATCGCGCAGGCCGTCGCCCATCAAGTTGATTGCCAGCACGCTGAGCAAAATGGTCAAACCAGGCAAGCTCACCACCCACCAGGCGCGTTCGATGTAGTCACGGGCCGAAGCCAGCATGGTGCCCCACTCAGGCGTTGGCGGTTGTACGCCAAGGCCCAGGAAGCCCAGGGCTGCGGCATCGAGAATCGCCGACGAGAAGCTCAAGGTGGCCTGTACGATCAGCGGCGCCATGCAGTTGGGCAGCACGGTGATGAACATCAGGCGCGGCAGGCCGGCGCCGGCGAGGCGGGCGGCGGTCACGTAGTCGCGGTTCAGTTCGCCCATCACCGCAGCGCGGGTCAGGCGCACATACGACGGCAACGAGACGATAGCGATAGCAATCACGGTGTTGATCAGGCCAGGGCCGAGGATCGCGACAATGGCAACCGCCAGCAGCAGCGACGGCAGGGCCAGCATGATGTCCATCAAACGCATGATGGTTGGGCCAAGCATGCGCGGGAAGAACCCGGCGAACAGGCCCAGCAGGATGCCCGGGATCAGCGACATCACGACCGACGACAAGCCGATCAGCAAGGACAGGCGCGAACCCTGGATCAGGCGCGAGAGCAGGTCACGGCCCAGCTCGTCGGTGCCCAACAGGAATTGCAGTTGCCCGCCTTCCAGCCAGGCTGGCGGGGTCAGCAGGAAGTCGCGGTATTGCTCGCTCGGGTTATGCGGGGCCACCCAAGGGGCGAACAGCGCGCAAAACACCACCAACAACATGAACAACAGGCCGGCAACCGCGCCTTTGTTCTTGGAGAAGGCTTGCCAGAATTCTTTGTACGGGGACGGGTACAGCAGGCTCTGATCGACTGCTGACACTTGAGTAGGTGTGGTCATGGTCATGATCTCAGCGCTGGTGACGGATGCGTGGGTTGGCGAAGCCGTAGAGGATATCCACCACGAAGTTCACCAGGATCACCAGGCAGGCGATCAGCAGGATGCCGTTTTGCACCACCGGGTAGTCCCGCGCGCCAATGGCTTCGATCAGCCATTTGCCGATGCCGGGCCACGAGAAGATGGTTTCGGTCAGGACCGCACCGGCCAGCAGGGTGCCGACTTGCAGGCCGACCACGGTCAGTACCGGGATCAGCGCGTTACGCAGACCGTGCACGAATACCACGCGCGCCGGCGACAGGCCTTTGGCCTTGGCGGTGCGGATGTAGTCTTCGCGCAGTACTTCGAGCATCGACGAACGGGTCATCCGCGCGATCACTGCCAGCGGGATGGTGCCGAGCACGATGGCCGGCAGGATCAGGTGGTGCAGGGCGTCGAAGAAGGCGTCCGGCTCGTCAGCCAGCAACGTGTCGATCAGCATGAAGCCGGTGCGCGGCTCGATGTCGTAGAGCAGGTCGATACGCCCGGAAACCGGGGTCCAGCCCAGGCTTACCGAGAAGAACATGATCAGGATCAGGCCCCACCAGAAGATCGGCATCGAATATCCCGCGAGGGAGATGCCCATCACCCCATGGTCGAACAGGGATCCTCGTTTCAAGGCCGCGATCACCCCGGCCAACAGGCCCAGGATACCGGCGAACAACAGGGCGGCCATGGACAGTTCCAGGGTCGCAGGGAAGAGGGCAGTGAATTCGGTCCACACGCTGGTGCGTGTGCGCAGCGATTCGCCGAGGTCGCCATGGGCGAGCTTGCCTACATAGTCCAAATATTGCGCATACAGCGGCTTGTTAAGGCCAAGGCGTTCCATTGCCTGTGCGTGCATCTCGGGGTCGACTCGTCGTTCGCCCATCATGACTTCGACGGGGTCGCCGGGGATCATGCGAATCAACGCAAACGTCAGCAACGTGATGCCGAAAAACGTGGGGATCAATAACCCCAGTCGGCGGGCAATAAAACTAAACATCTTGTTGTGTACCTCAATCAGCCGGTTAGGCAGGTTCGGCACCGTCAATGTCGACGGTGCCGAGCGTTTCTCTTATTTACTTCACCTGGGTGGTGGCGAAGTTATTTGTAGTCAGAGGGCTTTGGGTAAAGCCTTCGACGTTCTTGCGCATGGCGGTGAACATTTTCGGGTAAGCCATGGGAATCCATGGTTGGTCCTTGTCGAAAACGTCCATGGCTTGTTCATAGAGTGCAGCGCGCTGGGTGGGTTCAGCGATAGCGCGCGCCTTGTCGATCAAGTCTTGAAACTCTTTGTTACACCAGCGGGCGTAGTTTTCGCCGTTTTTCGCCGCATCGCAACTCAGGTTTGGTGTGAGGAAGTTATCCGGGTCGCCGTTATCCCCCGCCCAACCGGCAGAAACCATGTCGTGCTCGCCGTTTTTAGCACGCTTGAGCATTTCGCCCCACTCCATGACCTTGATATTGACCTTCAGGCCAATCTGGGCCAAATCCGCCTGCATGCGCTGGGCGCCGAGCATCGGGTTAGGGTTGGTAGGGCCACCGCCGTTACGGGTGAACAGGGTGAACTCGGTGCCTTCCGGTACGCCGGCTTCCTTGAGCAGGGCGCGAGCTTTGTCGAGGTCACGTGGCGGGTTTTTCAGTTTGTCGCTGAAACCCAACAGGGTTGGCGGGTACGGGCCCGTGGCGTCGACTGCGTTGCCTTTGCCGTACAGGGACTCGTTGTAGCCCTTTTTGTCGAACGCGATGTTGATCGCGTGACGCACCCGCGCGTCGCTCATGTACTTGTGGGTGGTGTTCAGCGCGGTGTAGGCGGTGGTCATCGCCGCCAGCTCAGCCACTTTAAGGTTCGGGTCGGCCTTCATGCTCGGCACGTCATCCGGCTTCGGATACAGCGCGATCTGGCACTCGTTGGCCTTGAGCTTCTGCAGGCGCACGTTGTTGTCGGTGGTGATCGCGAAAATCAGCGGGTCGGCCGGTGGCTTGCCACGGAAGTACTCCGGGTTGGCCTTGAAACGCACTTGGGCGTCTTTGGCGTAGCGCGTGAAGATGAACGGGCCGGTGCCGATTGGCTTGGCGTTGAGGTCATCGGTCTTGCCGGACTTGAGCAACTGGTCGGCGTATTCGGCGGAGTGAATAGAGGAAAACGCCATGGCCAGGTCGGACAGGAACGGTGCTTCAGGACGGGTCAGGCTGAAGACCACGGTGTGGTCGTCGGTCTTCGTCACGCTCTTGAGCAGTTCCTTGAAGCCCATGCTTTCAAAGTACGGGTAGCCCACGTTGGACTTGTTGTGCCACGGGTGATTCGGGTCCAGCTGGCGCTGGAAGCTCCAAAGCACGTCGTCGGCGTTCATGTTGCGCGTGGGCTTGAAGTAATCGGTGGTGTGGAACTTGATGTCGTCACGCAGGTGGAACGTGTAGGTCAGGCCATCGGCGCTGATTTCCGGCAGGTCTTTAGCCAGGGCAGGCACCACTTCGGTGGTCCCGGGCTTGAAGTCCACCAGGCGGTTGAACAGGGTTTCAGCGGCGGCGTCAGCCGTCACAGCCGTGGTGTACAGAACCGGGTCAAAGCCTTCCGGGCTGGCTTCGGTGCAGACCACCAGCGGTTTGGCCGAAACGCCGATCGCCACGCTCAACAGCGCAGCGGCAATGGCAGCTTGTAGCGGGAGCATTTTCATTCAGGGCCCTCTGCAATCGATTGAACCAGACAAGCGTAGACGGCGGGCTCTTGATGAGCCCGCCGTCTACCTGGCGCTAATTAAAGAATGTTGAACGGGATGGTGGTCACCAGACGGAACTCACGGAGGTTGCCGTCAGCCTGGTTTTCGGTAGCACGGTGAGTCACATAAGTGGCGCGAATGGTGGAGGCTTTCAAAGGACCGCTCTGGATCGCGTAGGAAGAACCGACGCCGTATTCCTGGTGCTTCTCGCCGTCCTGGGACTGGATACCGTTGTAAGCAAAGCCGACACGGCCGCCGTCGCCGGTGTAGTGAGTGCCGTCGATGCCCCAGCCGCGAGCCGAGTAGATGTTGAACTTCAGGCCTGGCACGCCGTATTCGGCCATGTTGATGCCGTAGGCGATCTGGAAGGATTTCTCGTTCGGACCGTTAAAGTCGGACGTCAGGGAGTTGGCCAGGTAGATGCCGTTGGTTTCGTGCAGGTAGTCGAAGTACTCGTTACCGTTCACTTCCTGGTACGAGAAGGTCAGGCTGTGAGCCTGGTGAGTCAGGCCAAGCGACAGCGAGTAAGTATCGTTGTCGATCTTGCCCATCAACTTTTTGCCTTCGTCGACGGTTTTGTAGTAGTTCAGGCCGGTGGTCAGGCTCAGTACCTGGCTGTCACCCAGTTCGTGGGTAGCGCCGAAGTAGTACTGGTTCCAGAAGTCTTTGACTTGAGCGCCGAAGAAGCTGGTTTTCAGGCTCTTGAACGGCTGGTAGTTCACACCGGCGGTGTAGACGTGATCCGCTTCCTGGCCATTGCCGTATTCGCTGCGGAATTTCGACAGGCTCTGTTCGGTACGTGGCGACACGCGGTCGAAGTAAGCGCCCTGGAACGACAGGTTGCTGAACTCTTCGCTGTTGAGGGCGAAACCTTCAAAGCTCGACGGCAGGGCACGGTTGCCGATGGTGTCGATGATGCCGCTGCTGAAGTTCTGGCGACCGGCGGTCAAGGTGGTGTTCGACACACGGAACTTGACGTTGGCCAGGCCCAGTTTGCTCCACTGGCCTACTGCATCGCCGTCGGAGTCGGCCAGGGTACGGTTGGAACCGCCCTTGATGTCACGTTTGCTCTGGTCGAGCGCCACGACGTTGTAACCCGCTACTTCGGTCGCTACCCCAACAGTGCCTTGGGTGAAGCCCGAGGAATAGTTAAGGATGGTGCCTTGCAGCCAGTTGGTACGGTAGGCGTCGGTACGGGCTTCACCGTGCTTCTGGTAAGTGAACTTGCCGCCACGGAACCGCTGCTCGTTGGAGAACCAGTTACGGGTAGTACCGCCCAGGCTTTGACCATCGATAAAGCCCTTGGCCTCGCTTTGGGCGCTGGTGCCGGCCAATGTGGTAGGAACGAAGTCCTGGCTTTGGGTTTCAGCGAAGGCGGTTGCCGTGATGCTGCTGATGGCCAGGGCCAGAAGCGCTTTGCTGCTCAGTTTCATGGGTGAAGCTCCTTTGGTTCTCTTTTTAATGCCGGTCTTTTTAGGTGAACCGGCTATTGGGTGTGTAACTCGTTCAAGCCTTTGCAAACGTTTGCCGTAGGAAATTTCCCAACAAATGGCTGCACGTTTGCTGGAGAGCCAGTTTCGCTCTCCACAATCCGGTTATTTTCTTATGGGTTGATGCTGACGCCCGAGAACACGTTGCGGCCGAAGGGGCTGACTTTGAACCCTTCGACTTTGGCGCTTAACGGCTGGTTGACCGTCGAGTGGGCGACTGGCGTGATCGGCACCTGCTGCTTGAGCAGTTGCTGCGCCTGTTTGTACAGAACAGTCCTTTGTTCGCGGTCGGTGACGACCTTGGCTTGCTTGACCAGCTTGTCGTACGCCGGGTCACACCACATGGAGTAGTTGTTCCCGCCGATGGCGTCGCAGCTGTACAGGGTGCCCATCCAGTTGTCCGGGTCACCGTTGTCGCCGGTCCAGCCGATCAGGCTGATATCGTGCTCACCGTTTTTGGTGCGCTTGATGTATTCGCCCCACTCATAGCTGACGATCTTGACCTTAAGGCCGATCTTGGCCCAGTCGCTTTGCAGCATCTCGGCCATCAGCTTGGCGTTGGGGTTATACGGCCGTTGTACCGGCATCGCCCAGAGGGTGATTTCGGTACCTTCCTTGACGCCGGCAGCCTTGAGCAATTGCTTGGCTTTTTCCGGGTCGTAAGGCGCGTCCTTGATGGTGTCGTCGTAAGACCACTGGGTCGGTGGCATGGCGTTGACCGCCAATTGCCCCGCGCCTTGGTACACCGCGTTCAAGATGCTCTGCTTGTTCACCGCCATGTCCAGCGCCTGACGCACTTCGAGCTGGTCGAAGGGTTTGTGGCGCACGTTGTAGGCGATATAACCCAGGTTGAAGCCGGGTTTGGTCAGCAGTTGCAGGTTCGGGTCAGCCTTGAGCGCATCGACGTCGGCCGGGCGCGGGTGCAGGGTGATCTGGCATTCGCCAGCCTTGAGCTTCTGCACGCGTACCGAGGCGTCGGTGTTGATCGCGAAGATCAATTGGTCCAGTTTGACCCGGCTAGGGTCCCAGTATTGCTTGTTGCCCACAAAACGGATCTGCGAGTCTTTCTGGTAGCGCTGGAACACAAACGGGCCAGTGCCGATCGGCTTCTGGTTGATATCGCTGGGCTTGCCTTCCTTAAGCAACTGCTCGGCGTATTCGGCCGACAGGATCGAGGCGAAGCTCATGGCGATGTTCTGTACGAACGCGGCGTCGACCGTGTTCAAGGTCATCACCACGGTGTGCGGGTCGGTTTTCTCGACCTTGGCAATGTTCTTGTTCAGGCTCATCCCGTTGAAGTACGGAAACTCGGTGGGGTAGGCCTTGCGAAACGGGTATTCGGGGTCAAGCATGCGGTTGAAGGTGAACAGCACGTCGTCGGCGTTGAAGTCGCGCGTCGGCTTGAATTCCTTGTTGCTGTGGAATTTCACCCCTTGTCGCAGGTGGAAGGTGTAAGTCAGGCCGTCTGGCGAAATATCCCACTGGGTTGCCAGCCCAGGCACCACGTTAGTCGCACCTTTTTCGAACTCAACCAGGCGGTTGTACAGCGGCTCGGCCGCGTCGTTGTCGGTGGCGGTGGTGTACTGCGCAGTGTCAAAACCTGCCGGGCTGCCTTCGGAGCAGAACACCAGGCTCTTCTTCTCGGCGGCTTGGCCCATTGTGGCCACAGCCAGCAGGCTGGTGCCAAAAATTGCGGATAGAACAGTGGTATGGCGCATGACGATCCCGATCCTTGTTTGTAGTTGTCATCAGCGAGCAATCACCCAGGCTTTCGGCCTGGGAGACATCACTGATCCCACACACAGCAAGTGCCCATCAGCGGGCGCCTCTGCTGCCCTACGACGTTATGGGTCGAGGACTTCGCAGTAAATGCGCCAAATCTGACTGACCTTGTAGGCAACGGAGGCACGAATCGCAGTTCATTGCTGTAGGACAGCAATGAGTGCGGTGGTGGTCTATTTCCTACGGTCTGGGCGGATGTAATAACGGCGACGTTATGAAACGTCGCCGTCATTGATCCTTACTTGCCGCTTACGCTCACGCCGTAGAAGGAGTTCAAGCCAAACGGGCTGATCTTGAAGTCCTGTACGTTGTTGCGCATGGGTTGATACACCGTCGAGTGCGCGATAGGTGTCATCGGGACTGCATCTTTGAGGATGTGTTGCGCCTGCTTGTACAGCTCGGTGCGTTTGGCGACATCCGATGTGGCCTTGGCTTCTTTCACGATGCCGTCGAATTTCTTGTCGCACCATTTGGAGAAGTTGTTACCGGCCAGCGAGTCGCAGCCGAACAGCACGTTCAGCCAGTTGTCCGGATCACCATTGTCGCCGCTCCAGCCAATGATCATGGCCTGGTTCTCGCCGCCTTTGGAACGCTTGATGTACTCGCCCCACTCGTAGCTGACGATGTTGACCTTCAGGCCGATCTGTTTCCAGTCGTTCTGCAGCATCTCGGCCATCAGCTTGGCGTTCGGGTTGTACGGACGTTGAACCGGCATGGCCCACAGGGTGATCTCGGTGCCTTCTTTAACGCCGGCTTCCTTGAGCAGTTCCTTGGCCTTGGCCACGTCGTGCGGTGCATCTTTGATGGTGGTGTCGTAGGACCACTGGGTCGGCGGCATGGCGTTGACGGCCAGCTGGCCGGCGCCTTGGTACACGGAGTCGATGATCTGCTGCTTGTTCACCGACATGTCCAGCGCTTCACGTACACGCAGGTCCGACAGCGGGTTCGGCGCGGTCTGGCCTTTGAGAACAGGCATGACGTTGTAAGCGATGTAGCCCAGGTTGAAACCGGCCTGGTGCGGCAGTTTCAGGTCCTTGTCATCGCCCAGTGCCTTGAGGTCGGCCGGACGTGGGAACAGGGTGACCTGGCATTCGTTTTTCTTGAGCTTCTGGATACGCACCGACGGGTCAGTGGTGATGGCGAAGATCAGGTTGTCGATCTTGACGTCTTCAGGTTTCCAGTAGTCCTTGTTGCCGGTGTAACGGATGTTCGAGTCTTTCTGGTAGCTCTTGAACACGAACGGGCCAGTGCCGATTGGCTTCTGGTTGATGTCCTGTGCTTTACCTTCCTTCAACAGCTGGGCGGCGTATTCAGCGGACTGAATCGACGCGAAGCTCATCGCCAGGTTCTGGATGAAAGCGGCGTCCACGGTGCCAAGGGTGAACTTGACGGTGTGGTCATCGACTTTCTCGATGTTCTTGATGTTGGTGTCCATGCCCATGTCCGTGAAGTACGGGAACTCGGTTGGGTAGGCTTTGCGGAACGGATCGTCCTTGTTGATCATGCGGTTGAACGTGAACAGCACGTCATCGGCATTAAAGGTACGGGTCGGTTTGAAGTACGAGGTGGTGTGGAATTTCACGCCATCACGCAGGTGGAAAGTGTACGTCAGGCCATCCGGGGACACGTCCCAAGTGGTGGCCAGCCCAGGAACCACAGCGGTGCCGCCGCGTTCGAACTGGGTCAGACGGTTGAACATGGTTTCGGCCGAAGCATCGAAGTCTGTTCCGGTGGTGTACTGGCCTGGGTCAAAACCGGCCGGGCTCCCTTCGGAGCAGAACACCAGGTTAGTCGCCGCTTGGGCGAACGGAGCTGCGGCCATAAGGCCAGCGCTCACTAAAAGCGGAAGGACTGCGTGTTTAAGCATGTTGGCCTCATGATTTGTTGTCATTTTTGGTGGTGAGGGCGACCTCGTGAGTCGGCCTGCGGATACTTATGCAGGCGCCATACCCATTGCAAGATGTTGAACCGTCGTGAGGGTCAAAGTGTGGTACGAACGTACAGGAATGTCGCATTTATGAAAGTTTGTACATAAATGCATATATTTAGAGACTTTTTTCGGTGCATGTGGCGCACCAAAAGCGCCCAACCGAGGCGTCTGGCGCACTCGGTTGGGGCGCGCCTGTTACTTATCTAGACTGACACCATAGAAGGGTGTGAGGCCAAACGGGCTGATCTTGAAGTCCTGCACTTCCTTGCGAAGTGGCTGGAAAACCGTCGAGTTCGCGATAGGCGTTATAGGTACTTGTTCCTTAAGGATTTTCTGCGCCTGCTGATACCACTTGATGCGCTGTTCACGGTCACTGCTGACCTTGGCCTGCTGCACCAGTTTGTCGTAGGCCGGGTTACACCATTTGGCGTAGTTGCTGCCTTTGACCGCGGCACAACTGTAGAGCACGCCGAGCCAGTTATCCGGGTCGCCATTGTCTCCAGTCCAGCCGTAAATCATCGCGTCATGCTCGCCATTCTTGGCGCGCTTGATGTATTCGCCCCACTCATAGCTGACGATGTTGGCTTTGATACCGACTTTTTCCCAATCCTGCTGGATCATTTGTGCCGACATGCGCGCGTTGGGATTCGACGCGCGTTGGACCGTCATCGCCCACAGGTTGATGGTGGTACCAGGTGCAACCCCTGCTTCTTTTAGTAGCGCCCGCGCCTTGGTCGGATCGTAGGGGGCATCCTTGATGGTGGGGTCATAAGACCACTGCGCAGGCGGCAGGGCGTTCTGCGCCAATTGCCCGGCGCTCTGGTACACCGCCTTGATAATTGCCGGCTTGTCGATGGCCATGTCCAATGCCTGGCGCACTTTGAGCTGGTCCAGCGGCGGATGGGTCACGTTGTAGGCCAGGAAACCCAGGTTGAACCCGGCTTGCTGCAACACGCGCAGGTTCGGGTCTTGTTTCATGATCTCGATGTCGGCCGGGCGCGGGTAACCGCTGACCTGGCACTCGCCCGCCTTGAGTTTCTGCAGGCGCGCGGCGGCGTCCGGGGTGATGGCGAACACCAGGTTGTCGATCTTCACATCCTCGGGTTTCCAATACTGCTTATTGGCGACGTAGCGAATCTGTGAGTCTTTCTGGTAACGCTTGAACACAAACGGCCCGGTGCCCACGGGCTTCTGGTTGATGTCCGCAGCCTTGCCTTCTTTTAAGAGCTGGGCGGCGTATTCGGCCGATTGCACCGAGGCGAAGCTCATGGCCAGGTTCTGCACAAACGAGGCATCGACGTTGTTCAGGTTGAAACGCACGGTGTGGTCGTCGAGTTTGTCGACGCTTTTGATCGTAGTGTTCAAGCCCATGTCGGTGAAGTACGGCGACTCGGACGGGTAAGCCTTGCGGAACGGGCTGTCGGCATCCAGCAGGCGAGTGAACGTGAACAGCACATCGTCGGCGTTGAAGTCGCGGGTCGGTGTGAAGGTGTCGGTGGTGTGGAACTTGACACCTTCACGCAGGTGGAAGGTGTAGATCAGGCCGTCTGAAGAGACATCCCAGCGCGTTGCCAGGCCGGGTTCGACTTCGGTGCCGCCGCGTTTGAACTGGGTCAGGCGGTTGAACACGGTTTCGGCGGAGGCATCAAAATCGGTGCCGCTGGTGTACTGGCTGGGGTCGAAGCCGGCGGGGCTGGCTTCGGAGCAGTAGACCAGGGTGCTGGCCGCCTGTGCCATGGGCATAAAGGCCAGGAGGCCGGCGGCGAGGAGGAGCGGTTTTAAGGCGATTCTTTCCATGGAGACCCCTGAAGTGGCAGGCATATAAACGCTGCCCAAACGAAAACGGCGGTCACCGAGGTTACCGCCGTTCAGGTTTGTCAGGTAGGGGTCACTGCATCTGCACTTCGATCACGCCATCGGCGCTCATGTTGACCTGGCTGGTGCCGGCTTCGACTTCCGGGGTCGGTGCCGAATCCGCCATGGCGGCTTTCATCATCATCCCGCCGTTTCGCGCGTACGGCATCGGGTAACCGTTGGTGTTGAAGTTCAGGTTGACGATCTTGTAGCCCTTGCCGCCCAGCGCATCGGTGGCCAGTTGCGCACGCGCCTTGAACGCAGCGACGGCGTCTTTGAGCAGCGCATCTTCGCTGGACTTGCGCGTGGCATCGGCGATGGCGAAGTCCATATTTTCCATTTTCAGGGTGTTCAGCAGGTTACCGGTGAGCGTGGACAGGGCCGGGAAGTCGGCACTTTCCAGGCGCAACTCGGCGCGTTCACGCCAGCCGGTGATCTTCTGGTTCTTGCTGTCGTAGATCGGGTAGCTGTTGCGGCTGCCCTGGCGCAAGGTCACGCCTTTGACTTCGCGGGCTTCGCCCAAGGCCTTGTTCATTGTGGTGGTGATTTCAGCCGCGAGCTTGGCCGGGTCGCTGTTCTGGGATTCGGTGTAGAGGGTCACGATCATCTGGTCGCGGGCAACTTCCTGGCTGACTTCAGCGCGCAGGGAAATCTGGTTGTAGTTCAGCGCATCGGCGGCCAGGGCCGGCAGGCTGGCAAGGGCGCCAACGCTGAGGGTGATGACGGCTGCACTGCGAGTGAAACGAGACATGGAAGCTCCTTGAGATAGTCGTGTTCGGTATGACTGTAGACGGAGGCATCGGGTTCTTCGGGTTTACACATTACCTACATGTTGTTCAGGTGCCGACGAACGGTCATTCGCCCGGCCTGCGTCAAAGAGCCACACAGGCCGTGGCAGCGGGCCTGCTTCGTTTATACTCGTGCCGATCCGCCTGCAGCGCTCACCGGGAGAGCTCATGCTCGCCGCCGTAAAACTGACTTCCGCCACACGCCAGAACCTCTGGCGCCTGACGTTCATTCGCACCCTGGTATTGGCCGCGCAGGCCGGTTCCGTCGGGCTCGCCTACTGGTTCGACCTGCTGCCGCTGCCGTGGCTGCAACTGGCTGTCACGCTGGGGTTTTCCACCGTGCTCTGTGCGTTTACCGCCATCCGGCTGCGCACCACGTGGCCGGTGACCGAGCTGGAATACGCCCTGCAGCTGGCCTGCGACCTGTTCATCCACAGTGTGTTGCTGTATTTCTCCGGTGGTTCCACCAACCCCTTCGTTTCGTATTACCTGGTGCCACTGACCATCGCCGCCGTGACCTTGCCGTGGCGCTACTCGGTGGTGCTCTCGGGCATCGCGCTGACCCTCTATACCTTGCTGCTGGCGCGCTTCTATCCGTTGCAGACCTTCCCCATCGCCCGCGAAAACCTGCAGATCTACGGGATGTGGCTGAGTTTTGCGTTGTCGGCCGCGGTGATCACCTTCTTCGCCGCACGCATGGCCGAAGAACTGCGCCGCCAGGAAGAACTGCGCGCCATTCGCCGCGAAGAAGGGCTGCGCGACCAGCAACTGCTGGCCGTCGCCACCCAGGCTGCCGGCGCCGCCCATGAACTGGGCACGCCGCTGGCCACCATGAGCGTGCTGCTGAATGAAATGGTCCAGGACCACCATGACCCGGCGCTGCAGGATGACTTGAGTGTGCTGCAGGAGCAGGTCAAGCAGTGCAAACAGACCTTGCAGCAATTGGTGCGCGCCGCCGAAGCCAATCGCCGCCTGGCGGTGGAGATGCAGGACGTGACCCAGTGGCTCGACGAAGCCCTGAACCGTTGGCACTTGATGCGCCCGGAGGCCAGCTACCGCTTTCATCTATTAGGCCAGGGCAGTGTGCCGCGCATGGCACCGCCGCCGGACCTGACTCAGGCGCTGCTCAACCTGTTGAACAATGCCGCCGACGCCTGCCCCGAAGGCTTGGGCGTGCAGCTGGACTGGGACGCGGAAGACGTGACCATCAGCATTCGTGACCACGGCGCGGGCGTGCCGCTGGCGATTGCCGAGCAGATCGGCAAACCCTTCTTTACCACCAAGGGCAAAGGCTTCGGCCTCGGCCTGTTTTTGAGCAAGGCCAGCGTGACCCGCGCGGGCGGCTCAGTGAAGCTCTATAGTCATGAGGAAGGTGGCACGCTCACCGAGCTGCGCCTGCCCCGTGTCGCACGAGGAGATATCGATGAGTGACGAGATCCAAGTCGAAGGCGAAGAACTGCCGCATTTGTTGCTGGTAGATGACGACGCCACCTTTACCCGCGTCATGGCGCGCGCCATGAGCCGCCGTGGTTTTCGCGTGAGCACCGCAGGCTCGGCCGAAGAAGGCCTGGCCATCGCCCAGGCCGACCTGCCGGATTACGCCGCGCTCGACCTGAAAATGGATGGCGACTCCGGCCTGGTGCTGTTGCCCAAGTTGCTGGAGCTCGACCCGGAAATGCGTGTGGTGATCCTCACCGGTTACTCCAGCATCGCCACCGCCGTCGAGGCCATTAAGCGCGGCGCCTGCAACTACCTGTGCAAACCTGCCGATGCCGATGACGTGCTGGCGGCCCTGCTGTCCGAGCACGCGGACCTCGACACCCTGGTGCCGGAAAACCCGATGTCGGTGGACCGCCTGCAGTGGGAACACATCCAGCGGGTGTTGACCGAGCACGAAGGCAACATCTCTGCCACGGCCCGCGCCCTGGGCATGCACCGCCGCACGTTGCAGCGCAAATTGCAGAAGCGTCCGGTTCGGCGCTGAACCCCGACTGAACAATTTGCTTCAGGCCGCACGGAGCCCTGAACCGATCGACTATGATCGGTTCAAACGCCTGTCACTTTTTCCTACCGAGCCTGAACGATGAATCAGAACGCTGAGTACTCCGCGGTCAACGACGCGGTGCGTGGGCACTTTTTTCGCCGAACGTGGGCGATGATCACGCCCTATTGGCGCAGTGAAGAGAAGGGCAGGGCCTGGTTGTTGCTGGCCGCAGTGATTGGCCTGTCGCTGTTCAGCGTGGCCATCTCTGTGTGGATCAACCACTGGTACAAGGATTTCTACAACGCCCTGGAGAAAAAGGACACGGCCGCCTTCTGGCAATTGATCGGTTATTTCGGCGGGATCGCCGCCGTGGCCATCCTCGGCGCGGTGTACCGGTTGTACCTGACCCAGATGCTGACCATCCGCTGGCGTGCCTGGCTTACCGAAAAACACTTCGCGCGCTGGCTCGCCCACAAGAACTACTACCAGCTGGAGCAGGGCGGCTACACCGATAACCCGGACCAGCGGATTTCCGAAGACCTTAACAACTTCACCTCCAGCACCTTGAGCCTGGGGCTTGGGCTGCTGCGTAACGTGGTCAGCCTGGTGTCGTTCTCGATCATCTTGTGGGGCGTGTCGGGCAGTATCGAAGTGTTCGGCATCACCATCCCCGGCTACATGTTCTGGTGCGCGTTGCTGTACGCCGCCGTCGGCAGTTGGCTGACACACCTGATCGGCCGTCGCTTGATCGGCCTGAGCAACCAACAACAACGTTTCGAAGCGGACCTGCGTTTCTCCATGGTGCGGGTGCGTGAGAACGCTGAAAGCATTGCGCTGTATAACGGCGAGCCGAATGAAAACCAGCGCTTGAGCACACGGTTCGGCAAGGTCTGGCAGAACTTCTGGGACATCATGAAAGTGTCCAAGCGCCTGACTTTCTTCACCGCCGGCTACAGCCAGATTGCGATCATCTTCCCGTTTATCGTCGCTGCACCACGCTACTTCACCGGCAAGATCGAACTGGGCGAGCTGATGCAAATCAACTCGGCGTTCGGCAATGTGCAAGAGAACTTCAGCTGGTTTATCAGCGCGTATTCGGAGCTGGCGTCGTGGCGCGCTACCAGTGATCGTCTGCTGAGTTTCCATCAGGCCATGAGCGAGAACGAAGAGCGTGCCCCGGCCATCGATGTGCGCCCTGAAGGCGAGCGTCTGGTGGTGAAAGACCTGGGCATGGACCTGGCCGACGGCCGCCACTTGCTGACCGATGCCGACATGACCGTGGAGCCCGGCGAGCGCGTCATGCTCAGTGGGCGTTCCGGCAGTGGTAAAAGCACGTTGCTGCGTGCAATGGGCCACCTCTGGCCGGCGGGCCACGGCAGCATTCGCTTGCCGGCGGCGCGTTACCTGTTCTTGCCGCAAAAGCCTTATCTGCCGATTGGCTCCTTGAAGGCGGTGTTGAGTTATCCACAGGACGATGGTGTGTACTCGGCGGAACGTTATGCACAGGTGCTGGAGACCTGCCGGTTACCGCATCTGGTGGCGCGTCTGGATGAGGCCAATCACTGGCAGCGCATGCTGTCGCCTGGTGAGCAGCAGCGTCTGGCCTTTGCCCGTGCGTTGTTGTTTGCGCCGCAATGGCTGTACATGGACGAAGCGACCTCGGCGATGGATGAAGAGGATGAGGCGACGTTGTATCAGGCGTTGATTGATGAGTTGCCGGGGTTGAGCATTGTCAGTGTTGGTCATCGCAGCAGCTTGAAGCGCTTTCATGGGCGGCATGTACGGATTGAGGGTGGGTTGTTGCGGGAGCAGCAGTTGGTTTGAGGTTGGGGTGTGGTCGGTTGGTCGGTTAGTCGGTTAGTCGGAGGGCATATCCGTTATTTGGGTAACGGCCGCGTATGGTTCCGCTCTTACAGCGGGTCACTTTTGGAAGGACCCAAAAGTAACCAAAAGGTCCTCGCCCCTCCACTCGGTGCCTCGC
>NZ_JBARTQ010000629.1:0-8683 GCF_049645325.1 Pseudomonas sp. | reverse complement strand
AGCCGGCGCGACCATCGGTGCGAAACTGATCATCACCGACGCCCGCCACGACGTGTCCAAGCAGGTCAGTGACGTCGAGGACATGCTGCAAAAAGGCATCGACATCCTGCTGATCAACCCTACGGATTCTGTCGGCGTGCAATCGGCGGTCAAATCCGCGCATGCCGCAGGCGTAGTCGTGGTGGCGGTCGATGCCCAGGCCGACGGCCCGCTCGACTCCTTCGTCGGCTCGAAAAACTTCGACGCCGGCTTCCAGGCCTGTGAGTACCTGGCCAAGAACATTGGCGACAAAGGCAATATTGCGATCCTGGACGGCATCGCCGTGGTGCCGATCCTTGAGCGTGTGCGCGGTTGCAAAGAGGCCGTGGCCAAGCACCCGGACATCAAGATCGTCAGCATCCAGAACGGCAAGCAGGAACGTGACCAGGCGCTGACCGTCACCGAGAACATGCTGCAGGCGCAGCCCACCCTCAAGGGCATTTTCAGCGTGAATGACAACGGCTCCCTCGGCGCGCTCTCGGCCATTGAAGCCAGTGGCCTGGACGTGAAACTGGTCAGCGTCGACGGCGCGCCGGAGGCGATCAAGGCGATCCAGAAGCCTGGCAGCAAGTTCATCGCCACCTCGGCCCAATACCCCCGCGACCAGATCCGCCTCGCACTGGGCGTTGCCCTGGCCAAGCACTGGGGCTCGCAAGTGCCCGCGACGATCCCGGTGGACATCACCTTGATCGACCAGGCCAAGGCCAAGGACTTCAGCTGGTAAATCGCCCAGGCCCCACGCACGCCGTGGGGCTCAAGGTTTCCTTCTGAATACGAGGTCGGCGGTATGAGCAGTCTCCTGAAGCTGGAAAATATCTGTAAGCGTTACCCGGGCGTACAGGCCCTCAAGTCCATCAACCTGCAAGTCGAGCGTGGCGAGATTCACGCCTTGCTCGGGGAAAACGGCGCGGGCAAGTCGACCTTGATGAAGATTCTTGGCGGCGTCGAGCATCAGGACGAGGGCCAGATTCTCATCGACGGCCAGGCGCAGCAGTTCGCGACGTACCGCGATGCCATCGCCGCCGGCATCGGCATCGTGTTCCAGGAATTCAGCCTGATTCCCTACCTCACGGCGGTGGAAAACATCTTCCTTGGTCATGAGTTGAGCAATCGTTTTGGCCTGCTGCGCAAGCGCGAAATGGTCGAGGCCTGCGAGGCATTGTTCAAGCGCCTGGGCGTGAGCATCAACCTGCAATGCGCGGTCAAGCACCTGAGCGTGGCCGAGCAGCAGTTTGTCGAAATCGCCAAGGCCCTCGCCCTGGATGCGCGCCTGCTGGTGCTTGATGAACCCACCGCCACCCTTACGCCCAGCGAAGCCGAGCTGTTGTTCGAGATCATGCGCGAGCTCAAGCGCCAGGGCGTGGCGGTGATTTTTATCTCTCACCACCTGGAGGAGATTTTCCAGGTGTGCGACCGCATCAGCGTGCTGCGCGACGGCGGCAACGTGGGCGTGACCGATGTGGCTGACAGCGACATCGACCGCCTCGTCGAAATGATGGTGGGCCGTCGCCTGGAAAACAGTTTTCCGCCCAAACCGACGAAAGAACGCGGCCCGTTGTTATTGGAGGTCAAGGATATTCAGTTGGTACGCAATGGCCCCCATAACCGTTTCCAGTTGCACAAGGGTGAGATTCTCGGCTTCGCTGGCCTGGTCGGTTCAGGCCGCACCGAACTGGCGCTGGGCATGCTGGGCGCGCTGCCGTCGGTGAGCAAAGACGTGTGGCTGCGCGGTGAAAAAGTCACGCTGGATGACCCGGCCCAAGCCCTGGCCCATGGCATCGGCCTGTTGCCGGAAAGCCGCAAGAGCGAGGGCCTGATCACCGATTTCAGCATTCGCGAAAACATCTCCCTGAACAACCTGCCCAAATACCAGAACGCCGCGGGCCTGATCGACAAGGGCCGCGAGTGCGCGAGTATCGACAGCTTGATGAAGCAACTGTCGATCAAGGCCCCGAGTGGCGAAAGCCGGGTGTTCAACCTCAGCGGCGGCAACCAGCAGAAGGTTGTGATCGCGCGCTGGATCAACCACCACTGCGACGTGCTGGTGTTCGATGAGCCCACCCGCGGCATCGACGTTGGCGCCAAGGCGCAGATCTACGCGTTGATGCGCAGCCTCACCGAACAGGGCTACGCCATCATCATGATTTCTTCCGAACTGCCGGAAGTCATCGGCATGTGCGACCGCGTCGCCGTGTTCCACAAGGGCGCGATCGTCAAGGTACTCGAAGCGTCTGCCGTCAATCCTCAAGAGGTCATGCGCCATGCAACCGGGGGCTCAAGTGAATATGTCCATTAAAACCGCCGACAGCGGCCGCCTGCGCCTGAACCTGGCGCGGCTGGTGCGTTCACCGGCGTTTTATCCCTTTATCGGGCTGCTGGTGGTGACCCTGGTGATGGTCCTTGCCAGCGACACCTTCCTGACGGCCAGCAACCTGTCAAACATTGCTCGCCAAGTGTCGATCAACGCGATCATCGCGGTGGGCATGACCTGCGTGATCCTCACTGGCGGCATCGACTTGTCGGTGGGCCCGGTGATGGCGTTGTCCGGCACGCTCACTGCCGGCTTGATGGTCGCGGGCTTGCCGCCTGGGTTGGCGATTGGCGCCGGGATGCTGATCGGCGTGGCTTTCGGTATCGGCAACGGCCTGTTCGTCGCCTACCTGCACATGCCGCCGATCATCGTCACGCTGGCGACCATGGGCATCGCCCGTGGCCTGGGCCTGATGTACACCGACGGCTACCCGATTTCCGGGCTGCCGGACTGTTTCGGCTTCTTCGGGCGCCAGAGCCTGTTCGGCATCGAGGTGCCGATCCTGATCATGCTGATCACCTATTTCGCCGCCTATGTGCTGCTGCAACACACGCGCATCGGCCGCTACATCTACGCCATCGGCGGCAATGAAGAAGCGGTGCGCTTGTCTGGCGTGCGCGCCGCGCGGTTCAAGTTGCTGGTGTATGGGATCAGCGGTCTTACGGCAGCGATTGCCGGGCTGGTGCTGACCTCACGCCTGATGAGCGGCCAGCCGAATGCCGGGGTGTCGTTTGAGCTGGATGCGATTGCGGCCGTGGTACTCGGCGGCGCCTCGATTGCGGGTGGGCGCGGGGTCATCGTCGGCACCTTGCTGGGCGCCATGCTGCTCGGCGTATTGAACAACGGACTGAACATGCTTGGCGTCTCGCCTTACGTTCAGAGCGTGATCAAGGGCGGGATCATTTTGCTGGCGATCTTTATCAGCCGTCAGCGCCATAAATAACTCCTAACAAGACAGGACCGAACACATGGACAAGCACACCGAAATGCAAGCCGTCGTTTGCCACGGCCCGAAAGACTATCGCCTGCAACGCATCAGCAAACCCCAGGCGCGGCCCAATGAACTGGTGATTCGCATCGCCGCCTGCGGCATCTGCGCCAGTGACTGCAAATGCCACTCGGGCGCCGCCATGTTCTGGGGCGGCGACAACCCGTGGGTGAAGGCGCCGGTGGTGCCGGGCCACGAGTTTTTTGGCTACGTAGTGGAAGCGGGCGAGGGCGCCGAGGAGCTCTTTGAGGTCAAGGTCGGCGACAAGGTAATCGCCGAGCAGATCGTACCCTGTGCCAAGTGCCGCTTCTGCAAATCGGGCAAATACTGGATGTGCGAAGTGCACAACATCTTCGGCTTTCAGCGCGAAGTGGCCGAAGGCGGCATGGCCCAGTACATGCGCATTCCCAAAACTGCCATCGTGCACAAGATTCCGGAGGCGGTATCGCTGGAAGATTCAGCGCTGGTCGAGCCGATGGCGTGCTCGATCCACACCGTCAACCGCGGTGATATCCAGCTCGACGACGTGGTGGTGATCGCCGGCGCCGGCACCCTTGGCCTGTGCATGGTGCAAGTGGCGGCGTTGAAGACGCCGAAAAAACTGGTGGTCATCGACATGGTCGACGAGCGCCTGGAGCTGGCGAAAAAGTTCGGTGCCGACGTGGTGATCAATCCGGCGCGCGACAACGCCCGCGAGATCATCAACGGCCTGACCGACAACTACGGCTGCGACGTGTACATCGAAACCACTGGCGTTCCGGCGGGCGTCACTCAGGGCCTGGACCTGATCCGCAAACTCGGGCGGTTTGTCGAATTCAGCGTGTTCGGCGCCGAGACCAGCGTCGACTGGTCGATCATCGGTGACCGCAAGGAGCTGGACGTGCGCGGCGCCCACCTGGGCCCGTATTGCTACCCCATCGCCATCGACCTGTTCGAGCGTGGCCTGGTCACCTCCAAAGGCATCGTCACCCATGACTTCCCACTGGACAACTTTGCCGAAGCGTTCGAGCTGGCCAACTCGACGAAGTCGATCAAGGTGCTGTTGAAACCGGTGCCCTCATCCCATGAGTAGCAGCATGAACTACGTCATGGGCGTCGATATCGGCACCCAGAGCACCAAGGCGTTGCTGGTGGATGGTCAAGGCACGATCATCGCCCAGCACAGCCAGGGGTATCGCGTCGACACCCCGAAAGTGCGCTGGGCCGAGCAATGGCCGCAGGTCTGGCTGGACGCTGTCGAGAGCTGCGTCGCGCAGTGCATGGCCAAGTCGGGTGTGGCGGCGGAGCAGGTCAAGGCGCTGTGCATCAGCAGCTTGTACGGCGGTTCGGGAATTGCCGTGGATGCGCAGATCACGCCGCTGCACCCGTGCCTTATCTGGATGGACCGTCGCGCCGGCGAGCAGGTGGCGTGGGTGCGTGAGCATGTCGACCTTGAGCGCTTGTTCGAGGTCACCGGCAACTCGGTGGACAGTTACTACGGGTTCACCAAAATGCTCTGGCTCAAGCAGCATCAGCCAGACGTGTGGGCGAACACGCGCTATTTGCTGCCGCCCAACAGCTACATCAACTGGTGCCTCACTGGCGAGTTGGCGGTGGACCACAGCAGCGCCGGCAATATCGGCGGCGTTTACGACGTAAAAGCGCGTGGCTGGTCTGCCGAGATGCTCGATGCCTTGGGCATTGCGCAGGAACTGATGCCCGAGCGGCTGGTGTATTCCGGTGAGGTGGTGGGCGGGTTGCTGGAGACTTGGGCCGCGCGCCTGGGCCTGCAGGCGGGCACGCCGATATTGGCTGGTGGCGTCGATGCAGCGATGGCCACTCTGGCCGCGGGTGTGACCCAGCCGGGCAACCATGTGGCGATGATCGGCACCAGCATGTGCTGGGGTTATTTGAACCAGCACGTGGATGCCCACCATGGTTTGGTGAGCATGCCGCACGTCTATAACGGCCGTCAGGACCTGTACATCTTCGGCGGCGCGATCACCGCCGGGGCGTCGGTGAGCTGGTTTCGCGAACAGTTCTGCCAGGCCGAGGAGCAACAGGCCAAGGCCACCGGGCAGGACAGCCTGGTGTTGCTGGAACAGAGCGCGACAAAGATCCCGGCGGGCAGCGAAGGCCTGTTGTTTCTGCCGTATTTGATGGGAGAGCGCAGCCCGGTCTGGGATGACCGTGCGAGCGGCAGTTTTGTCGGGCTCAACCTTTATCACAGCCGTATCCACCTGTACCGCGCGGTGCTGGAGGGCGTGAGTTTTGCCTTGCGTCACAACATTGAGGCGGGCACCCGGGGCGCGCATTCCCTGGACCCGCGCCTGATTGTGGTGGGCGGCGCGAGCCATTCGGATTTGTGGATGCAGATCATCGCGGATGTCACGCGGTACCCGGTTTACACCATCGTTCAAGAGGTCGAGGCGGCACTCGGCGCGGCGTTGCTGGCGGCGCATACGGTGGGCTTGGTGAGTGATGGCGCGATGGCGAAAGGCTGGGTGCAGTTGGAACTGCGTGCGCAGCCCAAGCGCGAAAATGTGATGGCCTATGACCAGGCGTTTGCCGAGTATTTGAAGCTGTACCCGGCCCTGAAACCGACCATGCACAACCTGCAAACCAACTGACTCACCGCGCTCCAAAAATGTGGGAGCAGGCAAGCCAGCTCCCACAGGGGATTTTCATTGTTTTTGAGAGCTTTATTCATGAACGCAGCCTTTGACTTCACTCACCAACGCATCCTTGTCACCGGCGCCAGCAGCGGCATCGGACGCGAAATCGCGCGGCAATTGATCGCCAGCGGCGCTGAGGTTTTTGCCCTTGGCCGTGATGCTCAAGCCTTGTCTGAGCTCGGCTGCAAAATCCTCAGCCTGGACATCGCCGACAGCGTTGCCCTCGACAACGCCCTGCAAGATCTGCCGCCACTGCACGGCCTGGTCAATTGCGCCGGTATCTCGCGCCTCGAACCTGCAACCGCCATCAGTGCCGAGGCCTTCGATCAAGTGATGCAGGTCAACGCCCGCGCCGCCGCCCAGGTCGGCAGCCGCGTCGCGGCAAAAATGATCGAGACAAAGATCGCCGGCAGTATCGTCAACGTTTCCAGCCAGGCCTCGCTGGTAGCGCTGGACGATCACCTCGGCTACTGCGCCTCCAAGGCCGCACTGGACGCGATCACCCGCGTGCAATGCGCTGAATGGGGCCGGTTCGGCATTCGCGTCAACAGCGTCAACCCCACGGTCACACTGACGCCGATGGCGAGCATGGCGTGGTCCGACCCGGCCAAGCGCGACCCGGCGCTGGCGGCCATTCCGCTGGGGCGTTTCGCTGAAACGGTGGAGGTCGCGCTGCCGGTGCTGTTCCTGCTGAGCGATGCCGCGAGCATGATCAGCGGCGTGAGCCTGCCGATCGACGGTGGTTACACCAGCCGCTAGCCGTTTTCCAGCTGGCCGGCGATCACCACCTTGTCGCGAGGCTTGTACGGGTCTTGCAGGCGGTCGAGCAACAAGCGCACCGCGCTGCTGCCGGCCAGCGAAGCGTCGTGGGCCACGCAGGCGATCGGCACGCCAAAGATATCGGCGAAGGGCAGGCGGTCGATGCCGCAGATGGTCAGGCTGTCGTGGGGGATGTTGTGCATACGCAAGGCGCGCAGGGCGCCGAGGGTGATCAACTGGTTAAAGCCCATGATCGCGTCCGGCGCCGAGTGTTCGGCCAGGTAGTCGAGGGTGTGCAGGTAGGACGGCATCAGCGTGTAGTCACCGGCCTGCACTTCGACGTGCACCTGCGGGTGTTCGGCCAGCACTTCGCGCAGGCCCTTGAGGCGCTCCACGGTGATGCGTGAATGCTCGGGGCCGGTCAGCACCAGCAGGCGCTTGAGGTGTGGCGTTTGACGCAGCAGGTAGTGCGCGGCCTGGATGCCGCTGTGGTAGTTGTCGAGCACCACGCGGCTGAACGGGCTGTCGTGGAGCGTGCGGTCGAGCAGCACCACCGGCGTCTTGCCGTTGCCCAGGCGCTCCAGGTAATCGGGCTGGTAGCTGGGCTCGTCAGAGACCGGCGACAGGATGATCCCCGCCACGCGGTAGCCCAGTAAAGTATCGACGGCTTTGCTTTCCAGCTCTTCCAGCTCGTCGGTGTCCACCAGCATGATGGTGTAGCCGTGCTGCTTGGCCTCGCGGGAAATCGCCTTGATCATCTCGCTGTAGAACGGGTTGTCGACCGATGCGGTAATCACGCCGATGATCAGGCTTTCACTGCGCTTGAGCCCTCGCGCGAAGGCGTTCGGCACGTAGTCCAGCTCCCGCGCCACCTCAAGGATGCGCGCCAGGGTGGCCGGTTTGACCTGGTCAGGTTTGTTCAGCGCCCGCGACACCGTGATGGTGGTCATGCCGACCCGTTTGGCGATGTCGCTGATGGTGACGGATTTTTTCTTGTTCATCGGTAAGGCTGCGAAAGGAAACACCCGCAGGCTAGCATGCGCACAGGCGTAGGGTGATTCAAATCAGCGGGTCCCAGCGTTGCGACCAGTCACGCTCGGCCTTGACCACGCTGCGCAGCAGTTCCAGTGCCTGTTGCAGCACCGCCGAATCGCGTGCCCGCGAATACACCAGGTAGGTCGGGAAACTGAATTCCGGCGCCTTGGGCACGCGTTGCATCACGCCGCTGTCCAGGTAGCTTTGCACCACGCGCGTGCGGAAGTAGCCGGCGCCGCCGTTTTCCAGGATGTACTGCAGGGCCAGCGGGCCGAGGTTGAAACTCAGGGCGGCGCGGGCCTTGTCGGGCAGGGCGGTGTCGTGTTGTTGGCGAAAGCCCGGGCCCCAGTCGATGTAGACGTAGGGGTCTGGTTTGCTCACCAGTTGCACCAGAATCAGTTTTTCTTCCAGCACCTGTTCCACCTGCAGCCCTGGCCAGTATTGCGGCTGGAACACTAGGGCGGCGTCGAGTACGCCCAGTTCCAGTTGGCGCAGCAGGTAGTCGCCTTCGCGCACTTCGGTGCGCAGGGCGTGCCCGGGGATGTGTTCGCGCAGCGCTTGGGCCCAGCCGAGCATCAAGGGGTTGCACAGGCTGACTTCGCCGCCGATGTGCAGCACGTTGCGGTAGCCGTCGGGCAGTGGCAGGTCGCGTTTTGCGGCTTCCCAGGTTTGCAGCAGTTGGTTGGCGTACACCACGAACGCTTCGCCATCGGCGGTCAGCCTGGCCCCGGCGCGGTTGCGGATGAACAGGGTGCTGCCCAGCTGGCTTTCCAGGTTTTTGACCCGGGCGGTGATGGCGGTCTGGGTGACGTGCAGTTTCTCGGCGGCGGCGGCCAGGCTGCCGCAGCGGGTGATTTCTAGGAAGGTGCGTGCCAGTTCGATGTCCATGACGGGGTC
>NZ_JBARTQ010000628.1:0-4106 GCF_049645325.1 Pseudomonas sp. | reverse complement strand
TTGATACACCGCATTCGGGAGCAAGCCCCCTCCCACAGGAGTCTGCGTTTGCAATGTATAAATCGCAGGGAGCCTTTCAATGCGCGTCATTCTTTTCAGCAGCCAGACCTACGACCGCGAGAGTTTTCTCGGTGAGCCGCTGCCGGCAGGCGTGGAGCTGCAATTCCAGCCTGCCCGCCTAAACCTTGACACCGTGGCCCTGGCCGAGCACCACGACGTGGTCTGCGCCTTTATCAACGACGACCTCAGTGCCCCGGTGCTTGAACAACTGGCCAACGGCGGAACCCGCCTGATCGCCCTGCGCTCGGCCGGTTACAACCATGTCGACCTGGCCACCGCCAAGCGCCTGGGCCTGACCATCGTGCGCGTACCCGCCTACTCGCCCCACGCGGTCGCCGAACACGCCGTCGCGCTGATCCTTGCCCTCAACCGCCGCCTGCACCGCGCCTACAACCGCACCCGCGACGGTGATTTCAGCCTGCATGGGCTGACCGGCTTCGACCTGGTGGGCAAAACCGTCGGCGTGGTCGGCACCGGGCAGATCGGCGCCACGTTCGCCAAGATCATGGCCGGTTTCGGCTGCACGTTGCTGGCGTACGACCCCTTCCCTAATGCGCAGGTTCAGGCCCTCGGCGCTCACTACGTGAGCCTGCCCGAGCTGCTGGCACAGGCACAGATCATCAGCCTGCACTGCCCGCTCACCGCCGACAGCAAGCATCTGATCAACGCCCGTTCCCTGGCCCAGATGCAGCCCGGCGCGATGTTGATCAACACCGGGCGCGGTGGCCTGGTCGACACGCCGGCTCTGATCGACGCGCTCAAGGACGGCCAACTCGGCTACCTGGGGCTGGATGTGTATGAGGAAGAAGCCCAGCTGTTTTTCGAAGACCGCTCCGACTTGCCCCTGCAAGACGACGTGCTCGCGCGCCTGCTGACCTTTCCCAACGTGATCATCACTGCCCACCAGGCGTTCCTCACCCGTGAGGCCTTGGCCGCGATTGCCGGTACCACATTGGCGAACATTGCCGCGTGGGCCGAGGGCCAACCGCAGAACCTGGTCGAAGGATGATCAGCGGTCACATACCAGGCTCATGATGAGCCGGCACCCGTGATAGGATGCCGCGCCTATTTGGAGGATCCATGGCCGAACACGATTTCCGCTTCAGCTTGCTGAGCCCGCAACACACCCTGATCGAATGCCGCGCCCTGGTGCCGGGCCGTTACCAGATCACCGGCAACGGTGGTTCGATCAAGCACGGCGACGTGCTGATCGTCACCCTGCGCGGCAGTAAAACCCTGTCGATGCGCCTGACCGTCGAAGGTGACGCGCGCTACTCCATCCGCCCGGCGGGCCAGTGGGTTGCCATGGCCCAGGGGCCGAAATTCGGCGAGCTGGAGATTCACACCTGGAAGGTCAACTGCGACAGCTGCGACACCGTGCTTGAATTTGAATTCGCGGTAGAAACCAAGCTGAGCAAAGAGCCGCTGCAACCGGCCGCCAACGCGCGCGTCAAGGAACTGGGCTGGGCCAGCACCGGCGACAAACACCGCTGCCCGAAATGCCAGCAGGCTGCGCAATGAAAGGCTTGCTTCTGCTCGCCGCCGTCGGGGCGGGCCTGACGGGCTGCGCCGGTGATACGGCCAAGCTGGAGCAGGATCACAGCTACGTGGTGGAGTGGATCGGTGAGCGCCCGCTGATGGATTACGCGCACCTGACCGTGACCCTGGGCGCCGATGGCCGCGCCTACGGTAACGGCGGCTGCAACCACTGGTTCGCGCCCTACACGGTGGACGGCGAAAAACTCAGTTTCGGCAAGATCGGCAGCACCCGCAAACTCTGCGCCGAGGCCCTGATGGAGCAGGAACACCGCTTCTTCCAGGCCCTGCAAGGCGTCGAACGCTGGGACATCTCACCGATCGAGCAGACACGCTTCTGGCCGGCCGAAGGCAAGCCGATTCGCCTGTGGCTGGAAGAAGGCTGATCCTAAGTCAGACTGGATCGGCTTTTCTGTGGGAGCTGGCTTGCCTGCGATAGCATCACCGCGGTGTACTTGATACACCGCGCAAGCCGCATCGCAGGCCAGCCAGCTCCCACAGGTTTAACCGCGCAAGGCCTTGAGTTTGGCCAGCACCCCTTCTGCCGTCTGCTCACCCATCAACTGCTCACGCACCTTGCCCTTGTCATCAATGATGTAGGTCACCGGCAACGCCTCGCTACGCGGAATATCGAAGATCCCCTCCGGGTTCTGTGCGAGCACGGTGAACTTGATCCCCAACTTGTCGCTGGCTTCCTTCAGCTCTGTGCCCTGCACATTGTCGAAGTTGACCCCGAACACGCCCACGTTCTGCCCTTTCAGCTGCTCGGCCAAAGCATTCAGCTCCGGGATTTCCGTGCGGCACGGGCCACACCATTCGGCCCAGTAATTGACCACCACCCATTGTTTGTCCAAGCGCTCGGCCGCTACTTTCTGGCCATATTGGTCAACGCCGTAATCGTTACCGCAGCCGCTGAGCAGCAGGGTTGTGATGATCGCCAATGCACCGATCAGTCGCCTTGTCATGGGGTAATCCTTCGAAAAAATGAACGTTGGCTGCGGCCTATCGCCTCTTACGGTTTAAGGACGGGCCGCCGCACGGGTAGAATACCCGCCACCTTACGCAAGATGCGACCCGCACATGACCGATCTGACGCTTTATCACAACCCGCGCTGCTCGAAATCCCGCGGTGCGCTCGAACTGCTCGAAGCCCGCGGCCTCACGCCCACCGTCGTGCGCTACCTGGAAACCCCGCTGAATGCCGCGCAATTAAAGGCCCTGCTCGCCAAGCTCGGTATCAGCGCCCGCCAACTGCTGCGCACTGGCGAAGACGAATACAAAACCCTCAATCTGGCCGACGACAGCCTCAGCGAAGCGCAATTGATCGCCGCCATCGCCGCGCACCCCAAGTTGATGGAACGCCCGATCCTGGAAACCGCCCGCACCGCCATCATCGGCCGTCCGCCGGAAAACGTGCTGGAGATCCTGCCGTGAGTACGCCCTATGTGCTGGTGTTGTATTACAGCCGCAATGGCTCGGTGAGCGAAATGGCCCGGCAGATAGCCCGGGGCATCGAACAGGCAGGCCTGGAAGCGCGACTGCGCACCGTGCCGGCGATCTCCACCGAGTGCGAAGCCGTCGCGCCGAGCATTCCGGACGAAGGCGCGCTGTATGCCAGCCTCGATGACCTGAAAAACTGCTCGGGCCTAGCCCTCGGCAGCCCGACGCGCTTTGGCAACATGGCCGCGCCGCTCAAGTACTTTATCGATGGCACCAGCAACCTGTGGCTCACCGGCGCGCTCGTCGGCAAGCCGGCCGGGGTGTTCACCTCCACCGCCAGCCTGCACGGCGGCCAGGAAACCACGTTGATGTCGATGCTGCTGCCGCTGCTGCACCACGGCATGCTGATCACCGGCCTGCCCTACAGCGAACAGGCGTTGCTCGACACCCAGGGCGGCGGCACGCCGTACGGCGCCAGCCACCACGCCGGGCCGGATGGCAAGCGCCTGCTCGACCAGCACGAAATCACCCTGTGCCGGGCCCTGGGCCTGCGCCTGGCCAAAACCGCGATCCTGCTGGAGAACGGCCGTGGCCAGGAAGCCTAAGGTCCTGCCCTCCCAGGCGTGGCTGGAGCCACGGGTCAAGGTGGCACGCGCGTTGAGCCTGCTGGCATTCCTTGGCTTGGTGGGCTTGCTGTGCGGGTATTACCTGTTCATCGCCGACCTGCACGGCGCGCGTCCGTGGGTAATTCTGCTGATCGAACTGGTGCCGCTGCTGGTGCTCGCGCCGGGGATGCTGGTCGGCAGTGCGCGTGGGCACTCGTGGATGTGTTTTGTGGTGAATTTGTACTTCATCAAGGGCGCGCTGGCGGCGTACGACCCGAACCGTCAGGGGTTCGGGGTGCTGGAAATGCTGGCAAGCCTGGCGGTGTTTTGCACGGCGTTGCTGTATGTGCGTTGGCGGCATCAGTTGAATCGGCGGTTGGCAGTAGAACCTCTGCCAGGCTGAAGTACGCTATCGCAGGCAAGCCAGCACCCACATTTGATAGGCGGCGCGGTCAAAATTTGGGA
>NZ_JBARTQ010000627.1:0-9673 GCF_049645325.1 Pseudomonas sp. | reverse complement strand
ATCCAACGCCCCCCCATCAGCGCTATGCGACAAGCTATACACATAAGCAGCCAGCAAATGCACCTTGTCATTCCCCTGCAGCACCTCCTGCGCCGGCATCTGGCCTTGGCGACCATGGCGAATGGTTTGCTGCAACTGCGCCAGGCTGGTCCCGTAGATAAACCCACCCGGCTCGGTCAGATTCGGCGCCCCCATAGCTTCCACACCGTGACCTTGCGGGCCGTGGCACGCCACGCAAGTGGTGCTGAACGTCGCTTGCCCGGCGGCAAGATCGGCGGTGTTATCGGCCGGCAACGGCAACTTGGCCAAATCGTGACGCACATAGGCCGCGACGTTCTTCACACCGTCCTCGCCCAGCACTTCACCCCAGGCCGGCATCGCCGCGTGGCGGCCGCTCATGATCGTGGCCTTGATCGCCTCGGCCGAACCGCCCCAGCGCCAGCTATTATCGGCCAGGTTCGGGAAACCATACGCACCCTTGGCATCCGAGCCATGGCACACCGCGCAGTTGGAGGCAAACAAGCGACCGCCCATTTTCAGCGCCTGCGGGTCCTTGGCGACTTCTTCCACCGGCATGGCCGCAAATTTGGCGAAGATCGGCCCGAACTTGGCGTCGGCCTTGGCCATTTCCTTGTCCCATTCCTTGGTCTGGGTCCAACCGTCTTCATAGCCCGGCAGCACGCCTTTCCAGTTGCCCAGGCCGGGGTAGAGGATCAGGTAGCCGACAGCGAACACCAGCGTGCCGGCGAACAGCATGAACCACCACTGTGGCAGCGGGTTGTCGTATTCCTCGATGCCGTCGAAGGCATGGCCCATGGTCTGGTCCACGCTGCCCTTGGTCTCGCCCTTGCGGGTGCCGATCAACAGCCAGGTCAGGCCGATCAGGCTGCCGAGGGTCAGTACGCAGATCCATGTACTCCAGAACGTAGTCATGGCCGAGTGCTCCTTGTTGCAGGCGCTTCTTGAGCGTCGGGTGGAGAAGGTTCATCGGCAAACGGCAGCAAGCGTGCCTGCTCGAATTCCGCATTGCGCCGGTTGTTGAACACCCACAGCGACAGGCCGATAAAGGCGATGGCGACCACCAGCGTGCCAAGGCCGCGAATGGTGCCTGCATCGAATTCAAATCCCATGGCTCACCTCTTGCTCTTGATGGCAGTGCCGAGCACTTGCAGGTAGGAAACCAGCGCGTCCATCTCGGTCTTGCCCTTGAGGCTGGCGACCGCGCCACTGATGTCGTCGTCGGTGTACGGCACGCCCAGGGTGCGCATCACTTTCAACTTGGTCTCGGTGTGGCTGCTGTCGACCGCGGCCGTGACCAGCCACGGGTAGGCCGGCATTTTCGACTCCGGCACCACGTTGCGCGGGTTGTACAGGTGCGCGCGGTGCCAGTCGTCCGAGTAGCGCGCGCCGACGCGGGCCAGGTCCGGGCCGGTGCGCTTGGAGCCCCACAGGAACGGGTGGTCCCACACGCTTTCACCGGCGACCGAGTAGTGGCCGTAGCGTTCGGTTTCGGCGCGGAACGGGCGGATCATCTGCGAATGGCACTGCACACAGCCTTCGCGGATGTAGATGTCGCGGCCTTCCAGTTGCAGCGCGTTGTAGGGCTTCATGCCTTCGACCGGCTTGTTGGTCACATCCTGGAAGAACAGCGGGACGATCTGGGTCAGGCCGCCGATGCTCACGGCGAGCACCATCAGCAGCATCAGCAGGCCGACGTTCTTTTCAATGGTTTCGTGTTTCATCATCGACTCCTCAGGCCATCTGCGCCGCAGCGGCGACTTCGGCGGGTTGTGCCGAACGCACGGTGCGCCACGTGTTGTAAGCCATCAGCAACATGCCGCTGAGGAAGATCGCCCCGCCGACCAGCCGCACGATGAAGCCTGGGTGGCTGGCCACCAGGGTTTCGACGAAGGAGTAGGTCAAGGTGCCGTCTTCGTTGACGGCACGCCACATCAGGCCCTGGGCGATGCCGTTGACCCACATCGAGGCGATGTAGAGCACGGTGCCGATGGTGGCCAGCCAGAAGTGCGCGTTGATCAGGCCGAGGCTGTACATCTGCTCGCGGCCGAAGACTTTCGGGATCATGTGGTACAGCGCGCCGATGGAGATCATCGCCACCCAGCCGAGCGCCCCGGCGTGCACGTGGCCGATGGTCCAGTCGGTGTAGTGGGAGAGGGCGTTGACCGTCTTGATCGCCATCATTGGCCCTTCGAAGGTCGACATGCCGTAGAACGCCAGCGAGACCACCAAAAAGCGCAGGATCGGGTCGCTGCGCAACTTATGCCAGGCGCCCGAGAGCGTCATCATGCCGTTGATCATGCCGCCCCAGCTGGGAGCCAGCAGGACCAGTGACATCACCATGCCCAGTGACTGTGCCCAGTCCGGCAGCGCGGTGTAGTGCAAGTGGTGCGGACCGGCCCAGATGTACAGGGTGATCAGCGCCCAGAAGTGCACGATGGACAAACGATAGGAATACACCGGGCGCTCGGCCTGTTTCGGCACGAAGTAGTACATCATCCCGAGGAAGCCGGCGGTGAGGAAAAAGCCTACCGCGTTATGCCCATACCACCACTGCACCATGGCATCCGTCGCACCGCCGTAGGCCGAGTAGGATTTGGTCCAGCTGACTGGCAAGGACGCGTGGTTAACGATGTGCAGAATGGCCACGGTGATGATGAAGGCGCCGAAGAACCAGTTGCCGACGTAGATGTGCTTGGTCTTGCGCTTCATCAGCGTGCCAAAGAACACCACGCCGTAGGCCACCCAGACGATGGCGATAAGAATCGCGATTGGCCATTCCAGCTCGGCGTATTCCTTGGACGTGGTGTAGCCCAGCGGCAAGCTGATGGCCGCCAGCACAATCACCAGTTGCCAGCCCCAAAAGCAGAACGCGGCGATTTTCGGCGCGAACAGCTGGGTCTGGCAGGTGCGCTGCACCGAGTAAAACGAGCTGGCGAACAGCGCGCAACCGCCGAAGGCAAAGATCACCGCGTTGGTGTGCAGCGGGCGCAAGCGGCCGAAGCTGGTCCAGGGCAAATCGAAGTTGAGAGCAGGCCAAACCAATTGAGCGGCGAGAAAAACCCCGAGCCCCATGCCGACGATGCCCCACACCACCGTCATAATGGCGAATTGGCGGACCACCTTGTAGTTATAGGCGGTACTTAAAGTAGTGTTCATGGTTCCCCATCCACGGTTCAACCCAAGCAAATGCGGCACTTGGGCTGGAGTTATAGGCAGACTAAAAAGCGAGGCAAGCATGGGCAAAGAGCACAAGGCCAGTATTGACGGGGATCAATGGGCGCAGTGTGTGCGGGAACGCGGCTGGCGCTGGGATGTCGCGGCAGGCGTGGCGGCCGGTGGGCCTGTCACCTTGATCCTGGCCCACGGCGCTGGCGCACCGATGGACTCATCGTTCATGAACGACATGGCTGCACGCCTTGCCGGGCATGGCGTGAACGTGTTGCGCTTCGAGTTTCCGTACATGGCCCAGCGGCGTCTGGACGGCGGCAAGCGCCCGCCGAACCCGGCGCCGAAACTGCTGGAGGCCTGGCGTGAGGTGTATGCCCAGGTGCGACGTCATGTCACTGGGACGCTGGCGGTTGGCGGCAAGTCGATGGGCGGGCGCATGGCCAGTTTGCTGGCGGATGAGTTAGGCGCTGATGGGCTGGTGTGCCTGGGTTATCCGTTCTATGCGGTGGGCAAGCCGGAAAAGCCACGGGTCGAGCACCTGGCCGGGTTGAAGACGCCGACGTTGATTGTGCAAGGTGAGCGTGATGCCCTGGGTAATCGGGCGGCGGTGGAAGGGTATGAATTGTCGCCGAGCATCGAGGTGATGTGGCTGGTGGCGGGGGATCATGACTTGAAGCCGTTGAAGGCGTCGGGGTTCAGCCATGCGCAGCATTTGGAGGCTGCGGCGGTACAGGTGGCTGGGTTCATCGGCGCCTGTTAGGGCCTCATCGCAGGCAAGCCAGCTCCCACATTGGACTGTATTCACAAATAGAAATGTGTGAACCCAATCCAATGTGGGAGCTGGCTTGCCTGCGATAGCGGTTTACCGGTTGAAACGCTCCACCAGCGAATACTGGGTATTTGCCGTGTGCGTCAGCTCCTCGCTCAACTGCGCCGAGTTCATCGCCTGTTCCGAGGTCTGGTCCGCCAACAGCGCAATGGTGCTGATGTTACGGCTGATCTCTTCGGCCACCGCGCTTTGCTCTTCAGTGGCGGCGGCAATCTGAGTGGTCATGTCGGTGATGTTGGCCACCGCTTCGCTGATGCCCACCAGTGCTTTATCGGCCTCCATCACCCGCGCCACACCTTCTTCAGCCTGACGATGCCCGGCGTCCATGGTTTGCACGGCGGCGGCGGCGGTCTGCTGCAGCTTGGCGATCAGGGTATGAATCTGCCCGGTCGATTCTGCGGTGCGTTGCGCCAATTGGCGGACTTCGTCGGCGACTACCGCAAAACCACGGCCCATCTCACCGGCGCGCGCCGCTTCGATGGCGGCATTGAGTGCCAGCAGGTTGGTCTGGTCGGCGATGCCTTTGATCACATCGACCACGCCGCCGATTTCGTCGCTGTCCTTGGCCAGTTGGGTCACGGTCACGCCGGTTTCACCCACGGCCACCGACAGGCGCTGGATGGCATCGCGGGTTTCGCCGGCGATATCACGGCCGCGCCCGGTCAGGCGATTGGCTTCCTGGGTGGCGTCGGCAGTGCGCTGCACATGGCTGGCAACTTCCTGGGTGGTCGCCGCCATCTGGTTGACCGCCGTGGCCACCTGTTCGGTTTCCACGCGTTGACGTTCCAGGCCGCTGGAGCTGTTGTGCGCCAAGGTATTGGACTGCGCCGCTTGGGCATTAAGGTGCTCGGCAGTGTCCTGCAAGCGTGTAAGGCAGGTCTTCAGACGCGCTTCCTGACTGAGGATCGACATCTCCAGCCGCGCCTGTGCGCCACGGCTGTCGGTGTACATCTGCGCGATCAACGGGTCGGAGGTGGTCTGCTCGGCCAGGCGCAGCAAGCGCTTGAGGCCGCGCTGTTGCCAGCTCAAGCCCAGCAGGCCCAGCGGCACCGACAACGCCGCCGCGAGGGCGAAGCCCCAGTGGGAGTTGAGCGAGGCGCCGATCATGAAGCTCAATTGGCTGACCAGGATAAACGGCAGCCAGTCCTGCAGCACCGGCAGCCACTTGTCGCGCTGGGGAACGGCTGACTTGCCTTGGTTGAGGCGCTGGTAGAGCGCTTCGGCCCGGCGGATCTGCTCGGCGGTGGGCTTGATGCGCACCGATTCAAAGCCGACCACCTGGTTGCCGTCGAAGACCGGCGTCACATAGGCGTTAACCCAGTAGTGATCGCCCGTCTTGCAGCGGTTCTTGACGATGCCCATCCATGGCAAGCCTTGTTTGAGCGTGGACCACATGTGCGCGAACACGGCCGACGGCACATCCGGGTGACGCACCAGGTTGTGCGGGGCACGGATCAGCTCTTCACGGGTGAACCCACTGATTTCGACGAAGGCGTCGTTGCAGTAGGTAATAACCCCTTTGGCATCTGTGGTGGAGATCAACCGTTGCTGAGCGGGGAAGGTGCGTTCGCGCTGGGTAACGGGTTGGTTATTACGCATGGTTGTTCAATCCGCAAGGCTTTCAGGGGTTATCGGCCGGGATTGAGGTTTATTTAACTTAATTTTGCAACAATCAGCCGGCCAGCATCGGGTAGGTAAACAACCCGAAGTGAAGCAGGTTCAAGCCAAAGTGCGTGGCAATCGCCGCGCCCAAGCCACCAAAGCGGTAAGCCAGGCCATAACCGACGCCTGCAATACTTGCCAGCAGCACCCAGTGCCAGCCTGCGCCCAGGTGCACCAGGCCAAACAGCAGCGATGCCAACAACAGGGCGAGGTTCTCGCCGTAAGGCAGGTGTTTGAAGCGTTGGCTCAGGCCGCCCTGAACATAGCCGCGGAACAGTGCCTCTTCTACCAGGGTTACCAGCAGCAGGTTGTTCAGGACCCACAGCCAAGCCTGCTCCGGCCATTTCGGCGCCCAACTGATCATGCCCAGCAGCGCTGCGCCACCCAGTGCGGCGACCGCCGTCAGCGCCAAGGCCAGGGCCGTGACGCAGAGTGTCAGGCGTAGCGAGCGGCGCGCCACAATCCACGGGCAAGCCAGCAGCAGCCAGAAGCCAATCAGCGGTTTGTCCTGATTCAGGTAGAGCGAAAACGGCACCGAGTCTGGGGTCAAGTGCTGGGGCGCGATGCCACGACCGTTGTAAAATCCCGGCAGCCAGTGCATCGCCAGGCCCAGTGCCAGCACGATAAACAGCCCATGCCCCAGGTAGCGTGCCCAGGGCGTACGTTGCTGGCGCACGGCGTACCCGGCTATCAGCAGCATGGCCACCGAAACGGCCGCCAGCACGCCCAGTTGTCCGTAGGTCAGCGCCAGCGCGTAACCAGCGGAAAGAAGCACGAGGTACAGCCAGGGTAAAGCGATCATGTGAAATCCTTGGAAAAAACTCGGCGGCAGTATAACGACCGGGATTCCTTGCTGGCATGAAAACTCCTCCACGCAAAAGGCGTGGGTGAAGTCGTTGCAAAGTATGTTTGCGGCTGGTTATAGTCATCGCGTCTTTATCCCTTCAAAAAGATCAGCCCATGCCAGCGTCTTCCCAGCGCATAGCGGTAGTCGATACAGCGGTCAACGCTGTGGTCGTGCCGTGCGGGAATAAACAGCCTGCGCAGATCAGTCACTACCCCCCCACCTGTCAGTAGCACGCCGGTGTACGCAGTCGTATCACCGCCGGGTGTTGGCATTTCGGGCTGATCAGCGAATCGCTGTTCCCCTCTGCCCGCCTGAAAAAAACCTACTGAGTTTCAGCCTCTGCTGAATTGGCTTTTTTGCCTGATTACAGGTGGTATCCATGTCTGTTCTTTCGAAACAATCCGTGGCCGCGGCGGCCTCGACGAGCCTGTTTGTCTTGCTGTGGAGCAGCGGGGCGATCTTCTCCAAATGGGGCCTGGCCCATGCGTCGCCCTTTGCCTTTTTGCTGGTCCGTTTTGCCATCGCCCTTGTCGGCCTGATGGTGCTGGTGCCGATCCTCAAACTGAAACTGCCGCGCCCCGGCAAACCCCTGTGGTATGCGGCGGCAACCGGCCTGGTGTTGTTGGGGGCCTATCAGATTTTCTATCTGTTGGCGCTGGACCTCAAAGTGACGCCCGGCATGATGGCCACCATCATGGGCGTGCAGCCGATCCTGACCGTTGTGTTAATAGAGCGTCAGCGTTCGCTCAGCCGGGTGTTCGGCCTGGCGCTGGGGCTGGCCGGGCTGGTCATGGTGGTCTATCAAGGCATCGGCCTGTCGGGCATGTCACTGGCGGGGATGCTGTTCGGGCTGCTGGCGCTGGCGAGCATGACGTTTGGCTCGATCATGCAAAAGCGCATCACCGACAACCCCTTGGGCACCTTGCCCGTGCAGTACCTGGCGGGGTTGTTGTTGTGCTCGGTGTTTGTACCGTTCCAGCCGTTTCATGTTGAACAGAGCGCAGGTTTTTACCTGCCCGTGCTGTGGATGGGCTTGGTGGTGTCGTTACTGGCGACGCTGTTGCTGTACCGCCTCATCGCCCGGGGCAATCTGGTGAATGTCACCAGTTTGTTCTACCTCGTGCCGGCGGTGACGGCGGTGATGGATTATTTGATCTTCGGCAACAGGCTTGCGCTGCTGAGCGTGCTGGGGATGGGGTTGATTATTGTTGGGTTGGTCTTTGTGTTCCGTAAAAGCTAGCAGGCTGTGTCTCCCTCCTCGGTCTTTTGTGGTCGCGGAGGGCTAGATTTGCGGATCACCGACGTGCAGTACGGTGGTGAGGGTGTCCGCCATGCGCTTTACATACTCTCGTAACTCGGGCACGGCAGTGGCTTCCCAGTCGCGTGCTTGCAGGAAGGGGCCGACGTAATACAGCCAGCGCGACTCCGCTCCTTCGCTATCTACCAGTGCGCCTGAAGGGGCGATCTCCATGCCTGTCCCCAGTGCATCGGGTTTTAGCAGGCCACCAGTTCGTAGCGATTCGAGAAGCGGGTCGTCCAATTGTCGGAGATCGAAGGCTGGTGTCGTGCAATTAATTACGGCACACACTCTAATCTTTTCCTCGTTTTTTGCTCTGCGGCGGCGAACATGAACGCTGACCCCTTCCGAATTTGATTCGTAGCCTGTTACCCGTGCTGCAAAGAGTTTGAGGCTGCCTTTGTCAATCTCGGCCTGCAAGCGTGCTCCCGCCTGCGGTGCGCAGCGGTGACGATGGGTGTCCCAGTAAGGACGTACGTGACGCAAAAAGCGTTGTCGCTCAAGGATGGGGAGTGCGTGCCACAGTTGAGGGGTGGTTGACCTCAGTCCGCCAATCACGTCACGCCAGTCGCCCCCTTCAAGCGTCTGGAGCTTTATTGCGTTGCGAACTGCACGTAGATAGTGACGTGTGGTGCAGTGATTTAGCATGTGTTGAGACAGCTGGCCATCATAGTGAGGGTGCGAGCTAAGTACTCGGTGAGGTTGTGGGGGAAGTCCGCGACGAGAAACTGCATGAATCATCCCTTGGTGTCCGCGATCGCGCAGGTCGAGTACTACGTCTAACATGGTCAATCCGCTGCCAATCAAGAACACCGGGCTGTTTTTTTCTATACGGGCGAGCGCCTCGGCCTGCCATGGGTCGTGAATATAGCGCGAGTCTTCGTAAAACGTCCGACTCTCTTTTGTAGTTGGAGGCCGTTGGCGAGCACAGCTTCCGATGCTCAGGACGACCCTCTCGACATCAAAATGGTCGCCATTTTTCATCAGGACGCGAGCACCGTCGCTCTCTTTGCGTGGCAACACCTCCAGAACTTCGCCGGTAACACTGCATAACTCGTTGCCTTGAACCGCGTTATGCGAGGCATCGTTCAGCAGTGCTTCTAGATAGTCACCATAGAGTTGTCTCTGGACAAAAGATGCCGGAGTGAAGTCCGGATTGAGGCCTTTAGCGTACTCGTAAAAGCTGTCGTCATTGTCAGTTAGAGCGCTCATTCTGCCTGCGGGTACATTGAGTACGTGTGAAGACCTGCGAGTGCCGTAAGCCACCCCTCGGGCCATGGCGCCGGGCCGACTGATGAGTAGGATTTTAAGGGGCGCAACGGTGGGGGTGCGCAATAAATGCATTGCTAATACTGAGCCGCAGAAGCCTGCGCCAATAATCGCGATGGTTTTGGTCTTCATCCTTGCTCCGACTTGAATAGGGTATTTCATGCCATCTGTAGCGGCTCATATGGTTCCGTTTGCCAGCAGGCGAAGGCATTTGTGTTTCATATAGTGGAATGAATCTGGGAGGCACTCCAGTACCTTTTGCGTGCGTTCAGGATTACTTGATCTGGATCACGCTTCATTTTGGTGTCAATGCCTGTGCACTGCTCGCGCTATTCGCGATGTGCACAGATGTTGGTGATTTTAAATCAATCACATTTAAAAATAATGAACTTTTTTAACGTGAATTTTGTCTCCGCGCTAAACGGGAGTTTTATTTGAAGTCGCCCATTTATTGGTGAGATCGTAGATATACGAATGCTAGCCAAATGCCGCTGCGCGCTGCGGTTCTCGCCAGTACGATATCTGAGGCTGAGGACGGGCGAAGGCTCTGGAGTCGGTTTCGTGGCGCAAACCGGTGCGA
>NZ_JBARTQ010000626.1:0-11846 GCF_049645325.1 Pseudomonas sp. | reverse complement strand
CCTTCGCGAGCAAGCCCGCTCCCACACAAGCCAGCCCCCACAGGGCGAATCAGTGGGGGATCGGCGCCTTGCGCACACCCAACCGGCTGATCCACACCGCGCCCAGGATCACCAGCCCACCCAACGCCAAGCGGCCCAGCGGCTCGTGCTGGTTCCAGATCAGCAGATTCAGCAACAGCCCCACCGGCACATGCAGGTTGTTCATGACCGCCAAGGTGCCGCCGTTCACCAGGCAGGCACCCTTGTTCCACCAGTACATGCCCAGCGCCGTGCTGACCAACCCGAGGAACACCAGCACGCCCCATTGCAGCGGCGCTTCGGGTAGGTAGTTGGCCTTGCCGAACAGCAGGAACGCCGGCAACACCACGAGCAATGCGCCCAGGTAGAAATAGCCAAAGCGCCGGTAATGCGGCAAGTCGCTCGGGTAACGCGCCACCAGATGCTTGTACATCACCTGCCCGGCGGCGTAGGTGAAGTTGGCCAGTTGCAGCAGCAAAAAGCCGCCGAGGAAGTTCGGCGTGATCTGGTCGAAGCGAATCACCGCCGCACCGCACACCGCCACCAGCGCGGCGATCAGCGCCCAGGGGTTGAAACGGCGGTTGAGGGCGTCTTCGATCAGGGTCACGTGCAGCGGCGTGAGGATGGTGAACAGCAACACTTCCGGCACCGTGAGCACCCGAAAACTCAAGTACAGGCACACGTACGTCACGCCAAATTGCAGCGCGCCAATCACCAGCATGCCGCGCATGAACCTGGGTTCTACCGCGCGCCAGCGGGTCAGCGGGATAAACACCAGCCCGGCCAGCACGACGCGCACCAGCACCGCGAAGTAGCTGTCGACGTGACCGGCGAGGTATTCGCCGATCAAGCTGAAGGAAAATGCCTGAATCAGGGTGACAACCAGTAGATAGCCCATGCGCGCCTCATTTCGAATGGGCGCGACTTTAAGGGTTTTCGGGAGTTGACGAAACTCGGGGCAAAAAAAACCCGACCTCGCTATAGCGGCAGTCGGGTAGGAGCACTCAGGAGCAAAAAGTGCAAAGGGAGGTTCGATACGCGTACTTGAAGGGTTTGCGTGGGTCGATATAAACACCACGCGATTATGTGACGATTAAACGATCACGCGACCTGAGCCAGCAGCGCTTTAGCGTGGTTGATGCCCTTCTCCTGAAAGTCACCGCTCAGGTTCACGCCCTCGGCGTGAATAAACGTGACGTCATGAATCCCGATAAACGCCATGACCTGGCGCAGGTACGGTTCCTGGTGATCGGAGGCGGCGCCGGTGTGGATGCCACCGCGAGCGGTCAACACAATGGCGCGCTTGCCGGTCAGCAAACCCTGAGGGCCGGTGGCGGTGTACTTGAAAGTCACTCCCGCACGCAGCACATGGTCCAGCCAGGCTTTGAGGGTGCTGGGGATGGCGAAGTTGTACATCGGCGCAGCCATCACCAATACGTCGGCGGCGAGCAATTCGTCGGTCAGTTCGTTGGAGCGGTCCAGGGAAGCCTGTTCGAGGCTGCTGCGCTGTTCGGCAGGTTTCATCCAGCCGCCGAGCAGGTTGGCGTCCAGGTGAGGCACCGGGCTGAGCGCCACGTCACGCACGGTGATCTGGTCCGCCGGGTGCGCAACCTGCCACTGGCTGATGAACTGCTGGGTCAGCTGACGGGAGACCGAATCCTGCTGGCGAGCGCTGCTTTCGATGATCAGAACGTTGGACATGGCTGTGTAGGCTCCATCTGTAAGTGCTGTAAGGCGATGGAGAAAAGATTAAACGGGGCTCATTCGATTAAAAAGCGCAAATAACTGCTATAAACCATCTAGAAATTTGTTTATAAGCGGAGTGTTGCTGTAGGCATCCTCCGCGATTGCTTTATTTCGGGGCGCACGTCAGCTTGATGCGCATTTTGATAATGCTACGGCTGAAATTGACGGTGGTGTTGGTAGTTTTGCCCGATTCAACCGTGACCTTGCGAGCACGCGGTGCTTCCGGGCCATTGGTGAAGACCAGTTTGCACACCGCGTCGTTGGCGCCGTAGTTGGTCAACCGAATCGAACTGATATTGCTGTCGATGTCAGACGCGCTGTAGTCAATCTTCACCCCCTGAATATCTTTGGAAACATCAGTGGTATAGGCAAACGCCGTCAATGGCAGCAGCGTCAGCAACACACAACAGAATTTTCTCATTCGGCAGTCTCCAATAAGGACCGCCAGCTTAGGACAAGAGGAGCTCAACTTGAAAGCGCCCCGCGTTACCCTCGATCAATGGCGCACCCTGCAAGCCGTGGTCGACCATGGTGGCTTCGCCCAAGCGGCCGAAGCGCTGCATCGCTCACAGTCCTCGGTGAGCTACACCGTGGCGCGCATGCAAGACCAGCTCGGCGTGCCGCTGTTGCGCATCGACGGGCGCAAGGCCGTGCTCACCGACGCCGGTGAAGTGTTGCTGCGCCGCTCCCGGCAGCTGGTGAAAAACGCCAGCCAACTGGAAGACCTCGCGCACCATATGGAACAGGGCTGGGAGGCCGAAGTGCGCCTGGTGGTGGATGCCGCTTACCCGAATGCGCGCCTGGTGCGCGCCCTCACCGCCTTTATGCCGCAAAGCCGTGGTTGCCGCGTGCGCCTGCGCGAAGAAGTGTTGTCAGGCGTCGAAGAATTGTTGATGGATGGCATGGCCGACCTGGCCATCAGCGGTTTCATTATTCCGGGTTACCTGGGCACGGAAATGAGCGATGTGGAATTCATCGCTGTGGCCCATCCCGACCACTCCTTGCATCGCCTGAACCGCGAGTTGAGCTTCCAGGACCTGGAGAGCCAGATGCAGGTGGTGATCCGCGATTCCGGCCGCCAGCAACCGCGCGACGTGGGCTGGCTCGGCGCCGAACAGCGCTGGACGGTCGGCAGCCTGCCCACCGCCGCGACGTTCGTCAGCAGCGGCCTGGGCTTTGCCTGGTTGCCCCGGCACATGATCGAACGTGAACTGCGCGAAGGCCTGCTCAAGCAGCTACCCTTGGAAAAGGGCGGCAGCCGCAACCCGACGTTCTACCTGTATTCGAACAAGGAAAAACCCTTGGGGCCGGCCACGCAGATTCTGATCGACCTGTTGCGCACCTTTGACACCGCTCCTTTGGACGCGCCTTTTGCCGCCCCCGAGCAAGCCTGAAACGGAGTTCACGCATGGCCTGGTTCGACCATGAAGGCTGCAGCCTGCACTATGAGGAATACGGCCATGGCGCCCCGCTGATCCTGATCCATGGCCTGGGCTCCAGCAGCCAGGATTGGGAATTGCAGGTTCCGGTGCTGGCCCGGCATTACCGCCTGATCGTGGTGGACGTGCGCGGCCATGGGCGCTCCGACAAACCCCGCGAGCGCTACAGCATCCAGGGTTTCACCTTCGACCTGGTCGCGCTGATCGAACACCTGAACTTACCACCCGCCCACGTGGTGGGTTTGTCCATGGGCGGCATGATCGCCTTCCAGTTGGCCGTGGACGAACCCGCCCGGGTCAAGAGCCTGTGCATCGTCAACAGCGCACCGCAGGTCAAGGTGCGCACGGCCGACGATTATTGGCAGTGGGCCAAGCGCTGGAGCCTGGCGCGATTACTCAGCCTGGCCACCATCGGCAAAGCGCTGGGCGACCGGCTGTTCCCCAAACCACACCAAGCCGACCTGCGCCGCAAGATGGCCGAACGCTGGGCAAAAAACGACAAACGTGCTTATCTCGCCAGCTTCGACGCGATTGTGGGCTGGGGCGTGCAGGAACAACTTTCCAGAATTACCTGTCCTACGCTGGTCATCAGCGCCGACCACGACTACACCCCCGTGGCGCAGAAAGAAAACTATGTAAAACTGCTGCCCGATGCGCGGCTGGTGGTGATCGAAGATTCCCGCCATGCCACGCCCTTGGATCAACCCGAAGTCTTTAACGCCACCTTGCTCGATTTTCTAAAGACAGTCGAAACCACTACCCAGGATCACTGACCCATGCTGAAAAAAATCGCCTTCTTCGCCGGTTCCGTATTGTTCGCAGCCAACCTGATGGCCGCCGAGCCCGCCAAGGCCCAGCACGTACTGATCACCACCACCAATGGCGACATCGAAATCGAACTCGACCCGGTCAAGGCGCCGATCAGTACCAAGAACTTCCTGGCCTACGTCGACAAGGGTTTCTACACCAACACGATTTTCCACCGTGTGATCCCAGGCTTCATGGTCCAAGGCGGCGGTTTCACTCAGCAGATGTCGCAGAAGCCAACCGAAGCACCGATCAAGAACGAAGCCAGCAACGGCCTGCATAACGTACGTGGCACCCTGTCCATGGCGCGCACCAATGACCCGAACTCGGCCACCAGCCAGTTCTTCATCAACGTGGCCGACAACGCCTTCCTCGACCCGGGCCGTGACGCCGGTTATGCGGTGTTCGCCAAGGTTGTCAAAGGCATGGACGTGGTCGATGTCATCGTCAACTCGCAGACCACCACCAAACAGGGCATGCAAAACGTGCCTATCGATCCTGTCCTGATCAAGTCGGCCAAGCGCATCGACTGAAGTCTGCAGGGCGTTCTTCAGGCAGCACCGCACGGGGCCCACAAGGCACCGTGCGCATTTGAAAGGAGAGCCCGCCAGGCGGGCGTCAACCCTAATGCTCTATCGTCGTTTTGAACAACTGATCGATATCTTCCGCGACGCCCCCAGCGCCGCCCCGCCCGATAAAGTCCTGCCGTTTTACCTCTACTTCCTGCGCCAGGTGTGGCCAAGCTTTGCCGCCTTGCTGGTGGTCGGCCTGGTCGGTGCGCTGATTGAAGTGGCGCTGTTCAGCTACCTGAGCCGCATCATTGACCTGGCGCAGGGCACGCCGCCTGCCAACTTCTTCCAGATACACAGCGCCGAGCTGATCTGGATGGCCGTGGTCGCCCTGCTGCTGCGCCCGATCTTCAACGGCCTGCATGATTTGCTGGTGCACCAGACCATCAACCCCGGCATGACCAGCCTGATCCGCTGGCAGAACCACAGCTACGTGCTCAAGCAGAGCCTGAACTTCTTCCAGAACGATTTCGCCGGGCGCATTGCCCAGCGCATCATGCAGACCGGCAACTCCCTGCGTGACTCGGCTGTGGCCACGGCGGAAGCCATCTGGCACGTATCGATCTACGCCATCAGCGCCCTGGTGTTGTTTGCCGAGGCCGACTGGCGCCTGATGATCCCGCTCATCACCTGGATCATCTTATACAGCCTGGCCTTGCGTTACTTCGTGCCTCGGGTCAAAGAGCGCTCGGTGATCTCCTCCGAAGCGCGCTCCAAGTTGATGGGCCGCATCGTCGACGGCTACACCAACATCACGACCTTGAAGCTGTTCGCTCATACCCAGAGTGAACAGGAATACGCCAAGGAAGCGATTATCGAGCAGACCGAAAAAACCCAGCTGGCCGCCCGCGTGCTCACCAGCATGGACGTGGCCATCGCCATCCTGAACGGCCTGCTGATTGTCACCACCACCGGCCTGGCCTTGTGGCTGTGGACGCAGTCGCTGATTTCCGTGGGCGCGATTGCCCTGGCCACGGGGCTGGTGATTCGTATCGTCAACATGTCCGGCTGGATCATGTGGGTGGTCAACGGTATTTTCGAAAACATCGGCATGGTCCAGGACGGCCTCAAAACCATCGCCATGCCGCTGGCAGTCACCGACCGCGAAAACGCCCCGCGCTTGAACGTTCCCCATGGCGAAGTGCGCTTTGAGCAGGTGGATTTCCACTACGGCAAGAAGAGCGGGATCATCAGCGGCCTGAACCTTGAGATCAAGGCCGGTGAAAAGATCGGCCTGATCGGCCCGTCCGGCGCGGGCAAATCGACCCTGGTCAACCTGCTGCTGCGCCTGTACGACCTGCAAGGCGGGCGCATCCTGATCGACGGCCAGAACATCGCCGACGTAGCCCAGGAAACCCTGCGCGAACAGATCGGCATGATCACCCAAGACACCTCGCTGCTGCACCGCTCGATCCGTGACAACTTGCTGTATGGCAAGCCGGATGCCACTGATGCAGAGCTCACTGCCGCCATTCACAAGGCCCGCGCCGACGAGTTCATTCCATTGTTGTCGGACGCCGAAGGGCGCACCGGGCTGGATGCGCATGTGGGTGAGCGCGGGGTGAAACTGTCTGGCGGGCAACGCCAGCGCATCGCCATTGCGCGCGTGCTGCTCAAGGACGCGCCGATCCTGATCATGGACGAAGCGACCTCGGCACTGGACTCGGAAGTGGAAGCAGCGATCCAGGAAAGCCTGGAAACCCTGATGCAAGGCAAGACAGTGATTGCGATTGCGCACCGGCTGTCGACCATTGCACGGATGGACCGGTTGGTAGTGCTGGAGAAAGGCCAGATCGCCGAGACCGGCAGCCATGCCGAGTTGCTGGCCCACGGCGGGCTGTATGCCAGGTTGTGGCAGCACCAGACCGGTGGGTTCGTCGGCATCGATTGATGCCTCCGGCAAACCGCCCCCCTTTGTGGTGAGCGGGCTTGCCCCGCGCTGGGCTGCGAAGCGGCCCTAGTAAGGGCGCTGCATTCTTGCAATTATTTCGCGGCGTAAGGTTTGGGGCTACTGCGTAGCCCAGCGCGGGGCAAGCCCGCTCACCACAGTGTTCACTGCTCCCCTGACGACTGCCGATAAGGCAGCGCCGCCCTCGCCTCTTCGGCATACGCCACAATCCCCACACGCTCACGCTCAAGAAAATCCTCCACGGCGTTCTTCAAACCCGGATGGCGCAGGTAGTGCCATGACCGGGTGATCACCGGCTCGAACCCGCGAATTAACTTGTGCTCTCCCTGTGCGCCGGCGTCGAAACGTTGCAGGCCGTGGGCAATGGCGTAGTCCATGCCCTGGTAGAAGCAGGTTTCGAAATGCAGGCGGTCGAACTCGGCCAGGCAGCCCCAGTAACGGCCGTAGAAACTGTCGCCACCGATCAGGCTGAAGGCCATGGCCACCGGGCGCGTGCCTTGTTTGGCAAGTACCACGCGGATCATCTCGGGCATGCGTTCGGCCAGCAGGCTGAAAAACGCGCGGGTCAGGTACGGCGACTGGCGGCGCACCGCGTAGGTGTTGGCGTAGCAGGCGTAGACGAAATCCCACTGTGCCTCGCTCAATTCGTGACCTTGCAGCCACTCGAAGTCGATGCCCTGCCCCGCCACTTGTTCGCGCTCTTTGCGCATCTGCTTGCGCTTGCGCGAACTCAAGGCGTCGAGAAAGTCCTGGAAGTCACGGTAGCCACGGTTCTGCCAATGAAACTGACAACCCAGGCGCTGCAACCAGCCCGGCTGCTGCGCCAGCGCTTCGTCGGCCAAAGGGTCGGTGAAATTGATATGGGCACTGGAAAGCCCTTCGATTTCCAGATAACCCGGCAGGCTGTTCAGCAGTTCAAAACCATCCTGCGCATTCGCCGCCAGCAAACGCGGGCCACTGACCGGGCTAAAGGGCACCGCCGTCAGCAACTTGGGGTAGTAATCGATGCCGGCACGCTGGCAGGCGTCCGCCCAACCGTGATCAAACACGTACTCGCCGTAGGAATGCCATTTGCGATAGCTGGGCAGTGCCGCCACCAGGCGCTCGCCCTCCCAATGCAGCAAATGCTCAGGCTGCCAGCCCGACTGCGGGCCCACGCTGGCACTGTCTTCCAGCGCGCTCAGGAACGCATGCCGCACAAACGGCTGGGCCTGCGGCACCAGAGCGTCCCAGACCTCGGGGGCGATTTCGGACAGGCTGTTCAGGCGTTGCAACGGCATCGGCATCCTCATTACGTCGGGGCGTGAAAGCCTGGCGAGTATCGCTTATCGCCGGGTTTCGCACACCTGCAAATGGGACGACAAAAACCGTGCCAGTTAGTTCCTTATTAAATAATTTGTCATCTACATGACATCACTTAGCCACTGTCACGTCATAAACGATCGCGATACTAACGCCTGTTTTTAGAGCACCTGGTTCTAGCAGGTGGCTATCTTTCCGTCCGTCATCGGTCGGTTGTGTCCTGGATGGTTTGCCATCCCTCCTCACTTTCGGAGATTGATATGCGTCTTGCTTCCACCAAAACTGCGGCGGCCCTGTGTGGCGGCCTGTTGCTGGCCCTGAGCGTTCCGGCCAGCGCTGCAGTCGACGCTAAATTGCTCGACATGCTCAAGGCCAATGGCCAGATCACCGCGGCGCAGTACACCGAACTGCAAACGGAATTGGCCAAGGATCAGAAGGAAAAGCAGATCGCGCAGCAAGCTCAACAAGAGAGCAACGAGCAGATCGCGGCCACCGCGAAAAAAACCAACGACCTGAGCGTGTTCGACCAGAAACTGGCGTGGGCCGCCAAGACCCAGTTCAAGGGTGACGTACGCTTCCGTCAGGAAACCGTGAAGATCCAGGGCGAATCCAACAACGGCGGCCGCGACAAGGATCGCCAGCGCATCCGAGCGCGCCTGGGCGCCTACACCGAGATCAACTCGCAGGTCGACACCGGCATCCGTATCGCCACCGGCAGCAACGACGACGCGCGCTCCACCAACCAGGACCAGGACAACTACTTCGACAAGAAGTCGATCTGGCTGGACCTCGGCTACATCGACTACCACCCGGACCAGATCAAGAACCTGCACGTGATCGGCGGCAAGATGCTGCAGCCGTGGGTGAACATGGGCGATGTGATCTGGGATAGCGACATCAACCCGGAAGGCCTGGCCCTGACCTACAAGTACCCATTGGGCAGCAGCGCCGAGCTGTTCGGCAGCATCGGCAACTACAACCTCAAGGACAACGTCGATGGCGACGGCGTGCAATTTCGTCACGACCTGCGCCTGACGTCCGGCCAGCTGGGGACGCGTTTCTCGGTCACCGACAACCTGAAAATGACCTTGGGCGGCAGCATCTACGCTTACCAGAACGACAAGGACAGCACCTGCACCACGACCTCGACGCCGTGCGCACTGGCGGTCAACGGCAACTCGCCGAACGAGCAATTCCGCCTGTACGAAGGTTTTGCGCAGGCCGACATCGGCGGCCTGGCCGTGCCATTGGCGTTCTACGGCCAGTACGTGAAAAACAACGACGCGTCCACCGATCAGGACACCGCCTGGTTGTTGGGTGCCAAGTCCAAGGTCTTCGGTTTCAACCTGGACTACAACTACCGCGATACCCAGCGTAACGCCGTGGTTGGCGCCTTCACCGACTCGGACTTCGCCAACGGCACCACCGGTTCGCGCGGTCACAAAATGAAGGTCAGCTACGACATCGACAAGAACTTCGCCCTCGGCGCCACGTACTTCCTGACCAAGGCTGACTACGCCAGCCGCACCCAGCGCGATGCCAACACCAACACCCTGCAGCTGGATGCTGAAGCCAAGTTCTGACGATAAGTGTTAAAAGCCTTGGGCCAGGACGGCCCGAGGTGGTTGTAACAGCTCAGCGTGGGTGGGGCGATCCCCATCATCCGTTCGCCCCACCCACGCAAGCTGCCTCGTCCCCGCCTTTACTGATCCTTCAGCCGCTCGGCCACCAGCCGCTCGGCCAATGCATCAGCATCCTTGACCGGCTCATCCGGCATGATTTTCAGCGTCGCCTGCATCAGGCGCATCTGGCGGATAAAACGCCGGCAGTTAGGGCAAAACATCAAGTGATGACGCACCAGCAGACGCTCGCGAAAGGTCAATTGCCCATCGAGATAGTCACTGGAACGTGCCACTTGTTCTTTACAGGTCAACATTCGCCCGTTTCCTCAAAATGCTCCACCGTGGCGAAGACTTTAAGCCGTGCTCGATGCAACAGCACACGGACATTGGAGAGCGAGAGCGTCAGAAGATTACAAATCTCTTCCAACTCCAGGCCCTGGCGTTCACGCAGCACCAGCACGCTGCTTTGCAGCTCCGACAAACTCAGCAACGTATGCTCCAGGCACTTGCGCAATTCCTCCTCGGTCAGCAACGCTTCCGGGGTGTCCTGGTGCCAGGCATACGGGGCGACGGCCCAGTGGCCATCGTCGGGGACAAAGCGATCATCACCGATGGTGCCGTGGGGCGAGGGCAAATCGTCGAGCAATACTTCCCTGCGATTCTGTTTATAGCGGCCCTTGGCGGAGTTCGCGGTGATGGTCAACAGCCAGGTCTTAAGGCTGGAACGCCCTTCGAACTTGGCCAGGTTGCGCACCACCGACAGCCAGGCGTCCTGCACCACTTCATCGGCGTGGCGCTGGCCGACAATCGCATACGCCACCGCACGCATCGCGCTCTGGTAGGTGGTGACCAATTCCTTGTAGGCCCGCTGCTCGCCCTTGAGCAGACGTTCAAGCAGGTGCGCGTCGTCCGCTGCTGCCATTCAAGACCTCGATTTCAAAGTAAAAACCCGCTGGGTGGAGCAACCCGATTCCTGTGGAAGCCGGGCTTGCCCGCGATGCAGGCACTGCAGCATGGCAGTCATGCCGAGATGATGCTATCGCAGGCAAGCCTGCGCCCAAAGCCTGACCGTGCCCAACCGCCGATCAGCGTTTACGCAGGATCACGCTGCCAATCGAGTAACCGGCGCCAAACGAGCTGAGTACGGCAATAGAACCCTTGGGCAAATCGTCTTGATAGGTGTGAAACGCAATCACAGAACCCGCCGAACTGGTGTTGGCGTAGGTGTCGAGAATCACCGGCGCTTCTTCTACCGAGGCTTCGCGACCCAGCAGTTTTTTCACGATCAGGTGGTTCATGCTCAGGTTGGCCTGGTGCAGCCAGAAACGCTTCACATCGGTGACGTTCAACTGGTTTTCTTCCAGGTGCACACCAATCAACTCGGCGACCATCGGGCAGACATCACGGAAGACTTTGCGACCTTCCTGCACGAACAGCTTGTCCGGCGCGCCGACGCCCTCTTCCGCCGTGCGGTTGAGGAAGCCAAAGTTGTTGCGGATGTTGTTGGAGAACTTGGTCAGCAGCTTGGTGCTCACCACGTCGAACTGGTGCTCGGAAGTCGCCAGGTCGGCACGCTCCAGGATCACCGCCGTGGCCGCGTCACCGAAGATGAAGTGGCTGTCGCGGTCACGGAAATTCAGGTGGCCGGTGCAGACTTCCGGGTTAACCATCAGGATCGCACGGGCCTGGCCCAGCTGGATGCTGTTGGCGGCGTTCTGAATGCCGAAGGTCGCCGAGGAACAGGCCACGTTCATGTCGAAACCGAAGCCTTCAATGCCCAACGCTTCCTGGACTTCAATGGCGATGGCCGGGTAGGCGCGCTGCAGGTTGGAACAGGCGACGATCACACCGTCGATGTCGGCGGCGGTCTTGCCGGCGCGCTGAAGGGCCTGTTCGGCGGCGCCGACGGCCATCTGGCAGAGTACCGACCATTCGTCATTGCTGCGCTCGGGCAGGCGCGGGGCCATGCGTTGCGGGTCAAGAATGCCGTCTTTGTCCATCACAAAGCGGCTCTTGATGCCCGACGCCTTCTCGATGAAGGCGGCGCTGGACTCGGTCAGCGCCTGCACGTCACCGCGCTCGATGGCGGCGGCGTTGTCGGCGTTGAACTGTTGCACGTAAGCATTGAAAGACTGCACCAGCTCTTCGTTGGAGATGCTGTTGGCCGGGGTGTACAGGCCAGTGCCGCTGATGACGACGTTATGCACGGTCGTTCCTCTAAATCTGTCAGGCAGAAGATATTGGTACCGTCGTACCAAACTGTAAGTCGTTCGATGCCGTCCAGCGAGCATCAAACTGGCAACGCTTTATTCCATCGCGCCGTGGCTGCAACAGGCCATCCCGACGATCCCGGCATTTATAACCGCGAAGTTTGCCACAACCCCGGGGATTTGGCGCTATTTCCCCGGCAAACGCCGATCTGGGTGATGTACCC
>NZ_JBARTQ010000625.1:0-12384 GCF_049645325.1 Pseudomonas sp. | reverse complement strand
ATTCGCGAGCAAGCCCGCTCCCACATTAGTCTGCATGGGGTCCTGAAGCGCTGCTTACAACCCAAGCAGCGACAGCATGATAAACGTCGCAAACAACACAAAATGCGTCATCCCTTCGATGGCATTGGTTTCGCCATCGTTGAGGTTGATCGCGCTGACGATCAGCGTGATAAACACCATCACCGTTTGCACCGGCGTCATCGCCATCTGGAACGGCTGACCGGTATAGAGCGCCATGGCCTCCATCACCGGCACCGTGAGGATCACCGTCGACAACGAAGCACCCAAGGCAATGTTCACCACCGACTGCATGCGGTTGGCCAAGGCGGCGCGCAAGGCGGTCAGGATTTCCGGCGCGGCCGAGATCGCAGCCACCACAATCGCCGTGATCACCGGCGGCGCACCTGTGCCTTCCAGGCCAAGGTCGAGGGTCTTGGACATCACCTCGGCCAGTGCGCCAATCACAATCACGCCAAACACCAACGTGCCGATGGAAAACGCCAAGCTGATCGGCGGCGTCTCCGGTTCTTCCGGCTGTTTCTTGCGGCGTTTTTCCGGGTAGCTGTAGCTGAAGAAATAACTGTGCGGCCCCACCTGCATGCGCAGGAACAAGGTGTACAGCACGACCATCGCGCCGATGGTGAAGGCCGAGTAAATTTTCCAGTCGGCCTCGGGGATAAATTCCGGCACCACCATCGACACGCCCATGGCCGTGAGGATCATCACGCTGTAGGTACGTGCCGAATCATCGTTGTAGGACTGTTCGCCATGCTTGATGCCGCCCATCAGTGCGGCGAGGCCGAGGATGCCGTTGATGTCGAGCATCACCGCCGAATAAATGGTGTCGCGCACCAGGGTTGGCGAAGGCTCGTTGCTCATCATGATTGCCAGGATCACCACTTCCACCAGCACCGCGGCAAGGGTCAGGATCATGGTGCCGTAGGGGTCGCCGACCTTTTCCGCCAGTTGCTCGGCGTGGTGCGCCACGCGCATCGAAGCCACGACAATAAAGGCGATCAGCGCCACGCCACTGAGCAGCGCCACCATTTGCCCGCTGTGCAGCATCCAGTGCTCCAGCGGGTACGCGGCGATGGCGGCAATCAGCGCCAGCAGCATGTATTTTTCTTGCTTGAGGGATGTGAGCATTCCGGGCCTTTTCGTACGGCTTAATCAGTCATTGATGGGGTACAGACTGCGCCGCGCTGCTAACGTTTCGTTACACCTTAGTTCACGCGGCCCTTGCGTGAATAAAACGAATACTCTCCTGCTGGTCAGGTTTTGCCGATTATTTCGGCCATGGCCTGTAGAATGCCGCCATTGCACCTGATGAGATTTTAGAAATGTACGATTGGCTCAACGCCCTGCCCAAGGCTGAATTGCACCTGCACCTGGAAGGCTCGCTGGAGCCTGAGTTGCTGTTCGCCCTGGCCGAACGCAACAAGATCGCACTGCCGTGGAATGACGTCGAAACCCTGCGCAAGGCCTACGCCTTCAACAACCTGCAAGAGTTTCTCGACCTGTATTACAAGGGCGCCGATGTACTGCGCACCTCCCAGGATTTCTACGACCTGACCTGGGCCTACCTGCTGCGCTGCAAAGCCCAGAACGTGATCCACACCGAACCCTTCTTCGACCCGCAAACCCACACCGACCGTGGCGTGCCGTTCGAAGTGGTGCTTAATGGCATCGCCGCTGCACTCAAAGATGGCGAGCAGCAACTGGGCATCACCAGCGGTTTGATCCTCAGCTTCCTGCGCCACTTGAGCGAAGCCGAAGCCGAGAAAACCCTCGACCAGGCGCTGCCGTTCCGTGACGCATTCGTGGCCGTGGGCCTGGACAGTTCGGAAATGGGTCACCCGCCGAGCAAGTTCCAGCGCGTGTTCGACCGCGCCCGCCACGAAGGCTTCCTGACCGTGGCCCACGCCGGTGAAGAAGGCCCGCCCGAGTACATCTGGGAAGCTCTCGACCTGCTGAAAATCCAGCGCATCGACCATGGCGTGCGTGCCATCGAAGATGAGCGTTTGATGCAGCGCATCATTGATGAGCAGATCCCGCTGACCGTGTGCCCGCTGTCCAACACCAAGCTGTGCGTGTTCGACGACATGGCCCAGCACAACATCCTCGACATGCTGGAACGCGGCGTGAAGGTCACGGTGAACTCGGATGACCCGGCGTACTTCGGCGGTTATGTCACCGAGAACTTCCACGCGCTGTACACCTCGCTGGGCATGACCCAGGACCAGGCCAAACGCCTGGCGCAGAACAGCCTGGATGCGCGGTTGGTGAAGCCATAAGCAAGATCGGCTGACACAACAGAGATGAATGTGGGAGCTGGCTTGCCTGCGATAGCGGTGTATCAGCCAGCCCTTTACTGCCTGACACACCGCTATCGCGGGCAAGCCCGGCTCCCACATTGACCTCATTTGCCTCAAGCTTGCGTCAATTCCTCCAGCGTCTTGCCCTTCGTCTCCATCCCGTAAACCCACACCACCAGCGCCGCCACGGCAAAACACAGCGCGCCCAAGGCAAACACCCCGCCCTGCCCGGTCATCGGGAACACCAGCCCGGTCACCAACGGCCCAAGCAACGAGCCGACCCGGCCAATGGCCGACGCAAACCCGGAACCGGTTGCCCGCGCCGACGTGGGGTACAGTTCCGGCGTGTAGGTGTACAGCACCGCCCACATGCCAAACAGAAAGAACTGCATGAGCAGCCCCGAGGTAACCAGCAACCCGACATTGCCGCCAAACACGGCGCTTTGCCCATACAGAAACGCCATCACCCCGCCGCCGAGCAAGGTCACCACGCACACCGGCTTGCGCCCCCAGCGCTCCACCAGCCATGCCGCCATCAGGAACCCGGGAATCCCGCCCAGGGAAATGATCACCGTGTAATACACCGACTGCGTCACGGCAAAACCCGACTGTTGCAACAAGGCGCTGAGCCAGGACGTCAGCCCATAGAAGCCCAGCAACGCAAAGAACCACACACTCCAGATCATCATCGTGCGCTGGCGATACTGCGCCGACCACAGCTGCTTGAACGCCGAGAGAAAAGTCCCCGGCACGCTCTCGACCCGGGGCAAGGCAATCGGCTCCGGCAACTCGGCACGTCCCAGTGAGTCGCGCACTTTCTGCTCGATGCCCTGCAACACCTTGTCTGCCTGCGCGTGCCGCCCTGCCTGCTCAAGCCAGCGTGGCGACTCCGGGATAAAAAACCGGATCGCCAGCACAAACACCGCCGGCACCGCCAATACCAGGAAGATGTCGCGCCAGCCCACCACCGGCAACAGGCAGTAAGACAACACCCCCGCCGCCACAAACCCCAGCGGCCAGAAGCCGTCCATCAAGGCGATGTAGCGCCCGCGCCCCTTGGCCGGGATCAACTCCGAGAGCATGGATTGGGCGATCGGAAACTCCATGCCCATGCCTATCCCCAGCAGGATGCGAAACAGCGTCAGCGTCTCCACCGTCTGCGCGGTGGAACACAGGTAGCTGGCAATGCCCCACAACACGATGCTCCACTGGAACACCGGCTTGCGCCCGAAGCGGTCCGCCAGCATCCCGGATAAAGACGCGCCCACCACCATGCCGAAGAAACTCGAACTGGCCAGTAACCCGGCCTGGGCTGTGCTCAGGCCGAACTCGGTTTTGATCGAGCCCAAAAGGAAGGTCATCATCGCCAGGTCCATGGAGTCGAAGAAAAACGCCAGGGCAATGATGATGAAAATGATTCGGTGGTAACCGCTGATGGGCAACCGTTCCAGCCGTTCCGCTGCGCTATAGCCTTGCATACCCATGCCGCACCCCCTGTGTGAAAAGTCCCCAGGGCGAGTGTGCGGCATCGTTTTGCCTGGTTATCGCTGGATGCGACCTGACTGAAACCATGAGCGACGCAACGGCGGCTAAGAACGCTCCAACGCGGCCAGCCGGTTGATTTCCACAAGCCCTGTGTCAGTCACCAGCAGGGCCCGGGACTCGTTGATCACGCCGATCCAGCCGGACTGTAGAAACAGCTGCAACAACCCCGTTCCCAACGCGCCTCCCACGTGTGGCTGCTGCTGGCTCCAGTCAAAACAGTCGCACACCAAGGGCGACGCCAGTGCCTGGGTAAAAATGCCCAGCCTCGCCAAGTGGCGCGCGCCTTTGACCGTGACGTCGGTACGCTGCTCACTGCACTCAAGCCACCCGGCTTCCACCATCCGTTGATACAACGCGGCGGCCAGTTCACCGCCCAGGTGACCCTGGCACAACCGGGCGCGGCGCAACGGCAGCGGTGCCACTAACGCGGGCGGTGAGGTTTCAGGGGTGCGGCGCACGGCGCTGGCCACGGTGGTAATGGCCAACGCGTCGATAGCCGCGCTGACGTCGGTGGCCGCCACACGAAACAGGCGCGTGCCCCGGCGCGCCTCGGTGCGCAGCAAACCACCGCCGATCAGCCGCGCCAAATGCGCATTGGCTGACGCCGCCGACAGCCCGGCCAGTGTCGCCAGCTCCTCAGAGGACTTGGCCGAGCCGTCCATCAAGGCCCAAAGCATGGCGGTGCGCTTGGGCTCGGCGAGCAAGCTGGCGATCTGACTGATGCAAGGTGCTTCTTCCATGTGTTCACTCCCTGTTAATCATTTGTCTGCTGCGGTTGGCGCCAAAGTATAGGGGCGCAAACCGCCAGTTCCGCGTCGTCTGACAGCGTGAATAGGGACAGGATCTGAGGGAAATTTCCGGCTTTAGTGGAGGCTATTGCTGTGTGTTCAATCGCTCCGACCAGAGTGCGGTCAATGTCGCACAGCGGGCCACGAGCATTTCCCGCAACAGGTTGATGGGTTTGCTCAATTGAGCACGGTGGGCGCACAGCAGATTGAGCGGCGTACGCTCGCCGCGAAGCTCCGGCAGGATCACGCGCAAGCGCCCTGCCAACACGTCGGCACTCACGTCCAGCCAGGATTTATAGGCAATGCCCACACCCGCCACTGCCCAGCGGCGCACCACGTCGGCGTCGTCACTGAAGCGGTCACCGCTCACCGTGAGGCTGACGTCGCGCTTGCCGTCGTGAAAACTCCAGTGGTCATGCACGCGGCTGCCGAGCATATACAGCAGGCAATTGTGTTGGGCCAGTTGCTCCAGGTGCCGGGGTTCGCCGTGTCGGGCGAGGTAGCCGGGCGCTGCGCAGAGCACACGAACATTGTCCGGGGCGATGGGCAACGCGATCAGGCTGGAGTCTTCGGGCTCGCCATACCGCAGGGCAATGTCCACCGGCTGGCGGAACAGGTCGGCAATCCGATCGCCCAGCAACAGGCGCACGCTCAGTTGCGGGTATTCGCGCTGGAACTCATCCAGCCATGGCAATAACTGGTTGCGCCCGAAGTCCGACGGCGCCGACAGTTGCAACACGCCGCTGACATGGTCCTGGCCACTGGCCAATAAGCGCCGTCCTTCATCCAGCGAACTCAGCGCGGTGCGGGCGTACTCCAGAAAACCCTCACCCTCGGCGGTCAAGCGCAGGCTGCGGGTGGAGCGCGCCAGCAAACGGGCGCCCAATTGTTGTTCGATGCGCTTGAGCGCCGCGCTGGCCACGGCGGGCGACAGGTCCATCACCCGAGCCGCCGCCGACAAACTGCCCAGGTCCGCCGCGCGCACAAACAACTGCAAATCGTCAAAACGCAGCACTTTGAATACCCATTATCAAAATTTTGTTGAAACAGACCTCTGTTTTAGCCGCTTTTTTCTTCGTCCGAAATAGCCAATCATCTGTCCATCCCGTTCATCACGTGTCAGGAGTCGAATATGTCCACCGCCTTTAACGTCATCGCCACGCTGATCGCCAAACCCGGCCAACAGGCCACCCTGGAAACCCTGCTGCGCGGCCTGCTGGAACCGACCCGCCTCGAAGCCGGTTGCGAGCAGTACGACCTGCACCAGGACCTGCAACACCCCGAGACCTTTTACATGCTTGAACGCTGGAGCGACGACGCGGCGCTGGCCGACCACGACGAGAGCGCACACATCCAGGGTTTCCGCGCCAAGGCCGCTGATGTGCTCGAACACTTCGAACTCAAGCGCCTGAAATTTCTTGCCTGATCATTGCCCTCTTCCGGAGTTTCCATGAAAGCCATTGCCTACTACGCCGCACTGCCCATCAACGATCCAAAATCCCTGCAAGACATTGAACTGCCAGCACCGGTCGCCGGCCCGCGCGACCTGCTGGTGGAAGTCAAAGCCATCTCGGTCAACCCGGTGGACACCAAGGTGCGCCAGAACGTCGCCCCGGAAAACGGCGCCGCCAAGGTGCTGGGCTGGGACGTGGCCGGTGTGGTCAAGGCCGTCGGCAGCGAAGTGACGCTGTTCAAGGCCGGCGACAAGGTCTTCTACGCCGGTTCCCTGACCCGCCCGGGCGGCAACAGCGAGCTGCACACTGTGGACGAACGCATCGTCGGCCATATGCCCAAGAGCCTGGGGTTTGCTGACGCGGCCGCGCTGCCGCTGACGGCAATCACTGCCTGGGAGCTGCTGTTCGAGCGCCTGCAAGTGCGTGAAGGCAAGGACGATGAAGGCCAGAGCCTGCTGATCGTCGGCGCCGCGGGTGGCGTGGGCTCGATCCTGACGCAACTGGCCAGCCAGCTCACCGCCTTGAAAGTCATCGGCACCGCTTCACGCCCGGAAACCCAGGAATGGGCCAAGACGCTGGGCGCCGACCTGGTGATCGACCACAGCCAGCCATTGAGCGAAGCGCTGAAAGCCGCCGGCCATGCACAGGTCACCCACGTCGCCAGCCTGACCCAGACCGACCATCACCTGGACCAATTGGTCGAAGCCCTGGAGCCTCAAGGCAAGCTGGCGCTGATCGACGATCCCAAGGCGCTGGACGTGAGCAAACTCAAGCGCAAGAGCCTGTCGTTGCATTGGGAGTTCATGTACACCCGCTCGATGTTCGAGACGTCGGACATGATCGAACAGCACAACCTGCTCAACCGCGTGGCCGAGCTGATCGACGCCGGCACCCTGAAAACCACGGTGGGCGAGCACTTCGGCGTGATCAACGCCGAGAACCTGCGCCGCGCCCACACGCTGCTGGAAAGCGGCAAGGCCAAGGGCAAGATCGTGTTGGAGGGGTTCTAAAAGCAGTCTGTCAGTGTCGTCTGTTATTCATGTGAGTAATGGACGACACCGCTAGTCAGAGAGTTGATCTTTGTCATATTTGTGAGCGTATTCGGGTTTATATTGGCCGCCTTTGCCACGATTCTTTTACGTGAGGAAGTCAGCAATGAAGATCCTGATAAAAGCGTTAGCAAAATCCCCAGGCCACAAATGGCAGGTCAGCCTCGACGGCGACGCCTTCACTTTTCGCAATGAGGCCGAGGCCCGCGCCTTTGCCGACACGCTGCAAGCGCGTATCCAGGCGCCCCACCGCATTCCTCTCAGCCAGCAACGTTCCGCCGCTGGCTGATCCGCGTTTCAGACCTGCGCCTGCGCGGCCCTCGCCCGTTGCAGGCGCTGCGTCGACACTGCCACCGTCACCGCCAATACACCGCACAAGCTGATGACCATCGCCATCGGCATCGCCGTGCCGTCGTGCAACACGCCGACCAACGACGCCGCACCCGCCGCCACACCAAACTGAATGCAACCGAGCAACGCCGACGCACTGCCGGCCCGTGCACCTTGCCCGGCCATGGCGCACGCCGAGGTGTTGGGCAAAATGCAGCCCAGGCTGGCGATGCAGATAAACAGCGGCACCAGCAATGGCCACAACGCGTCGGTGCGCAACGCCGCAATGCCCAGCAGCGTCAGCGCCGCCAGCATGTACAGCCAAACCGTGCGCGACAGCAAAAAGGCCGGGCCACGCTTGGACAGCAAGCGTGCGTTCACTTGTGCCACCAGGATAAAACCGGCGGCGTTGGAGCCGAACACCCAGCCGTAATGCTCGGGCGGCACGCCATAGAGTTTGATGAAGACGAACGGTGAACCGGCGATGTAGGCAAACATGCCGGCTATCGAAATGCCGCCGGTCAGCGCGTAACCCAGATAGACCCGGTCCGACAACAGGCTGCCATACCGGCGCAGCGACCCGGACAAGGGTTGACGCGGCTTGTCGGCGGGAAAGGTTTCCGGCAACCCGACCGCCACGGCAATGGCAGCCATCACGCTGAAGATCGACAAGGCCAGAAAAATCGATTGCCAGCCCCAGACCCCGACCATCACACCGCCTGCCAGCGGCGCGAGGATCGGCGCCAGGCCGGTCACCAGCATCAGTTGCGAATACACCTTGGCCGAGCCCACGGCATCACATTTGTCGCTGACCACCGCGCGGGAAATCACCATGCCCGCGCAACCGCCGAGGGCCTGCACGAAACGCGCGCCGATCAGCCATTCCAGGGACGGCGCATAGGCGCAGGCGAAGGACGCCAGCGTAAACAGCGTCACCCCGCTGAGCAGCGGGCCGCGTCGACCGAAGCGGTCCGCCAAGGGGCCGTAGATCAATTGGCCGATGGCCAGGCCACCGAAATACACCGCCAGAGTCAGCTGGATATGCTTTTCGTCGGTGGCAAATGCCGCGGCCATGGCGGGAAAGCCTGGCAGGTAGAAGTCGATCGCCAACGGCGCGAAAGCGCTCAAGGCGCCCAGAATCAGGATTATGCGGAGGTTCATCAGACACCCAAGTGAGTCGGCAGCCCGACAGTCTAGCCGCGCTTGGGTGCCATGAACATTACGTTAGCTCGCTAACTATCAGAAAATTCATGCGAGCTTGGCGGCGTAGCCTTCTTCGGTGATCAGGCTGATGACCTGCTCGGCAGACAGGCGGCTTTCCACACCGACTTCTTTTGCGGCCAGGTCGACCTTGACGCTCGCCGCGGGGTCCTGGGTCTGCACCGCCTGGGTCACCGCTCGAACACAATGGCCGCAGGTCATTCCTTCAACGCTGAATACTTGCATGACATGACTCCTTTAATGAGGGTGGACGCAGTGTCGACCTTGCCATCGTGGCAAGGTCAAGTGCTGAAAATAGCGGCCGGGCTGGTATTCGGCCGCGCCGTCGGCCAAGCTTCATCCATCTTTGATTGGAACCACGGAGCATTCGCCATGCGCTGGTCGTTTTTTGCCCTTATGGGCCTGATGAGCTTGTCTGCCGTCGCGCCCCTGGCCGTCGCCGATGAAGACTATGCGGTGCTGATCATTTCCCGGGAGCGCCTGGAAGTGCCGACCAACTGTGAGATCGGCCTCTATATCCAGGACCAGTTGGCCGGGCGCCTGTTCCAGGAACAGGCCACCTCGTTCAACCTGCCGGCGGGCAATGTGTCGCTGCGCCTGAAGCTGCTGCCGGGCCAGGCACAAGGTTGCTTGCCGGGCATGCTCGCGCCACCTGCGCAGAACATCACGCTGAAGGCCGGTGACGTGCGCAAGTTGCGTATCGCCCAAGGCCCGGACGGCATGTACCTGAAACCCGCTGCCTTGGAATATTAGACAACCCGCGCCGGCTGACGGAACGCGCAGCGTCCCGTGCGGCATTCCTACGCAGAGCGTGGGAACGATCGACGCTTGACCTTCCCCACAGGTCAAGGTTGATCCTAGGGGCAACGTCTCTTGGAGGACTGCCCCATGAATGGATCCACCACGTTTGACCTGCCCATCAGCGGCATGACCTGCGCCAGCTGTGCCGGCCGCGTCGAGCGCGCGTTGGGCAAGGTGCCGGGGGTGCAACGTGTCAGCGTCAACCTGGCCAATGAGCGCGCCCACGTCGAAGTGCTGGGCCAGATGGACCCCGGCGTATTGATCGCGGCGGTCGACAAGGCCGGCTACACCGCCACCCTGCCGCAAAGCGAAACCGTCACCGATGCCAATCAAGCCCAGCGCCTGCACCGCGAGCGCTGGTCGCTGCTGCTGGCGATTCTTTTGGCCTTGCCGCTGGTCCTGCCGATGCTGGTAGAGCCCTTCGGCCTGCACTGGATGCTCCCGGCCTGGATGCAGTTCGCGCTGGCCACGCCGGTGCAATTTATTGTGGGTGCGCGCTTTTATATCGCCGCATGGAAAGCCGTGCGTGCCGGTGCCGGCAATATGGATTTGCTGGTGGCCATCGGCACCAGCGCCGGTTACGGCCTGAGCCTGTATGAATGGCTCACGGCGCCTGCGGGCAGCATGCCGCACCTGTATTTCGAAGCTTCGGCGGTGGTGATTGCCTTGGTGTTGCTCGGCAAATACCTGGAAAGCCGCGCCAAACGCCAGACCGCCAGCGCCATCCGCGCCCTCGAAGCCCTGCGCCCGGAGCGCGCAATTCGAGTGTTTGAAGGGCGTGAAGAAGACGTCGCGATCACCGCACTGACGCTCAATGACCTGGTGCTGGTCAAACCCGGCGAGCGCTTCCCGGTCGACGGTGAAGTGGTCGACGGCCAGAGCCATGCCGACGAAGCGCTGATCAGCGGCGAGAGCCTGCCGGTGCCGAAACAACCGGGCGACAAGGTCACCGGCGGCGCCATCAATGGCGAAGGCCGTTTGCTGGTGCGCACCCAGGCTCTGGGCGCGGAAAGCGTGCTGGCGCGGATCATCCGCCTGGTGGAAGACGCCCAGGCGGCCAAGGCACCGATCCAGAAGTTGGTGGACAAAGTCAGCCAGGTATTCGTCCCGGCCGTGCTGGTAGTGGCAGCGATCACGCTGGTGGGCTGGTGGTTGTATGGCGCGCCGTTGGAGACCGCGATCATCAATGCGGTGGCGGTGCTGGTGATCGCCTGCCCGTGCGCGTTGGGCCTGGCCACGCCGACCGCGATCATGGCCGGTACCGGGGTCGCCGCGCGCTACGGGATTCTGATCAAAGACGCCGAAGCCCTGGAACGCGCCCATGAAGTGAGCGCCGTAGTCTTCGACAAGACCGGCACCCTGACCTCCGGCGCGCCAAGAATTGCGCACTTGGCGGCAGTGGATGGCAATGAAGCCCTGCTACTGCAACAGGCCGGGGCGCTGCAACGCGGCAGCGAGCACCCGCTGGCCAAGGCTGTGTTGGATGCGTGCAACGAGCGAAGCCTGAAGGTGGCCGATGTAACCGCCAGCCAATCCCTCACCGGGCGTGGCATCGCCGGCACGCTCGATGGCCGCCAACTGGCCTTGGGCAACCGGCGCCTGCTCGAAGAAAGCGGCTTGAGCGCAGGCGACCTGGCCAATTCCGCCACGGCCTGGGAAGCCGAAGGCCGCACGCTCTCCTGGCTGATCGAGCAAGGCGCACAGCCGCGTGTGCTGGGGCTGTTCGCCTTTGGTGACACCCTCAAGCCCGGCGCCTTGCAAGCGGTGGAACAACTCAAGGCGCAGCACATCAGCAGCCACCTGATCACTGGCGACAATCGCGGCAGTGCCCGCGTGGTGGCCGAAGCCCTGGGCATCGACGATGTGCATGCCGACGTGCTGCCGGCCGACAAAGCCGCCGCCGTCGCCGAGCTGAAAAAGACCGGCGTGGTCGCGATGGTCGGTGACGGCATCAACGATGCCCCGGCCCTGGCTGCCGCCGATATCGGCATCGCCATGGGCGGTGGCACCGACGTGGCCATGCACGCGGCCGGTATCACCCTGATGCGCGGCGACCCACGCCTGGTGCCGGCCGCGCTGGAGATCAGCCGCAAGACCTACGCGAAAATCCGGCAGAATCTGTTCTGGGCCTTTGTGTATAACTTGATCGGCATTCCGCTGGCCGCATTCGGCCTGCTCAACCCGGTATTGGCCGGTGCAGCGATGGCGCTGTCCAGCGTCAGCGTGGTGAGCAATGCCTTGCTGCTGAAAACCTGGAAACCCAAGGACGTGGAGGATCAACGCCCATGAATATTGGCCAAGCGGCTCGCCAAAGCGGGCTGAGCGCGAAGATGATTCGCTATTACGAGTCCATCGGTTTGCTCAAAGCGGCGCACCGTACCGACAGCGGCTACCGTGTGTATGGCCCGGATGACTTGCACACGCTGGCGTTTATCAAGCGTTCGCGGGATCTGGGCTTTTCACTGGAGGAGGTCGGCAAGCTGCTGACCCTGTGGCAGGACCGTGGCCGGGCGAGTGCCGATGTAAAAGCGCTGGCACGCGAGCATATCGAGGAACTGAATCAGAAGATTCTGGAGCTTGGGCAACTGCGCGATACGTTGCAGGACCTGGTGGAGCACTGCCAGGGCGATCATCGCCCGGATTGCCCGATTCTCAAGGAGTTGGCATCGGGGAGTTGCTGCGCCTGAATACAGGGAGTGAGCCGGTCTGCCGGGATGAAGTTTGCTGTGGCACACAGGTTTATTGTAGTGAGCGGGCTTGCCCCGCGCTGGGCTGCGAAGCGGCCCCATTCCAGCCACCGCGTTATGTCTGGCGAAACGCGTTGACCTGTTGGGGCCGATTCGCAGCCCAGCGCGGGGCAAACCCGCTCACCACAAAAGCC
>NZ_JBARTQ010000624.1:0-7839 GCF_049645325.1 Pseudomonas sp. | reverse complement strand
GGCCGCTTTCGCGAGCAAGCCCGCTCCCACATTGACTGCATTTCAACTCAATAACTGAGCGCACCCACGCGGAGTGAACGATCGAAAGTCGTTTTTCAGGCATAAAAAAGCCCGGCTCAAACGCCGGGCTTTTCATTCAAACCACTGCAATCAAGCGCCGTACACCGGCAGCTTCTTGCAGATGGCCTTGACCTTCTCACGCACCGCATCAATCACGGCTTCGTTGTTCAGGTCAGCCAGGATGTCGCAGATCCAGCCAGCCAGTTCCTTGCACTCTGCTTCCTTGAAGCCACGAGTGGTCACCGCCGGGGTGCCGAAGCGCAGGCCGGAGGTGACGAACGGCGAACGTGGGTCGTTCGGCACGGAGTTCTTGTTCACGGTGATGAAGGCTTTGCCCAGGGCAGCGTCAGCATCTTTACCGGAAATGTCCTGCTTGATCAGCGACAGCAGGAACAGGTGGTTTTCAGTACCGCCGGACACCACGTCAAAACCGCGTGCGATAAACACTTCGGCCATGGTCTTGGCGTTCTTCACCACTTGTTGCTGGTAAGTCTTGAACTCAGGCTGCAAGGCTTCCTTGAAGCAGATCGCTTTGGCGGCGATCACGTGCTCCAGCGGGCCACCTTGGGCGCCCGGGAATACGGCGGAATTCAGCTTCTTCTCGATCTCGGCATTGGCGCGCGCCAGGATCAGGCCGCCACGTGGACCGCGCAGGGTCTTGTGGGTCGTGGTGGTCACGACGTCAGCGTAAGGCACCGGGTTCGGGTAGACGCCAGCGGCGACCAGACCGGCTACGTGAGCCATGTCAACGAACAGGTAGGCGCCCACTTTGTCGGCGATTTCGCGAAAGCGCGGGAAGTCGAGGATCTGCGAGTAGGCAGAGAAACCGGCCACGATCATTTTTGGCTTGTGTTCAACCGCCAGGCGCTCGACTTCGTCGTAGTCGATCAGGCCATTGGCATCGATACCGTACTGAACGGCGTTGTACAGCTTGCCGGAGGAAGAAACGCTGGCGCCGTGGGTCAGGTGACCGCCGTGGGCCAGGCTCATGCCCAGGATGGTGTCGCCGCCTTGCAGCAGGGCCAGGTACACGGCGCTGTTGGCTTGGGAGCCGGCGTGCGGCTGGACGTTGGCGTAATCGGCGCCGAACAATTCTTTTGCACGGTCGATGGCCAGTTGCTCAACCACGTCGACGTACTCGCAACCACCGTAGTAGCGCTTGCCTGGGTAGCCTTCGGCGTACTTGTTGGTCAGCACCGAACCTTGAGCCTCCATGACCGCAGGGCTGGTGTAGTTTTCCGAAGCGATCAGTTCAATGTGCTCTTCCTGGCGCACGGCTTCTTGCTGCATGGCAGCGAAGAGATCGGCGTCGTACTTGGCAATAGTCAAATCACGGCTGAACATGGCGGTCCTCAAGGATCGGGGGCAGAAAAGGAGGGCATTCTAACCCAATGGGTTTTAGATGGCATATGAAAGGACATCATGTCGCGGACAAGCGGGGCTCATGCTGGCTGTTGTGGTGAGCGGGCTTGTCCCGCGCTGGGGCGCGAAGCGGCCCCGATAAAGTCACCGCATCTCTCTGGCGGAAATAACTTTCAGGCTTTGGGGCCGCTACGCAGCCCAGCGCGGGGCAAGCCCGCTCACTACAAGGTCCAGCGCAACCAAAGGGCTTCAGTCGAACATGAACAGCGCATCATTGCTGAACTGCGCCTCAAACCGGTTCGCCGGCATCGGCCGCCCGAACAGGTAGCCCTGCACCTCGTCACAGCCATGTTCGCGCAGGAAATCCAGCTGTTCATGGGTTTCCACGCCCTCGGCGATCACCGCCAGGTTCAGGCTGTGGGCCATGGCGATAATCGCCCGGGCGATCTGCGCGTCTTGCTCGCCGGAGGGCAGACCGTCGACAAAGGTGCGGTCGATCTTCAACACGTCGATCGGGAACTGCTTGAGGTAGTTCAGCGACGAATAGCCAGTGCCAAAGTCATCCACCGCGATGCTCAGCCCGAGGTTCTTCAGGCTGGCAAGAATCTGCATGGCCTCGTTGACCTCACGCATCAGGATACTTTCGGTCAGCTCCAGCTCCAGGCACGCCGGCGGCAGGCCGGTGTCCCTGAGGATGCTGGCGATGCGCTCGCCCAACTGACCGTCGGAGAACTGCCGCGCCGAGATGTTCACCGAGACTTTCGGCACACGCACCTTGTTCTGGTGCCAGGTCTTGAGCTGGCGGCAGGCTTCGCTGAGCACCCAATCGCCCACGTCCACCACCAGCCCGAGCTCTTCGAGCACCGGAATGAAATCCCCCGGCGGCACCAGCCCGCGGCGCGGGTGGCGCCAGCGCAGCAGCGCCTCGGCGCCGGTCAGGCGTTTGCCGTCGCCGCTGAACTGCGGCTGGTAATACAGCACGAATTCGTTCTGCTCCAGCGCATGGCGCAGGTCGCTTTCCAGCTCCAGGCGTTCCAGGGCGCTGGCGTTCATGTCGGCCTGGTAGAACTGGAAGTTGTTCTTGCCGCGTTCCTTGGCGTGATACATCGCCGTGTCGGCGTTTTTCATCAGTTGGCTCAGCTCGTTGCCGTCCTGCGGGCTTAAGGCAATGCCGATACTGGCGGTCACGAAGAACTCGCGGCCTTCGAGCACAAACGGCTTCACCAGGCTCGCCAGGATCTGCTCGGCCACCGTAATCGCGCGGTTCAGCGCCATGTCACGGCTGACACGCGGCTGCAGCAGCAAGGTGAACTCGTCGCCGCCCATGCGCGCCACGGTGTCGTCTTCGGCCACGCAACCGAGCAGGCGCGTGGCCATTTCCTTGAGCATGCGGTCGCCGGCGGCGTGGCCAAGGGAGTCGTTGATCGGCTTGAAGCGGTCAAGGTCAAGGAACATCAGCACCACCCACGACTTCTGCCGCTCGGCCGCCTGCAACGCAGTGTGCAGGCGGTCCTGGAACAGCGTGCGGTTGGGCAGGTGAGTCAGGGCGTCGTAGTAGGCCAGGCGGTGGATGCGCTGTTCGCTGGCCTTGCGCTCGCTGATATCACTGAAGAAGCACACGTAGCTGGCCAGGTCGCCTTCATCGTCGAACACCGCGGTGATGCCGACCCAGGCCGGGTAATGCTCGCCATTGCGGCGCTTGAGCCACACTTCGCCTTCCCAGGTGCTGTGCTGGTGCAGCTGCTTGAGCACATAACGCAGGTGGGCTGCCTGTTGTTCGTCGACGGTGAGCATGTTTGGCAACTGGTCGAGCACGTCCGCCACGGCATACCCGCTGACCCGGCTGAACGCCTCGTTGGCCTGCACGATATAACCGGCCGGGTCGGTGATCAGGATCGCCGACGTGGAGTGTTCGAATACCGTGGCGGCCATGCGCAGGTCTTTCTCGGCGCGGCGTTGCTGGCTGACGTCGCGGCCCACGCCGAGGATGCCCTCGAACGCGCCATGTTCATCCCACACCAGCACCAAGCGCGCCTCGATCGGCACTTTACGGCCATCAGCGCGCAGGCAGTCGAACAGGAACAATTGGGTCTGCACCTCATCGCGCAGCTTATTCAGCGCCTCGGTGTCGCCCAGCGCGCGGCTGACCTGTTCCACCAGGCTGTAAATGCCGGACAGTTGTTGCGGGTTGGCCACAATCGACTGCCAGCCATGCTTGATCACCCAGTCCACGTCGTAACCCAGCACGGCATTGACCGACGGGCTGATGTAATTGAGCGCCAACTGGCTGTCGGTGGAGCAGATCACGTCGCTGATGCTTTCGGCCAGCATGCGGTAACGCTGCTCGCTGTCGCGCAGGGATTCACTGGCTTCGATCTGGTCGGTAATGTCCTTGGCCACGCCGATGATCCGCGTGACCACCGCCGTCTTGTCCCGCGCCAGGGCCTGTTCGCGGATGTCGAAACGTCGCCACTGGTTATTGCGATGGCGAAAGCGCAGCTGGCATTGCAGCTGGGTCGTATAGCCGACCTGGCGCTGTTGCTGGCGCAGTTCGTGGTAATACTCGGCATCTTCGGGGTGCAGCAGGATTTCCCAGAAGTACTCGCCCATTTGCGCCAGCTCGGCCTTGTTGTAGCCGAGGGTGTGGCCCAGGTGGTGGTTGCTGAAAATCATCCGTTGGCTGATCACATCCTGCACATACAGGTGATCGGGCACGGTACGCACCACGTCCGACCAAAAACTCTCGCGCTCCACCAGCGACAGCTCGATGAGCTTGCGGCTGGTGATGTCGCTGATGCTGAGGATCACCGCCTTGAAATCGTCCTGTTGTTCCGGCAGGCGCATCACCAGCCACAGGTATTGCTCGTTGCCGGCCACATCGTTTAGCTGGATTTCCAGCTCCAACTGTTTTTGCTGCGTCAGCACCGCTTCCAGCACTTGGTAGCCGATGGCCGTGGCGTTGCGCGGGCAATCATCGATCAGGCGTTCCCAGGCCTCCTCGCAGGAACCGACATTGAGCAGGCGCACAGCCACCTGATTGACCTCGGTGATGCGCAACTCTTTGAGCAGTTGTGTGCGCTCCTCGGCACTGTTGTGCAACCAGGCCTGCAATTGCTCGCGGGTCTGCATATTGGCCTTGTCGAAAAAGGCCTTTAGCCCCGAGAGGTCCAGCACGCACAGGGCCACGCCAGTGCCTTCGAATATGTCCTGGTAACGCCTGCGACCTTCATGCACCTGGCGCTGACGGCGGCGCATGTTCAACAACACGATCACCGGGATCAGCGAAAAGGCCAGGCCCAGCAGGCATTTGCCGATGAATGCCGGCAGCAATTGCTCCAGCACAGCGCTGCGGTCGAACAACCCACGCAATTGCCAGTCGCTTTTGCTCAGTGGCGTGACCAGCACGCTTTTGTTCAGCTCATCGGGCGTCAACGCAGACGCCCATTGCGCCGGCATGCCGCTGTCACGGCTGACCACGCGGTGGTTCAGGCGGTTTTCAATCGCCCACATCGGGCGCTGGCCCTGGCCGTCCTGGCGGGTCAGGTTGCTCAGGTAGTTGGGCGCCAGGCGCAGGGCCCAGTACATTCTGGAGCCGCCGCTGGGCTGGTGCAGCAGCAAATAGATGAGGGTGCCGTCGCTGTTGTTGCTCAGGTAATAAGGTTGGGAGTGGCTGCGCTGTACCAACTCTTCAAGCCAGGCGGCGTCTGCACTGTCTTTGGCGCTGTCACTGACCATCGCGCCGCTGGGGGCGAGCAGGGCCACACTGCGCAGCTCAGGCAGCGAGCGTTGCAACGTGCGCAGCAGCGCCTGCAGCTGTTCGTCGTTGCGCGGTGGTTCGACCATCGGTAACAGGTTCAGCGCAATTTTCGCGCTCAGGGCCATGTTCAGGCTGATCTGCTCCGCCAGGTCGGCGCTGTAGTCGATGGTGTATTGCTGTTGGTTTTTCTGGTTCTGCTGCAATTGGTCCAGCAGCTGCCAGAACAATAATGCGAGCAGCATCAGGACAAGCGTCGCCAATGCGCCTTTGAAGGTGCCGTGCAGGGGCGCTCCCGGCGCTATATGAGCGGCGCGCAGGGGAGTTGGCGGCGTGACTTTGGACAAGCTGTGATCCTGCGGTTTGGCTGGACTGGCGCGCGACGTGCACTATAAGCCGGACGCCCGGAGGGCGGCTAGCATGCCTTGAGTTGTGGCAAAGTGCCAGCCCCGCCTGGCTGGACTGACCAAGCGCATTGAGGTAGCTTTGCCGGTTACGCGAGGGCGTTCCAGCCCCAGACATTCAGGCTTTTTCCGCACGCAGGCATTGATCACCGTCAACGGCCCGCGCGGCGCATGGCCTGGCACGGGCTTCGCCCGCTTAATTCATCACTGACGCTAGGTTCACCATGGCTCAATACGTCTTCACCATGCATCGGCTGGGAAAAGTTGTTCCGCCGAAGCGGGAAATCCTGAAAAACATTTCGCTGTCCTTCTTCCCTGGCGCCAAGATCGGCGTGCTCGGCCTCAACGGTTCGGGTAAATCCACGCTGCTGAAAATCATGGCCGGCGTCGACACCGAGTTCGAAGGCGAAGCCCGCCCGATGCCCGAACTGAACATCGGCTACCTGCCGCAAGAACCAATCCTGGACCCGACCAAGACCGTGCGTGAAGTGGTCGAGGAAGCGGTTGCCGTGATCAAGAACGCCCAGGCCCGCCTGGACGAGGTCTACGCCGCCTACGCCGAAGAAGATGCCGACTTCGACAAGCTTGCCGCCGAACAGGCCAAGCTCGAAGCCATCCTGCAGGCTGGCGACGGTCACAACCTGGAGCGCCAGCTGGAAGTCGCCGCCGACGCGCTGCGCCTGCCGGCGTGGGACGCCAAGGTCGAATTCCTCTCCGGTGGTGAAAAACGTCGTGTGGCCCTGTGCCGTCTGCTGCTGTCGGCCCCTGACATGCTGCTGCTCGACGAACCAACCAACCACTTGGACGCCGATTCCGTCGCCTGGCTGGAACATTTCCTTCACGACTTCCCGGGCACCGTGGTTGCGATCACGCACGACCGGTACTTCCTGGACAACGTCGCGGGCTGGATCCTCGAACTCGACCGTGGCGCCGGTATCCCTTACGAGGGTAACTACTCCGGTTGGCTCGAAGCCAAGTCCGACCGCTTGGCTGCTGAATCCAAGCAGCAATCGGCCCACGAAAAAGCCATGAAAGAAGAACTGGAGTGGGTGCGCAAAGGCGCCAAGGCCCGCCAGTCCAAATCCAAGGCACGTCTGCAACGTTTTGAAGAAATGCAGTCGCAGGAATTCCAGAAACGCAGCGAAACCAACGAGATCTACATCCCGGCCGGTCCGCGCCTGGGTGACAAGGTCATCGAATTCAAGAACGTTTCCAAAGGCTACGGCGACCGCGTGTTGATCGACAACCTGTCGTTCTCCATGCCAAAAGGCGCAATCGTCGGCGTTATCGGTGGTAACGGCGCGGGTAAATCCACGCTGTTCCGCATGTTGATGGGCAAGGAAACCCCGGATTCGGGCAGCATCGAAGTGGGCGAAACCGTGCAGCTGGCCTGTGTGGACCAGAGCCGTGACGACCTCGACGGCAGCAAGACCGTGTTCCAGCAGATTTCCGACGGTTCCGACCAGATCCGCATCGGCAACTATGAAATCCCGTCGCGCACCTACGTCGGCCGTTTCAACTTCAAGGGCGGCGACCAGCAGAAGTTCGTCAAGGACCTGTCCGGTGGTGAGCGCGGTCGCTTGCACCTGGCGCTGACCCTGAAAGAGGGCGGCAACGTGTTGCTGCTCGATGAACCGTCCAACGACCTCGACGTTGAAACCCTGCGTTCCCTGGAAGAAGCCCTGCTGGACTTCCCGGGCGCCGCCATTGTGATCTCTCACGATCGGTGGTTCCTTGACCGTGTGGCCACTCACATCCTGGCGTACGAAGACGACTCGCAAGCGGTGTTCTTCGAAGGCAACTACACCGAGTACGAAGCCGACCGTAAAAAGCGTTTGGGCGATGCGGCTGCCCAGCCGCACCGTGTGCGTCACAAAAAGCTCGCCTGATTCGGGTGGGTTTGAAAAAAGCGGAGCCTTCGGGCTCCGCTTTTTTTGTGTTTCGCAGGGGAACCGAGGTGGATTCATCGCAGGCAAGCCAGCTCCCACCTTGACCGCGTTTCCCCGGGCAACATCGATCAAATGTGGGAGCTGGCTTGCCTGCGATAGCGATTTCCCTATTGGTGCATTCACTGGGTTGAAATCCCCACTTGGGGGCAAGAATCCAGATTTATTTATATCCAATGCACCATTTAAATTCACAAAGGCGACATTTTGCGCTTTTCAGGTGCGGCATGAATTGCTAAGGTCCGGGTCAATCTCACCTAAAAACAATCAATTTGCCGAGACTTTTCCATGCTCGAATCTGTCGAATCTTTCC
>NZ_JBARTQ010000623.1:0-58387 GCF_049645325.1 Pseudomonas sp. | reverse complement strand
ACGGCAAAACCCCGTCCAGCGTGCCGTCAACCAGTGTCAGCAATTCCTCGCCGGTGACCATCGACACCGGGCAACCATTGGTAGCGGTCTTGTCCGCGCTGGAAGCCGCATCGCCGTTCTGGTTTTTCCCGGACGAGGGCACATCATCCACATGCTCTTTCTGCTTCAGCACTGCGTTCTGCCGCGCCCGCCAGCGCATCTGCATCGTGCCTTGTTTCAACCCGCCGACCACGCCGCGAACCGCCACCGCCTTGTAGCGATCCACCGCCTGCATAAACTTCTTGAGAATGCCGAGCAGGCTGCGGACAAACCCCACCGCAGCGTCCAGTATCTGCGCGCCATACTTGACCAGCCGCACACCCAGATAAGCCACGCCCGCCGCCGGCAACGCGATGGTCAGCACTGCGCCAATCACCAGATCAATCAGCAACGACACCACAAACCCAGCGGTCTTTTCGGCTATTTCGCCAGGCGGCAACGCGTCCAGCCACAGCATCGCCGTGCGCACCATCAGGTACAGCGCCGCTTCATCACTGGCCAGCAGCATCGCCTGTTCCATGACTTTCGGCGCGTTGGTGGCCAGCTCCGCGAGCTTGGCGGCCTGATCACCCAGTTGCTCGCCGAACTTCAATGGGTCTTCAAGAATCGCCTGCACCAGCTTGATGCTGTCCCACACGTCCTTGATTGCCGCCCAACTGCCGGCCAACACACCGCTGCCGATGGCGCTGGCGGTCGACTGCTGCCAATACGGTTTGAACTCTTTCCATTGCTCGTGCAGCCACTGCTCCAGATCAGCTGTGAGCCCGGCGTAGGAGGCAAATAGCGCATCCACTTGGGCTTCAGAAACGCCGCCCTGAACCCGCACCTGATAACGCTTGCCCGCCGCGCAGTGGTGCGAGCCCTTGCCGTGTTCGTCCAGCATGACAAGCGTGGAACTGCCGTCATCCAGCCCGATCACCTCAACCGGGATATCGCCAATCGGCACGTCGTACACCGACTCAAACGCGCTCTCGATCTTCAGCTCGCCGCCCAACGGGCACATGACCACGCTGCCCAAAACATCCGGGTCAGCGGTGCTGACTACGGTCTGCGAGCCCCCGACCCGCAACACCCGCTCCATCCCCAGCAACGACGGCATATCCGCGGCATGGCTGACGGAATCCAATGCTCGCGAATACCAGGCGCCCATCTGCTGGCGATACTCCGCCAGGCTCTTATGAAAGCCATTGAGCTCATGTTCGATGAAGGTGATGTGGGCGGCATTAGTCATCCGTGACGGCTCGGCAACAGGGCAAGGCGTCGGAGAATGCCGCAGGAAAAAGTGGCTGGATGAACGGTTGGAAAAATCAGAATGGGATGACGTGAAGCGGCTAGAAACCGCGAAAAACTAATCCGAAGGACTACACGAAAAAGCGATCTGGCTCATTGACGAAGAAGGGGCGAAAGTAAAGTCGCCTCGCGCAGGAAGCGCAGATGCTGGCCGAGTTCGGACAGGATGTGGCGAGGCCCGAAAAGTCAGGCCTCACAAGGGAGAGCCAAGGGGCGATGTGGCAAATGACGCGCGGTGGGTTTGTGCAACAGGCTGCTGCACAAATGTCGATAACCCCCCCACCGGCGCAACGCCCGTTGATATAGGCCTACCCCAAATCAGGCCGTGTTCTTGCTGCCCGTCTCCATGTCCGTGCTGCCCCACGGCCGCCAGTCATCGGTGTGCCGCTCACTGCCATGCGGCCCGCTGGAGCTGGTCCCGCCCGCGAGGAATTTCTCCCAGAGGTTCTTGCTGTCGGGGTCGCTGTCTTTGTGCAGGTAGGGCGCCAGCCGCGCCAGGGAGCTGCCTTTTTTGTCTTCGGTTTCCTTGAAGTGTTTCCACTCGTCCGACTGATACTCGAACATCGATTTGTCGTCCGGCGTATCGCGGCCGCCGTACATATAGGTGGCGTAGCGCGCGTATTCGAGCTTGTCGCCCCAGTCGTCTTTGGTCACGCCTGCATCGGCGAGGTCTTTGAAGAACTTGCCTTGGGAATCGGTGAGTTTTTGCATTTTGGCATGCTCGACCGCCTCGGCAATCAGGGTGCCTGCGACCCCGAAGATCACACCCGCCACGGCGAAAATCGGACCCGCAACACGCGCGCCGATAGCCAGCCCGCGTATCACGGTCGCGGCAACATCACCGGCCAGTTTGCCAGCCAGGTGGGCGCCTTTGGGCGCGAACATCGCAATGGTGTTGGCGATCGCCATACCGGTACCGGATGCACCACCGCCCAGCGTGAAGGCCGCGTCGGTTTTTTCCAGTGCGGTCTTGGCATTTTTGAGTTTGCGCGCGCCGGAAACGATGTCCATCACGCCGCCGGTCAAGTCCAGGCCGGAACCGCCCATAAAGCGCAGGAACGACCGGCCGGAGGCGATCGCGATTTCGGATTTTGAAGCCGGGGTACTTTTGCCGGGAATGTCCTTCACGCCCATTTGTTCGCCAAGGGATTTGGCCGCGTTGTCGTACTCCTTGACCTCATCGGCCGACAGGTTGCCCACGTCGAGCTTCTTGAGGGTTTCGGAAGATTCCTTGACGCGGGTGCTGATAGAGGCGGCCAGTGCGTCGGATTTTTCAGTGGATTTCTTGCCCCAGATATCCGGGAGGTTCTCATCGATCAGGCCGAGCCATTCGGTGGCTTTGATTTTTGGCGGGCCTTTACCGTCTTTGTCCACGGCAGGGTCGTAGGTTTTAGTACCGCCCAGGGTTTCCACGATGTTGGAACCGAACTTGAGGAAATCGTTGGTGAAGCTCAAACCGGCGACCAGGTCTTTCGCGGCAGCGATTTTCTGGTCATCGGTCATGTTGCCGCCGCCATTGGCGAGCTGCAGCGCGCCGCTTACCAGGTTCATGGTGCCTGCCAACGCACTGAGCCCACCCGTGGAGCTGGCCTTGTGCAACACCGTCTTCAAGGAGCCAGCGGCCGCCTCACGGTTGGCGCCCAGGCCCTTCAATTGGGTGTCGACCACCTTGTCGATGGCTTTCGGGTCGCCGCTGGCCGCCGCGAGACGAATGGCCGCTGCGATCTGTTTGTTTTCTGCCGGGGTCAGCCCTTTGATGTGGCCGTCGAGGATGTCGATCTCATCCTTCATCTTCTTGTACATGTCGTACGTTTTGTCGCCCTTGTCCAGGCCACCAAGAGCGGCGTTGATGCCACCCTTGATCATCGTGAACGAGGCCTTCAACCCACTTTCGGCATTTTCCGGCGAGACCTTGTCGGGGTTTTCCATGTAGGTGTTGAGTTGGTGCGTCATCATGTTCTGGTCGAACGTCTGACGGCGTGCGGTGTAGCTGTCCGGTTCGAGAATGCGCAGCGACTCGAAATAGCGGTCCACGTCCAACTCGGCCATTTCCGATTTCTTCGGATCGCCTGAATCGTTCATGGCGATGACATAGTCTTCGAAGTCCAAGTTGGCATCGCGGGTGCCGTCTTTGAAGAGCGCAGGAAAGACCTGTTCGCGCACTTCATTCAGTCGGTCTTCCGACAAACTACCGACACTCTTCTTTAGTTCCGAGTCGTAGCGGTCCTTAATTCCTTCCTTGCCCATCAGCGTGGAAATTTCCTTGGCGAGTTTGTCCTCGTCGACCATCTCCTTTACATCGTTGCCGTTCAACTTGGTCGGGGTCTTGTCTGTTTCGCGGTAAGTGCCGCTGCCCAGGTTGATGCTCTCGGCATAACCGTAGAGGTCATAGCCACTGTCCAGCGCGGCCTGGGCGTCCATCAGCTTGACGATCTTGGCTTCATCGGAGTCTTCGGTCAGCTTGCCGCTCTTGATGTCATCGCGAATGGCTTGCACAAAGTTCTCGGCCGTCTGCCCACCCACGGTCTTGTCGTTGGGCAACTCCATGTCCATCAGCCCTTCAGCGCCGAAGCTCGGGATGTTGTACTTGTCGCGCAGGGCCTTTACGTCTTCGGGTTCATCTGGCGGCGCGGCCTTGTCGGAGTGCGTCGCGTCCTTGACGTGCATCAGGTCGCCTTTGAGGCTTGAGTAGCCGTACTTGCCGAAGTCCTGCAAGCGCCCGGCTTCGGTGCCGTGGCGGGCTTCCTTGTCTTTGGTGAAGCCATCGATGCTGTCGTTGTCTTTGTTGCGGGCGTCGTTACCGGTCAGCAGCTTGCCGTTTTCATCCAGGCTGACCACGTGTTCCAGCACCTGGGTGGCGCGGTACGCGGCGTCGGCGTCGTTCTCGAAATCACCCACCTGTTTCTTCAGGTTGTCCTTCACATCGCTCTGGTTGCCGAGGTTTTTCAGCAGCGGCGTGGCGTCGATAATCTCCTTGGCCGAGCGCGTGTCACCGTCGGGGCGCTTCTGTTGGTCGCCCAGGTCCGACTTCACCACCTCGCCGCGCAGGCTCGAATACCCGTACTTGCCAAAGTCCTGCAGGCGGCCCGCTTCGGTGCCATGCCGGGCCTCGCCGTCTTTGGTGAACCCGTCGACGCTCTCGTTGCCGACGTTCTCGCCTTTGGTCAACTTGCCGTCTTCATCAATGTATTCGACGTGCTCCAGCACCTTGGAGGCGCGATAAGCCGCGTCAGCGTCTTTATCAAAGTCGCCGACCTGCTTTTTGAGGTTGTCCTTGACCCCGCTTTGGTTGCCCAGGAACTTGAGCAGCGGCGTGTCATCGATAATTTGCTGGGCTGAGCGGGTGTCGCCCTCAGGGCGTTTCTGGCCTTTGCCCAACTCATCCTTGGGTGCAGAGGCTTTTTTGACGGATTTTTCCCAGGCAACGACGGAGCTTTTTTGAGTGACCGCGGCGTCCTTTGGGGTCGTTTCTACCTTCGCTACCATGGTTCTTCTCCTGATGTAATTATTGCGTCGACACCTTTTAAAACGCGCAGGGCCGCGCAACTTCCTGGTTAACTAACCGAGGCTGTTTATTGAATAACAAGAGGGCGGCCTTAGTGGGTTGGCCGCTGTGCATGAATGCTGTGAAATGCAACGTCACGGAACTTAGCACGGACGTTTGGCTGATTCGCAAAGCCTTCACAACAATTCACAACGCCAAGGCTATTTTGGAACATTCGAGGCGTAGGGCGAGCGCACACAAAAAAGCCCGCGGTTCAAGGCGGGCTTAACTTAGAGCGTGGCGGGATTAGTGCTGGCGTGCTGTCAGCGCCGAGTAACCGTTCATCAGATTGCGATAGTTGGGGATGCGCTGGGACAACAGATTGCCCAAGCCTTCGATGTCATTGCGCCAGTCGCCCTGCAACTCACACGCCACCGAAAACCAGTTCATCAATTGCGCACCGGCTTGCGTCATCCGGCTCCACGCCGCCTGCTGCACCGTGGTGTTGAAGGTGCCCGAAGCGTCCGTCACCACAAACACCTCAAAGCCTTCCGCCAGCGCCGACAACGTCGGGAATGCCACGCACACATCCGTTACCACACCGGCAATGATGATCTGCTTGCGCCCGGTGGCCTTGATCGCTTTGACGAAGTCTTCGTTGTCCCACGCATTGATCTGGCCAGGGCGAGCGATGTACGGCGCGTCCGGGAACATCTCTTTCAACTCCGGCACCAGTGGGCCGTTGGGGCCTTGCTCGAAACTGGTGGTGAGGATGGTCGGCAGGTTGAAGAACTTGGCCAGGTCGCCCAGGGCCAGCACGTTGTTCTTGAACTCGTTGGGCGAGAAGTCCTGCACCAGGGAGATCAGGCCGGTCTGGTGGTCGACCAGCAGCACGATGGCGTCGTCTTTGTTCAAGCGGTTGTAGGTTGGAGTGCTCATGGTTGAATCCTTTTTTGTTTAAGTGGGTTTGGCGTTGCGTTCAACATGGGCACAGATTAATGGGTGGTTGCTGGGGGATAAATCGGCTGGGATGGGTAATACCGTCAACTCAAAGGAGACAATTGCCTATCGCTTAGCAGTTCCGAGTCTGTTCGAGCATAGGAAAATTGAGACAAAAAATCTCACGCGTGAGCTATTGAGCCAGACGAATTTTGCCTGTAGATTTTCTCACGCGTGAGTTTTTCACAACGAGGTCAGTAGTATGAAAAGCAGCTCTCCATCGAGCCCGTCGGCTGGGTCCGATCCCGATACAGCAAGCCTTCAGGGAGAGCGCTTGAAGCCGTCCGCGAAAAAACCGTCGAGCTTTTACATGAAGCAGATGCGCGCGGGCCTGGCGGCCGCCGGTTATGTGAAACACGAGACTTGGGTGCTTCCCGAAAATCGAAGCCTGCTCAAGCAGATGGAGAAACAGCTTCGCCAGCCGATTCTGGCTGGCTCATTCATGTCGGAGAATTTCATGAGCGCAGGTACCAACTGGAATATCGATCGCCTCTTCAGCGCGTTTCAGGCCCTGGATGATGTGGTTTCCAACGACATTACGCTTTCTCTCGTTCAAGGCTCCGAGTCCAGCATCAAGCTGGAAATGAACGACTTCGGTGGCTTGCCGATTTACATCGCGGTGGTAGGTGAGCAAATCATCGTCGATACCGTGCTGGTCGACGTCGAGTCCATCAACGACGTAACGGCCTTCAATGACGCAGTGCTGCGCAGCCGGGAAATGTTCCCGCTGTCCTCAATCGGTATCGAGTCCATGCCTAATGGCCAGGTTGTCTACAACATGTTCGGCGCGTTGAGCTCCGACTCCAGCCTGACAAACATCGTGACCGAGGTGAAAACCCTCGTCGACAACGTGCAGCGCGCCAGCGAAGCCTTCGAACGTTTCTTCAATTAAGTATTCGGGAGTATCCAATGACTCAATCCATCTGGAGCAAACTGTTCACCGCGCTGCGTGGCGGTGCCAGCGAAGTCGGCGAATCGATCGTCGACCAACAAGCCCTGCGCATCCTCGACCAGGAAATTCGCGACGCCGACACCGCGCTGGCCAACGCCAAGCGTGAGCTGGTCAGCATCATGGCCAAGCACAAACTGGCGAATGATCGCGTCAGCGAGTACGACGCCAAGATCAAGGACCTGGAGTCCAAGGCGATGGCCGCTATCCAGGCCAACCGTGAAGACCTCGCCCTGGAAGTGGCCGAAGCCATTTCGACCCTGACCAACGAACGCGACGTCGAGCAAAAGCAGACCGCCGAGTTTGGTGGCTACGCAGAAAGCATGCGCAAAGACATCACCAAGGCCGAAAGCCGGATCAAAAGCCTGCGCCAGCAAGTGGACATGGCCAAGGCGCGCGAAAGCGTACAGAAGGCCCAGGTCAGCGCCTCCATCGCCAGTGGCGGTGCCAACGGCAAGCTCGAAACGGCCGTCGGTACGTTGAATCGCCTGCAGGCCAAGCAGCAGCAGCGCGCGGCTGAACTGCAAGCCCAGGACGAACTGGCTGAGGCATCGACGGGTTCCGACCTTGAGCGCAAGTTGCGCGAAGCCGGCATCACGCCGAACGAAGGCAGCGCCAACGCGATTCTGGAACGCCTGAAGCAAAAGTCGGCCGAGTAAGCAACGCCGCAACAGGAAGGGCGTCTTCAGCCCTTCCTTTTTTACGTCGAGGTCAGGATGGACGCCCTGAAGGGTTTCAAGACAATTGCAGGCCTGGCGCTCTTGATGGTGGCGCTGCAACTGCTGAATGCAGCCACCGGTTACAGCCTCATGGCATTCGGCCTGATTCCCAGGACGGTGCAAGGGCTGCCCGGCATCCTCACCTCACCGTTTTTGCACGCATCCTTCGCGCACCTGAGCGCGAACCTGATTGCGTTTTTGATACTGGGCACTCTGGTCATTATCGAAGGCTTCAACCGGTTCGTCAGCGTCAGCGCGATCATTATTGTGCTGGGCGGCTCGCTGGTCTGGCTGTTCGGTTTCAGCGGTGTACACGTCGGCGCCAGTGGCTGGGTATTCGGGTTGTGGGCCTATCTTCTGGCGCGCGCCTGGTTCCACAGGAGTTGGAGCAACCTGATCACGGCCGGTGTCGTGGCGCTGCTGTATGGCGGCCTGATCCTGGGCTTCCTGCCTCGCCGGGGTATTTCCTTCGAAGGTCATCTGTTTGGTGCGTTCGCCGGATTTATTGCGGCCAAGGTACTTCTCTCCACGCCGCGCAGCAGGTCTAATGCCGCGTGAGCGCACTTGAGCATCCAGACGTCGGGGCGATGGCGTCATCAGGAATCAAGTACCCAGGGAGCCAGGGACGAAATGTCGATTTTTCTGTTGTTGCGCATGTACGCCTCCTCCCTCTTTCACCGCTTCGGCTGGGCCGGCCTGGTCATCGCCTTGGGTATTCACCTGAGCTCGGCTTATCTGGGCCTGATATTGCTGGGCGAGCACCACCTCACCAGCCTCGCCACATTTGTTTACTTCTATCTCACCACCACGCTCACCGTTGGTTATGGCGATCTTGCGCCGCAAAACTCGGCGGGGCGCGTGTTCGTGGCCACCTGGATCATGCTTGGGGGCATTGCGCTGCTGACGGCAGCCATCGGCAAAACCACCAGCAGTGTTATCGATGCATGGAGAAAAGGCATGAAGGGCAAAGGTGATTTCACCGGCAAGGTGGGCCACACGGTGCTCATTGGCTGGGAAGGTTCATCCAGCGAACGCGTGATCGAGTTGTTGCTTCAAGACGAAACCTCAAACGATAACCTGATCGTCATCTGCGATTGCACGCTCGAAGAAAACCCGATGCCGGGCAAAGCCGCGTTCATCCGCGGGGAAAGTCTGTCGTCCACCGCGTTGTTGCTGCGCGCCGGTGTGCCCGGTGCCGAGCGCGTGCTGGTGCGAACCCCGTCTGACGACCTGACGCTGGCCACCGTGCTCGCGGTGAATCAATTGAGCCCCGTCGGGCATGTGGTCGCGCACTTCAATGAAAGTGAAATCGCCGCACTCGCCAGTTCTTACGCCCCCAGCCTGGAATGCACCTCCAGCATGGCCATCGAGATGCTGGTGCGCGCCTCCCAGGACCCGGGCTCCTCCGTGGTCATCAATGAGTTGCTGTGCGTGGGCCAGGGCGCCACACAATATTTGATGAGATTGCCCGAGGCCTTTGAGGCAACGTTCGGCGACCTGTACACGCGAATGAAAGAACACCACAACGCCACGCTCATTGGCTATCGCGCCAAAGGTGCGCAACAACCGTCGATCAACCCGCCCAGCGCCACCCGCGTTGAAGGCGGTGAACTCTTCTATATCGCCTCCACCCGCCTCAAGGAAATTTCCAATGGGATGGTTTAAACAGTTGATGGGGCTTGAAGCCCCGAATGCGAGCCCAGAACCCAACCGGGCTGCCGGCCAAACCCTGCCGACCACAGGCCCGCTGGGCCTGGCACCGGGCAAGGGCGTGATGTTCGACACGACCCTGAAATTGCTGCTCGATGGCAAAACCTCGGTGGTGATTCCAGGCTCCCAGGAAATCTGGAGCAACGGTACCGTCGACCTTGGCCAGTCGACCTGGCTGTCGCGCTATTACATGAACGACGAAGACTACTGGCTGCAAGTGCACACCACGGGCGAGATCGCCGGGCAGGTCGAGTCGGTGATCCTGTTCAACTACCTGAGTTACGTCACGATCAACAGTGAACCGGAACTGCGCCGGCTGGCCGGGCCACAAAGCCTGATCGGGCTGCCGACGTACACCCACAACGGCGTCGAATACACGCGCGTATGGGGCAGCGAGGCTGGCCAGACAGAACTGGTCGCCATGAGCGAACAGGTGATCAATCCCGAAGACGCCTACCTAGTCGAACACCGCTCGATGCTGTACGCCCGCGACACAGGCCTGACCGATCGTCGCGAGTTTTTGCTGTTTTCCGTCGAAGAAGACGCTGAGGGCACTATCAGCCTGAGCACGTCGCTGGGCATTTCGCTGTACACAACCGACCTGACTGCGCTCTAAAAAAGGAAGAAATCCATGCTCGAAGCTCTCTCTATCTCCCTGAACAAAGCGGCCGTGTTGGGGTTCGTCACCTACCTCCTGGGGGCGGCCGTACTGTTCGCGCTGTTCCAGTTCATCTACACCCGCGTCACGCCGCACAAGGAATTCGAACTGATCCGCGCGGGCAACGTGTCGGCGGCGGTCGCTTTGGGCGGCGCCATCATCGGTTTCGCGATTCCGGCCAGCAACGTGATTGCCTTCTCGATCAGTATCCTCGACTTCGTCGTCTGGGCCGTGATCGCCGCCGTCGTCCAGCTGTTGGCGTTTCTGGTGACCAACCTGGTGCTCAAAGGCACGTCTGAGCGCATCAAGAAGGGCGAACTGGCGGCCGGCATCTACGTGGCGGCCGTGGCCATCAGCGTCGGCATGCTGAACGCCGCGTGCATGACGCCTACCCAGAACTGATCTCGCACGGAGCTCCCGATGAAACGAAGCAAGTACGTCCAGCTTTCGCTGGCAGCGTCGGTCGCCATGGCGATTTCCGGCTGCGGGCCGACCGAAAAAACCTACGATTTGCAGAAGAAGTACAACTTCCAGTCCGTTCAGCAATGCGCCGATGAAAAACTTCCGGTCGACGTCTGCTCGGACGCCTACATGACGGCCATGGCCGAGCACCGCCGCATTGCCCCGGTGTACGACAGCCAGGCCGACTGCGATGCCGACTTTGTCGCCGACTGGTGCCAGCAAGACTCCACCGGCAAGTTCATCCCCAAACTCGGCGGTTTTGAACTGACCGCCGAAGGCCGGGTGACACAGTCCCAGGTCGACGCGGCCAACGCTCAAGCGTCCGGCGCGCAAGCGAACAGTGGCGGCTCAGGCTTCTCCACCAGCAGCCTGCTGACCGGTCTGCTGATCGGCAACATGCTGAGCAACAATCGCAACAGCTACCGCTCCGAGCCGGTGTACCGCTACCGCGATGATCGTGGCAATTACGGCTCCTCGACGCTCAACCAGCGCGTCTCGAATGGCGCGACCTTCGGCCGCTCGAACCAGGCCCGCTACGGCAGCAGCAATTACTCGAACACGCTGCGCTCCTCCAGCAAGTCGAGCGCCGTTTCGTCGGCCACTTCGCGTGGCGGCTTCGGCAGCAAAGCCAGCGCCCGCAGTGGCTGGGGCGGCGGCGGATCGAGCAGTTAAGGAAACCGGGCCATGAAAAAGATCCATTGCGCAGAACGCCATGACTGGAAACAGACCGCCGACAGCCTCGGCTTTCTGTTCCACACCATCGACGACGAACCCTACTGGGACGAGAGCGCGTACTACCAGTTCACGCTCAAACAAATCGAGCGCGACCTCGAAGACCCGACCACCGAGATCCATGACATGTGCATGGACCTCGTCGCCCGCGTGGTCCACAGCGAGGAACTGCTGGAACGCCTGAGCATTCCCGCGCCGTTCTACGACATGATCCGCACCTCATGGCTCGAAGGCCACCCGCACCTGTACGGGCGCATGGACTTCTCCTACAACGGCACCGGCCCCGCCAAGTTGCTCGAACTCAACTACGACACCCCGACCAGCCTCTACGAGGCGGCGGCGTTTCAGTGGGGCTGGCTGGAGCAATGCATCGAGCGCGGCCTGCTGCCCAAGCACGCCGACCAATTCAACAGCATCGACACCAAACTGCACCAGGCCTTCGCCCAATTGCAGCTCAACCAGCCGTTTTACTTCGCCTCGATGAAAGACTCGATCGAAGACAAAGGCACCACCGACTACCTGCGCCTCGTCGCCGAAAAAGTCGGCATCGAGTCCCGCCACATCGACATCGAAGACATCGGCCTGACCGCCGAAGGCCGCTTCGTCGATCTAGAGGATCGCTGGATTCCGCACCTGTTCAAACTGCACGCCTGGGAATTCATTTTCCACGAGCCGTTCGGCGCCGCGATTGCCCAGTGCGATACCCAGTTCTTCGAGCCCGCCTGGAAATCCATCCTCTCCAACAAAGGCATCCTGCCGCTGTTGTGGGAGTTCAACAAAGGCCACCCCAACCTGCTCGCGTCCCACCTGGACACCGACCCGGGCAAAGCCGTGCCGAAAGGCTGGGTACGCAAACCGTTCTTCTCACGGGAAGGGGCCAACATCGAACTGCAAACGGCCGACGGGCTGATCGTGAAAGAGGACGGGCCCTATACCGACGCGCCGTTCATCCTCCAGGAATTCGCACCGCTGCCGAAGTTTGGCGACAGCTATACGTTGGTTGGGTCGTGGGTGATTGGTGATCAGGCCGCCGGCATCGGCGTGCGGGAAGACAATAGTTTGATTACCAAGGATTCGAGCCGGTTTTTGCCGCATTTGATCCTGGATTGAGGCGTGATCTTCAAGGGCCAGCAGGGCTGATCCCTTTCATTTGCAGGACGTTTCCTAGAGAATCCCAGCCGCTTGCGTCAGCGAAATTCCGAGACTAGGCTGCGGTCCGTCACTGGTTATTCAGTGATCGGGTTTAGTCGCCCGGACCTTGCTAGGCGCACGCGCCATCCCAGAGACAGGTGTCTTCTCGCCTGCACTTTATGGTGGCTGTGCGCAGGGCACCTTCGGGTGCGCCGGAGCCTAGCAGCCGGTCGACTAACCTGCGTACAGCCGCCACCCCTGCTCGTTTAGTCGCGAAAGGACGGTGGTATTCACTTACTGCTAGGGAATTTCGCTAATGGATAACGTTGTTTCGGATTTACCGCCATCGGGTGTGACTCACCCATTCACAGTTAACGAAGAACTGAGCTTCGAAGATGCCTGGGTGCGCGTGGCTGAGCTGCTGCAGTGCGCGGTGGCTACCTCGCAAGCGCTCGGTGAACCGCTGGGTGCACCGCACAGGGCGGTGATGCATTTGGTGGAGATGGCGAAGATGGTGGCGGATCGGGCTGTGGAGTGTTTGCAGCCGGATTAACGCTGTGAGAGGCGAGCAGCGCAAAACGTCGCTCGCTGACATCAGTGTTACGGGCATTAAAAAGCCGGCTTGTGGCCGGCTTCTCGGGGACTGCTTCAGCTTGTTTTTGACAAACCTCGCCAGCCTTCAAATCGCTCAGCCCACGTTGCGTCGGGCTGAATAGTAGGGGCATCCGCGGGAACTCCTCCGCTTCGCCGAGCAGGGTGGATAGCGCAAAGCCACCCCCTGCCAAATGTGGGCGGCATGATACCCACATTCACCTTAAATGCCTACCTCCGGGTCCGATTTAGAGCCTTCCCAGCCTAATAAATGCTCATCCAGTGGCACCGGTGGGCGGCGGTTGTTGAGGGTGGACCACCAGAACACCCAACCCACTATCTGGAAGTTCTGTTCGAAGCGTTGCTCGTGTGTCAGGTATTCGTCCGGGTGTTCGCTGGCGTTGTGGCTGCGCATGCGCAGGCCGCCGCCGGGGCGGTTGTAGAGGTATTTGATGCGCAGCATGCCGTCGTGTTCGACGGCGTAGATTTCACCGTCGATGAGCTGGCTGCGGCCGCTGTCGATGCCGAGGGTGGCGCCTTGCTGGATGATGTCGGTCATGCTGTTGTCGACCATGTAGGCGCCGATGGCGCGGTCGGGGTTTACGTTTAATGCGTTGAGGGTGTGCAGGGAGACGCGGATGCGCTCGGTTGAAGTGAAAGTGGGGTGGAGGGGGATTTCCACGTCGTTTTTTTCGGGAGGGCAGGAGGGGCCTGTGAGGTATTTGCCCGCGTCTTCGCGGATGGGGATCACGTTCCTTGTGTCGTGGCCTTCGAGCAGGAAGTTGGCCGGTGGGTGTTTGGGGCCTTCGCCGGTGCGCAACCAACGGCTGGAGATGCACAGCAGTTCTGCGATCTCGTTGAGTCGGCCCATGGGCACGCCGCGTTTGAACCAGTTGTTCACGTGTTGAGGCGTGACACCGCGGTTCTTGGCGAAGTCGGAAGCGGAAAGATGAACTTCCCGCAGGAGTGCTTTTAGTCGATCACCTGATGTATTCATAAACGCAGAGTTTACTGGCCGGGAAACCTCATCAAATAAACCATGCGTTGAATTGCGCGTGTAGGAGTTTGCTTAGTTGTAGCCTGAGTTGTCAGTTTTATAAGTTGGTTGAACGCTGCGCCTTAAACGTTGAACTTGGCGTTTAATTTTTCCCACAAAAAAAGCCCCGAATGATCGGGGCTTTTTTGATTGCCGGGGCAATGAGGAGCGGGTATCAGCCTTTGTAGGCAGCGACCGACTTCATGATCTCGGCGCGGGCGGCGTCTGCGTTGCCCCAGCCTTCGATTTTTACCCATTTGCCTTTTTCGAGGTCTTTGTAGTTCTCGAAGAAGTGTTTGATCTGTTCCAGCAGCAGTGGCGGCAGGTCGGTGTATTCCTTCACGTCCACGTACAGTTGGGACAACTTGTCGTGTGGCACCGCAATAACTTTGGCATCGCCGCCGCCGTCGTCGGTCATGTTCAGGATGCCGACTGGGCGTGCGCGGATAACCGAGCCTGGGGTCACCGGGTAAGGGGTTACAACCAGCACGTCGAGGGGATCACCGTCGTCAGCCAGGGTGTTCGGGATGAAACCGTAGTTGGCCGGGTAGAACATCGGGGTGGCCATGAAACGGTCAACGAACAGGCAGTCGCTGTCTTTGTCGATTTCGTATTTGATCGGCGCGTGGTTGGCCGGAATTTCGATGGCGACGTAGATGTCGTTCGGCAGGTCTTTGCCAGCCGGAATCTTGCTGTAGCTCATTGGGCGTTGCCCCCGTAGTTGGCCATGAAACATGGCCGGATTGGCCTAAAAGTGGCGGCGATTATAGGCGTATTCTGACGCCGATGCCATGCGTCAGACGTCGTACGGCGCGTGGCGTTCAGTCTGGTAGCGGGCGTCGCTGGCTTGCAGTTGGTGCAGGCGGGCCAACGGGTCCTGGCGATAGAAGTGGCTCAACTGCGCGTACACCTGTGGATAAGTGCTGACCAGTAAATCCGGGGCACTGAAAAAGTATTCACTGGTGACGGCAAAAAACTCGGCCGGGTTTTCGGCGGCGTAGGGGTCGATCTCGGTTTCTATATTCGGGTGGGCGTCGAGTTGGCGATTGAGGTCATCAAACGCGCTCTGCATGACGCTGGCCCACTCCTGCACGCGCATGTCGCTGTGCAGCGGCGGCAGGCCGTTGGCGTCGCCGTTGAGCATGTCGAGCTTGTGCGCCAGTTCGTGGATGACCAGGTTGTAGCCTTCCCACTGACCGCTGGCCAGCACGCCCGGCCAGGCAAGGATCACCGGGCCCTGTTGCCAGGCTTCGCCGCTGTGTTCGCCGTCCCACTCGTGCTCGACGCCGCTGGCATCGCGATGGCGCTGCGGGCTCAAGAAGTCGTCGGGGTATAGCACGATTTCGTGGAAACCCTGGTACCAGTCAAGGTCGCCGAGGTTCATCAGCGGCAATTGGGCCTGGGCGGCGAGCAGCAGGCGGTGCTCCTGGTGCAGGTCGACGCCGGGCAGGGCGGTGAGGTGTTTTTCGGCGAGAAACACCACGCAGGCTTCGCGCAGCCACTGGTCTTGCTCGGCAGTGATGCCGTCGAGGAAGGTCAGGTGGTGACGCACCCGTTGCCACGTGTCATCGGCAATCGGGTGCTTGGCCAGCAGGCGCCGGCGACGCCAGGCGCTGAGGGACCACATCGCCGGTTACTGCGGCTTGGCTTCGGAGGAGCTGCGGCCAAAGCGGCTGCGGAACACGCCGATGATCATCGGTACCAGCGACAGCAGGATGATGAACACCACCAGCAGCGACAGGTTTTTCTTGATAAACGGCACGTTGCCAAAGAAGTAACCCAGGGTCACCAGGCCGCCGACCCAGAGGATGGTGCCAAACACGCTGAAGCCGAAGAAACGCGCGTACGGCATTTTGGCGATGCCGGCGACGAACGGCGCGAAGGTGCGCAGGATAGGCAGGAAGCGCGCCAGGGTCACGGTTTTGCCGCCGTGCTTGTCGTAGAAGTCGTGGGTTTTTTGCAGGTAGTCGCGGCGGAAGATTTTCGAGTTCGGGTTGCTGAACAAGCGTTCCCCGGCTGTTCGCCCGATCACGTAATTGGTGCTGTCGCCCAGGATCGCCGCCAACATCAGCAGGCCGCCCAGCAATATTGGGTCCATGCCACCACCTGCGGCGATGGCGCCGGCGATGAACAGCAGGGAATCGCCCGGCAGGAAGGGCATGACCACCAGCCCGGTTTCGCAAAAAATGACCAGGAACAGAATGGCGTAAATCCACACTCCGTAGTTTCTCACCAGCATGTCGAGGTACACGTCGAGATGCAGGATAAGGTCGAGCGGGTTGAAATCCATGGATGGCACCTGTGTGAATGGCCCGGCTCAGCAGGCCAGTGCGGGGGCTACGGGTAATAAGGCTACAAGCGTATGCCGCATTTCTTACAACCCTGAAAGGTCCGCATTATACGGATTGGGAGGTGAAAAGCGTGTTGGTTTTGTAGCGGGGGATGTCGCTGGTATTTCGGCCAAATCAATATTAAAGGTGACGCTATTCTAAAGGTGGGAGCTGGCTTGCCTGCGATGGCGGAGCATCAGCCAGCCTTGTATTGACTGACATTGCGCTATCGCAGGCAAGCCAGCTCCCACAGAGGGCAGCGGTGTTTTCTCAATCCTCGCTGATCGGCAGCACGTAGTTCTTGAACTCCGTGTCTTCACGAAAGCCGATCGACTCGTAGGTCTTCTGCGCCACCTCGTTGTCACTGCTGGTCGATACCCGCAGCCGCACGGCCTGGGTTTCCTTGGCCATCTTCTTCGCCGTGCGCATCAGGTTGTCTGCCACCAGCTGCCGGCGGGCATCTTCGGCCACGTAGATGTCGTTGAGGATCCACACGCGCTTGAGCGACAGCGACGAAAAACTGGGGTACAGCTGGCAGAACCCGAGCAGTCGCTTGTCGTCATCATCGGCCAACGCCAGGTAAATCACCGACTCCTTGCGCCGCAGGCGCTTTTCCAGGAAGGCCCGCGACGAGTCCGGGAACGGCAGCGCCCCATAGAACTCGCGGTATTTGACGAAGAGCGGAGTCAACAGGTCCAGGTGTTCCAGGGTCGCTTGAGTAATCCGCATGCCAGGCCTCAACTTCCAAAGGGGGAATGACCACACAAGCGGCCGTGACTGGATGCTGCCTAACGTCGCGAAAAAGCGCAATCATGCAGCGATCAGTCATCCGGTGAGCTGAGCAGGAAATTGCCCTTCATCAGGTCAGGGTCATCCGACTCGAGCGTCTGAACCTGCGCCTCGTCCTTGAGATTGACCCCCGACAGCTGCCGGCGACACGCCTCTTTCATCAAGTAAAGCAGGCGATGCGCGGCCATGCCGTAGCTCAAGCCTTCCAGGCGCACATTCGAGATGCAGTTGCGGTAAGCGTCGGTGAGGCCGACCTTGGGGTTGTAGGTGAAATACAGGCCCAGGCTGTCCGGCGAGCTGAGCCCTGGCCGTTCGCCGATCAGGATCACTACCATCCTGGCCCCGAGCAACTGGCCGACTTCATCGGCTACCGCCACGCGGCCTTGCTCGACCAGGATCACCGGCGACAAGGACCACCCTTCGGCGTGGGTCTGTTCTTCCATGCGTGTCAGAAACGGCAGCGTGTGTTTATGCACGGCCAGCGCCGACAAACCATCGGCGACCACCACGGCCAAATCCACGCCGCCCGGGTTGGCGGCGGCGTAGTCGCGCAGGGTTTGCGCCGACTCATCGCTCAGGCGCCGACCGAGGTCCGGGCGTTGCAGGTACATATGGCGGTCGACGGCGGCGCTGTGCAGCAACAGGCTTTCGCGGCCGCGCTCGGCCATTTGGCCGCTGAGGCCTGCGTGGTCGAAAGGCAGGTGCACCGCGTCGCGCGCCTGGGCGTGGGCGAACTGAAAATCCAGCTGCGCGCTGGTGGGAATGCTGGTGCCGGTGCGGCCCAGGGCAATGCGCGCCGGGGTCAGGCGGCGCAGTTCCAGCCACGGGTTATCGGGCGTGGTTTCAAGCGGTTCGACGTGCACGGGCGGCTCCTTCATCCCAATTGCGCCAAGGCGTGGCGAAACGCCGGTGGCAGGCTTTTGCCGAAGTGCACCTTGCCGTCGGCTTGCGTGAAGATGCCCATTTTCGCCAGCCACTGTTCGAACTCCGGCGCCGGTTTAAGCCCCAATGTCTGGCGGGCGTACAAGGCGTCGTGGAACGAGGTGGTCTGGTAGTTGAGCATGATGTCGTCGGACCCGGGGATGCCCATGATGAAGTTGATCCCGGCCACACCCAGCAGGGTCAGCAGGGTGTCCATGTCGTCCTGGTCGGCTTCGGCGTGGTTGGTGTAGCAGATGTCGCAGCCCATCGGCACGCCGAGCAGCTTGCCGCAGAAGTGGTCTTCAAGGCCCGCGCGGATGATCTGTTTGCCGTTGTAGAGGTACTCGGGGCCGATAAACCCGACCACGGTGTTGACCAGGAACGGCTTGAAATGCCTGGCCACGGCATAGGCGCGGGTTTCACAGGTTTGCTGGTCGACGCCAAAGTGCGCGTTGGCCGACAAGGCGCTGCCCTGGCCGGTTTCGAAATACATCAGGTTCTGGCCCAAGGTGCCGCGATTGAGGCTCAAGCCCGCGTCGTAACCTTCCTGCAGCACGCTGAGGCTGATGCCGAAACTGGCGTTGGCGGCTTCGGTGCCGGCGATCGACTGAAACACCAGGTCCAGCGGCACGCCACGGTTGATGGCTTCGATGGAGGTGGTGACGTGGGTCAGCACGCAGGCCTGCGTTGGGATTTCGTAACGCTGGATGATCGCGTCGAGCATTTCCAGCATGGCGCAGATCGAGGCGATGCTGTCGGTGGCCGGGTTGATGCCGATCATGGCGTCACCGTTGCCGTAGAGCAGGCCGTCGAGAATGCTCGCGGCAATGCCGGCCGGTTCATCGGTGGGGTGGTTGGGTTGCAGGCGCGTCGAGAGCCGCCCGCGCAGGCCCATGGTGCCGCGAAACTGGGTGACGACGCGGATCTTCTGCGCCACCAGCACCAGGTCTTGCACGCGCATGATCTTGGAGACAGCGGCGGCCATTTCCGGTGTCAGCCCGGGCGCGAGGGCGCGTAGGGAATGTTCGTCGGCCGCGTCGCTCAATAGCCAGTCGCGCAGGCCGCCGACGGTGAGGTGGCTGACCACGCTAAACGCCTGTTTATCGTGGGTGTCGATGATCAAGCGGGTGACTTCGTCGCTTTCGTAGGGGATCAGCACTTCTTCGAGGAAGTGTTTCAACGGGATGTTCGCCAGCGCCATCTGCGCCGCCACCCGCTCGCCGTCGTTTTGCGCGGCGACACCGGCGAGGAAGTCCCCGGAACGTGCGGGGCTGGCCTTGGCCATCACGTCCTTGAGGCTGTCGAAGCGGTAGGTCTGTGCACCCACCGCGTGGGAAAAACTTGCCATACAGTGTCTCCTTGGCGACGCGGGCAGGCTGTGAGTAAGGCGCCCGCGTCGAGGTTTACGGCTATCAGTGCAAGGCGGCCTCTGCGGCCTGGATCGCCGCGAACTCTTCTTCGGGCGTGCCTGCTACCAAGTGATGCCGGCTGTAGAAAGCAAAGTAAGCAATTAATACTCCATAGATGATCGCGGCGCCAATAACGACGCGCGGGTCCACCAGAAAGCCCGCCACCACGGCCACGCAGGCCAGTACCAGGGCGACGCCGGAGGTGAAAATGCCGCCCGGTGTGCGGTATGGACGGTCCATTTTGGGGCGACGGATGCGCAAGGTGATGTGCGCGGCCATCATCAGCACATAGGAAATGGTCGCGCCAAACACCGCCACCAGAATCAGCAAGTCGCCCTGGCCGGTCAGCGACAGGCCAAAGCCGATGATGCCCGGGATCACCAGTGCCAGCACCGGCGCCTTGCTTTTGTTGGTTTGCGACAGCTTGCGCGGCAGGTAGCCCGCGCGTGAAAGCGCGAAGATCTGCCGCGAATAGGCATAGATAATCGAGAAAAAGCTCGCGATCAACCCGGCCAAGCCGACGAGGTTGACGAAGCTGCCCATCCAGGTCGAGCCGCCGTAGGACAATGCCAGGGCTTCAACCAGCGGGTTGCCCGATTTGATCAGCGCATAAGTGCCGGCGCCGCCCGGAGCGATCACCAGAATCAACAGGGCGAAACTGGTCAGCACCACAATGGCGCCGATCAGGCCGCGGGGCAGGTCGCGTTTCGGGTTTTTGGTTTCTTCGGCAGCCAGCGGCACGCCTTCAACGGCGAGGAAAAACCAGATGGCATAAGGAATCGCTGCCCACACGCCCACGTAGCCAAACGGCAGGAAGGTGCTGGCGCCCTTGGCCTCGGTCACCGGAATGTCGAGCAAATTGGCGACGTTGAAGTGCGGCACCATCGACACCAGGAACACGCCCAGGGCAATTGCCGCGACGGCGGTAATCACAAACATCAGTTTCAGGGCTTCGCCCACGCCAAAGATGTGGATGCCGATAAAGATGATGTAGAACGCAAGGTAGATCATCCAGCCGCCAATGCCGAACAGCGACTCGCAATAGGCGCCGATAAACACCGCGATGGCGGCGGGGGCGATGGCGTATTCGATGAGGATGGCGGTGCCTGTGAGGAACCCGCCCCAGGGGCCGAAGGCGCTGCGGGCAAAACCGTAGCCGCCGCCTGCGGTAGGAATCATGGAAGACAGTTCGGCCAGGGAGAAACACATGCACAGGTACATGGTGGCCATCAGTAATGTGGCGAGGAACATGCCGCCCCAGCCGCCTTGGGCGAGGCCGAAATTCCAGCCGGCGTAGTCGCCGGAGATCACGTAGGCAACGCCAAGGCCAACCAAAAGCACCCAGCCGGCGGCGCCTTTTTTCAGTTCACGTTGTTGGAAGTAGTCGGTGCCGACTTTTTCGAAGTCGACGGAAGAACCAGTGGGTTCGCTGGGCATGGGAAAGTACCGTCCATTTTTATTGTTTTAACTCGGCCTCTTTGGGTCGAATGCGAGTTGCAAGTACTTGCGAAGATCCAATGTGGGAGCTGGCTTGCCTGCGATAGCATCACCTAGCTGTGCCTGACACACCGAGGTGCCTGCATCGCAGGCAAGCCAGCTCCCACACTTGATTGCATTTCAAGTTGAGAACTGGTCGCCTGTTACAGGCTTGAGTTAGAAAAAGCCCAACGGATTGATGTCGTAGCTCACCAGCAGGTTTTTGGTCTGCTGGTAGTGGTCCAGCATCATCTTGTGCGTCTCACGGCCCACACCGGACTTTTTGTAACCGCCGAACGCGGCGTGCGCGGGGTAGAGGTGGTAGCAGTTGGTCCACACGCGGCCCGCCTTGATCGCGCGGCCCATGCGGTAGGCGCGGTTGATGTCGCGGGTCCATACGCCGGCGCCGAGGCCGAACTCGGTGTCGTTGGCAATCGCCAGGGCTTCGGCTTCGTCCTTGAAGGTGGTGATGCTCACCACCGGGCCGAAGATTTCTTCCTGGAACACGCGCATTTCGTTGGTGCCCTTGAGCAGGGTCGGCTGGATGTAATAACCGCCTTCCATATCACCGGTCAGCTTCTCGACCTTACCGCCGGTCAGCAACTGCGCGCCTTCGCCCTTGGCAATTTCGAGGTAGGACAGGATCTTGTCGAACTGCTGCTCGGACGCCTGGGCGCCGACCATGGTGTCGGTGTCCAGCGGGTCGCCGCGCTTGATCTGCTCGACCTTTTTCATCACCACTTTCATGAAGTCGTCGTAGATCGACTCCTCCACCAGCGCACGCGATGGGCAGGTGCACACTTCGCCCTGGTTGAAGAACGCCAGCACCAGGCCTTCAGCGGCTTTCTCGATGAACGAGGGTTCGGCTTTCATGATGTCGGCGAAGAAGATGTTCGGCGACTTGCCGCCCAGCTCAACGGTGGACGGAATAATGTTTTCGGCCGCCGCGTGCATGATGTGCGAGCCCACGGGCGTGGAGCCGGTGAAGGCAATCTTGGCGATGCGCTTGCTGGTGGCCAGGGCTTCACCGGCTTCTTTGCCGTAGCCGTGCACCACGTTCAGCACGCCCGGTGGCAGCAGGTCGCCGATCAATTCCATCAGCACGTTGATGCCCAGCGGGGTTTGCTCGGCAGGCTTGAGCACCACGCAGTTACCGGCAGCCAGGGCTGGCGCGAGTTTCCAGGCGGCCATCAGCAACGGGAAGTTCCACGGGATGATTTGGCCGACCACGCCCAGCGGCTCGTGGAAGTGATAAGACGCGGTCAGTTCGTTGATCTCGGCGCTGGTGCCTTCCTGGGCGCGGATGCAACCGGCGAAGTAGCGGAAGTGGTCGGCGGCCAGCGGGATGTCGGCGTTGAGGGTTTCACGCACGGCCTTGCCGTTGTCCCAGGTTTCGGTAACGGCCAGCAGTTCGAGGTTCTGTTCGATGCGGTCGGCGATTTTCAGCAGCACCAGCGAGCGGTCCTGGGCCGAGGTCTTGCCCCAGGCGTCAGCGGCGGCGTGGGCGGCGTCGAGGGCTTTATCGATGTCTTTGGCGGTGGAGCGCGGAAATTCGGCGATGGCCTTGCCGTTGACTGGCGAGGTATTGGTGAAATAGTTGCCGTCGACCGGCGCAACGAATTCGCCGCCGATGAAGTTGCCGTATTTGGCCTTGAACGAAACGATGGCGCCTTCAGTACCGGGGTGTGCGTAACGCATGGTGGGTATCTCCTGGCTCTTATGTTTATTGGGAGTGCAGCGCGGCAAGCGCTTGTAAAGCGTAGAGCAAAGGTTGGGCCAGCGCCTTGCCGACCAGTAAAATCAGGGGGTTGGGGTGTGTTGCAAGGCGTTGCTGTGGCAAGGCTGATACAGCGTGAGTGACAGTTTGTGCCATAACCGATACAGCCCATGACCGGCCAGTCGCCCCGGGATTGCAATGGCCGGATGGCTGGGGGATGCTGGCCGTTCTCACGCAGGGAGAATAATAAGAACATGCACAACGATCATTTCAGTCGCCATGCCCAGCAAGTCCTCACCGTTACCCGTGGGCAGGACCTGTCCCAAGGCCCCGGCAGCGACCCGTCCATCGCCCGCTCCTGGCTGCGCTGTCTTGAGGATTACCACCTCGACCCTGCGCTGAGCATCGCCCCCACCGTGCTCGAACACGGGCGCCTGCTGGAAAGCCGCGAGCGCCTGCACCAGGTGCTGCACATCGCCGGCAGTGAGATGAACAGTCTGCATCAACAACTCTCTGGCGCCGGTCATGCGGTGCTGTTGACCGACGCGCGCGGGGTGATCCTCAACTGTGTGACGGCGCCGTCCGAGCGCAAGATTTTCGAGCGCGCCGGGCTGTGGCTGGGTGCCGATTGGAGCGAGGCGTGCGAGGGCACGAATGGCATCGGCACCTGCCTGGTGGAGCGCCAGTCCGTGACCATTCACCGTGATGAGCATTTTCGCGGCCGCCATACCGGGCTGACCTGTTCGGCGAGCCCGGTGTTCGACCCGCATGGCGAATTGCTGGCGGTGCTCGACGTGTCGTCGGCGCGCGAAGCGGTGTCGCGCCAGAGCCAGTTCCACACCATGGCGCTGGTGAACCTGTCGGCGAAGATGATCGAGAGTTGTTACTTCCTGCGTCATTTTGAAAATCACTGGCTGCTGCGCTTCCATCTGCAAGCCGAGTCGGTGGGGTTGTTCAGCGAAGGGCTGCTGGCGTTTGACGGCGAAGGGCGCATTTGTGCGGTCAACCAGAGCGCGCTGAACCTGCTGGGTCAGGCGCGCGATGGTTTGTTGGGGCTGCCGGTGGAGGCGTTTTTCGACTGTTCCCTCGACCAGTTGCTCGGCCGCGCCAGCGCCAATGCCACCGCCAGTTGGCCGCTGCGCACGCGCGATGGCCGGCCGTTGTTCGCGGCGTTGCGTGGTCAGCAGCGCAGCCTTGCGGCCCCGGTTGCCAAGCCCGAGGCGCCACGTCTGCCGGGCATCTGCCTGGGCGACCCCGCGCTGCAGACGGACTTTCGCAGGGCCCTGAAAGTGTTCGAACGCGACGTGCCGCTGCTGATCAATGGCGAAACCGGTTGCGGTAAAGAAGCCTTCGCCAAGGCCGTGCATCAGGCCAGTCAGCGTGCCGACAAGGCCTTTGTTGCACTCAACTGCGCCGCCATTCCGGAAAGCCTGATTGAAAGCGAGCTGTTCGGTTATCGCGGCGGCAGTTTTACCGGCGCGCTCAAAGAGGGCATGCGCGGCAAATTACAGCAGGCCGACGGCGGTACGCTGTTTCTCGATGAGATTGGCGACATGCCATTTGCGATGCAGACCCGGCTATTAAGGGTGCTGGAAGACCGTCTGGTCGTGCCCATTGGCGGCGCACCGCAGGCGGTGGATGTTCGGATCATCAGCGCCACCCACCGCAATTTGCTTGAGCGCGTTCAGGCCGGCAGCTTTCGTGAAGACTTGTACTACCGGCTTAACGGCCTGGAAGTCGCGTTGCCGGCGCTGCGCGCACGCAGCGACAAATCGCAGTTGTTGGACTTTTTACTGGACCAAGAGGCCGCGGGGCAGGCCGTCACGCTGGAGTCGGCGGCACGCGAGGCGCTGCTCGCCTATGGCTGGCCGGGCAATGTGCGCCAATTACGCATGGTGTTGCGCACGCTGGTGGCATTGGCGGAGGACGGGCGTGTTGCAGTGGACGACTTGCCGGCCGTCATACGTACGGCGAAGGCTGCGCCAGGCACGACGCCTGATGCGTCGCCCTTGTACGAGGCAGAGCGCCAAGCGTTGTTGAGCGCGCTTGAGCAGCACCATTGGCACATGACCCATACCGCCGAGCAACTCGGTGTCAGTCGCAATACGCTGTACCGCAAGTTGCGAAAACATGGGGTTGTAACGTCTGAGCGCATTAATTAATTGATGTATAGGAATAAGCTTAAAGAGTTGCGTATTGGCGATAGCGGCGCTCTATAGGGCTGTTAGTTATATTCAATCTATAAAGTTGGTATTGAGGTTGGTTGCCTTGGAACTGTTTAGGTGGTGAGGGCCACGTAATAAGTTGAGAGGCCGGGGTTGTCTCTTTTCACAATCGAGCATTATCTGGTTAGTTTACTGGCCGGCTGGTCTGCGCTCATCTAATAAGGAATTTGAAATAGCTCGCCAGCTTGGGGTGTTCGAATGTTTGGCCGTGAAGTACGGCGCTTATTAATGGGCGTTGAATTTGACCGGCTTTATAAAACGTTGCCCGTCCATCGCGCTGTTTATTTCAGTGCGTTTGCGAGCCGCTTATCGAAACCGTGAAAGAGATAATCTATGACTGTGCATACTTTATATGTGCCGCGCGTTGGCTCGGCAACCAATGATTTTCCTCGCTCAAACAGTAACGCGAACGACGCCCCGTCCAAGATGAGTGACGACACGCCATCGCGCGACACTGAGGCGGCCCGAGTGTCAGCCGATGCGCGTTTGAAGCAAAATAGTGCGCAGCTTTCAGCAGGCATGCGCATGCCGGTTCCGTCAGAGTCGACAATGGGGCAGTGGCTTGAAGCACTGAACTCTCTAATCAATTCTTCTGCATTCAAGCGTTTGGAGAGTCATTTTGGAGGACTTGGTGCGCTCACTCATATTGATCCCTATAAAGGTGAAATCTGGTTTGACGGCGGGAAGATAAAAATTAACGCAGACGCCCCCGACATAAACGGTATTCCGGGCGGTGAAGCGTTGTTCGACAGCTTGATGGTCATCGCTAAACGATTTGCTCCTGATGTCAGATTGAGCCGTCATGACGTTTTTAAACCTGATGCGTCCGGGCAGAACACGGTCGAATCGAACGCGGTCCAACAGTTTTACGGCTCGGAGCCGAGGGCATTGCCTGACAACCACGTCCCCGCTAATATTTTAAGTAAAACGGGCGAAGCCGAAACGCGGCATAACATGCTCGCTGCTTTGAAAAAACAGATTGAGGCGCCCGGCGCGAAACCTGATCTTGAATCCATCGTCGTAGCGATCGCGCCGCATTCGGTATTGTGGAACGCAGAGCAAGCGCAACCCATAACGATGAACCTCAAGCAGTTACTGAACGCCTACGGCCTGCAAACTCCAACGACACCAGAGGCACTTGCCAACCTGGAACTCGCGTTGTTCGCAGCGCCTTTGAGTGCACCGGCTGAAGCCAACTATGGCGGATTGCTGAGCAAGCCCTTGCCGATGGGCGAGGACGCTCAGAAAAAAATCGTCGAAACCGTCAGCACTTGGAAGGCCCAGCAAACACAGGTCCCAGCTGCTCGCGAGGGGCATGTTCCAAATCTGTTTCGCTACCTTGACCGTGCGCTTCCACAGGCTATGCGGGAGCTGGCCGACACCGATCCTGGCGCGTTTCTAAAAGCCTTGATCAATACCCCTCAGGCCCGTGCTTTGGGCGAGCAACTGCAAGAGGCGATTGGCGCACTGCCTAGCCAAAACAGCGGGCAGGAAGCGTTGCTCGCGGCGTTGGCATTGGAGGCTGACCCTGCGGCGGGATCGCAGCGTGACAATTTGAATGGGTACAACTTGCGTCAGCAAGACAATTTGGGGCGTTCGCCAGCGCAAATCGTGGAACGCTTTGAGGAGCACCTTGAAGGCCGCGTAGGCCGAAATATGGCCAGGGTGGCGGCTTATCAGTTGCTGGCGATGTCTGCCCCGGAATTCCTGGTCAAGGATGTTCCTCACACCCTGGTTTATGGTTCACAGCAATGGGCCAACTTCAGTGCGGCTGTGTCGCGCCGTGAGCAGGACACTCCCGGGTCATCGGCTGGGAGTACCTATGCCGAGATCATGCAACGCAATTCGCTGGATCCCGTTACGGACGCAGGGCATAACCAGGCACAGCGTGCTGCAATGACGTCGGTCATCGACTGGGGTATCGCCAATGGTGTTATTGAAGAAAGCAAGGACGGCAATTACAGCCCTGAAGCGATCGAGCGTATATCTGCGGCCATGCAAAAGCAGGTCGATGGCCTAGCCGCGTCCTTGAGCGCGATGACCGCCCCGATACCGACGCGTCGAGAATTGGCCTTGGCTGAATTGACGCGGGTATTCGGTCAAGGCTACGCGCCTCTTTTTGAGGAAAAAAATCTCTCCTTAGCGCTTGGGGCTTTTGGCGACGGTCCTAAATATTCGTTGTTGGAAATTTATATGTCCGGTGACCATCACCGTCAAACAGTGAGGCCTATCGGCGTCAACTACCCTGTCGATGTATTGCGTGAGGGCATTGCCAAGCTGCCGGATATCAAGCAGGAATTTGAAGACGAATTCGCTAAATACAGCGAGGGTTCCAGCAAGGCCGTGGCGGCAATGTTCCAGCACCACTTGGCGCTGTTGCCACCCGAGGATCGCAAGCGATTCGAGCAGGGTCGTATTGTTTCTAACTACTTTAGCCCCAAGACGGATTCCTCTTTTCCAAAAGCCAGCGATCAACCCGCAGTAAGGTTCTTCGAAAATGGTGCTGTTTTATTCGATACCCATCTGGATGGAACGTTAGTCAAGTACGTGTATTCGCCAGCGATGGGGAAGATTGCCAAATTAGATGACCCGATGCTTAAGGGCACTAAAGCTTGGAACTTGGTGGACACCAGTCATGTCCATCGCGGGCCTCTTGAACACGCCCGGCGTGGTTTGAAAGTCGGCGATGACATTTACCCCTTGAGGATGGGCTTCGTCTCATCGGGTGCCGTGCATGAACCGCCTGCTGCGGCACAGCCAGGCCACAGAGCCGACGAATTGAATAAGATGGTCAGTGCTTATTACAGCGACATGGCGAACGCCTTCAAAAGCTCGGCCAAAGGGGTAACAAGGTTAGAGAAGGAAGCGGCTCAAATGAAGTTTTGGCAAAATTTCATTGTGGGCCTCATCCCTTTTCATGACGTCATTAAACATGCCACTGAAGGCAACAAGCAGGATGCGGTGGTTAGTGGGTTACTCGACTTTCTCGGCTTGGTCGTGCCTGGTGTAAAAGGTGGGTATGCGGGCGCAAAAATCGGGGCTAAGGGAATCGGATCGGTGTCGGGCTTTATTAAGGGCTTCACTAAAGCAGGCATCAAGGCCGCTAACCCTTTGGGAAGTATTTACGACGCGGGGAAAGGCGTATTTAAACTGGGCAAGACGGTGGTCAGATCACTGCCGTCCGTTGAGGTTTCCTTGTTTGACAAGGTGCGTCATCTCGGCGGGCGCAGTGGTAGTTGGGATATCCCTCAAGGTGGCTACAAGCAAACCATCGCCGACGGTACTTACCGGCCGTTAGGCGAAAAGGGTACCGAGTTTTCCGTATTGGCGGCGAACCGAAACGGCAAGTGGTACGCCTTGGACCCTAAAACAATGGCGCCGTACGGCACTGAGCTGAAAGACTTCACTCCGGTTAGCCCGCAGGCATTACGTGATCTTCGCCAAGACTCGGGCGTATCTATAAAAGATGGGAGTTCTTTCAGCGAGTCCCAACAAGAGCATCAAGGCATTCAAGCTAATCCCGGCACCGTCCCAACGCCTTCACCGCAAGAAAAGGAGCAGAGCCGCGAGACTGCCAGCCTAGCGCGCAATACGACCAAACTGGTGCAGAGCGCTCAGGCCTGATCGACTCCTCTGTCAGTCGCGAGGCCTTTGGTGAAAGGCGTATTTAATGTCCTGACGCTCGTGTTGTACACGGTGTAGTGGGTTGTTCCAGTGACACCGTTTGTAAGCAGTTGCTCAATCAATGGGGCAGCTGCTTACGGTGTTTTTAAACAGTAACAACCACCCCGAGTGAACACTTTCAGCTTCAACAGCGCCTCTAATTCCTCGCCTGCTCCGCGCGCTGCCAGCGATCTTCACCCGCCACTTCACTGGGCCGCCCGCCGCATAAAAGGTGCGATTTCCCCCTCCCTGCGCTAACCTGCCTCGATGTTTTACGAGGTCAACCATGCACATTCATATTCTCGGTATTTGCGGCACTTTCATGGGCTCGATGGCGGTTTTGGCCAAAGAGCTGGGCCATCACGTCACGGGCTCCGACGCCAACGTTTACCCGCCCATGAGCACGCAATTGCAAGCCCAGGGCATTGAGTTGACCCAAGGCTACGACCCGTCGCAATTCGACCCTGTGCCGGACCTGGTGGTGATCGGCAATGCCATGTCCCGTGGCAACCCGGCGGTCGAGTACGTCCTTAATAAAGGCTTGCCTTACGTCTCCGGCCCCCAGTGGCTGGCCGATCATGTGTTGCAAGGCCGCTGGGTCCTGGCCGTCGCCGGCACTCACGGCAAGACCACCACCAGCAGCATGCTTGCCTGGGTGTTGGAACACGCGGGCATGAGCCCGGGGTTCCTGATCGGCGGTGTGCCGCAAAACTTCTCGGTGTCGGCGCGTCTGGGCGATACGCCGTTCTTCGTGATCGAGGCGGATGAATACGACAGCGCGTTCTTCGACAAGCGCTCCAAGTTCGTTCACTACCGCCCGCGCACGGCGATCCTGAACAACCTTGAGTTCGATCACGCGGACATTTTCCCTGACCTGGCGGCTATTGAGCGCCAGTTCCATCACTTGGTACGCACCATTCCGAGCGAAGGCCTGGTCATCCATCCGACCACTGAGCCGGCCTTGCAGCGCGTGATCGACATGGGTTGCTGGACCCCGGTGCAAACCACCGGCGCGGGCGGGCAGTGGCAGGTCAAACTGCTCAGCGAAGACGGCTCCAAATTTGAAGTGCTGTTCGAAGGCGAGGCCCAGGGCATTGTCGAGTGGGACATGACCGGCCAGCACAACGTCGCCAACGCCTTGGTGACCCTGGCGGCCGCGCGGCATGTCGGCGTAGTGCCGTCCATGGGCATTGCAGCCTTGAGCGCGTTCAAAAGCGTGAAACGGCGCATGGAAAAAGTCGCCGACGTGAATGGAATTACCATCTACGACGACTTTGCCCACCACCCGACGGCCATTGCCACCACCCTGGATGGCCTGCGCAAGCGCGTCGGCGATGCCCCGATCATTGCGATTGTCGAGCCGCGCTCCAACTCCATGAAGCTCGGTGCGCACCGTGATGGGTTGCCGGAAAGCGTCAACGATGCCGACCAAGTGGTCTGGTATGCGCCTGCCAATCTTGGTTGGGACCTGCCGGCGATTGCGGCGCTGTGCAGCGTGCCATCCACTGTCTGCGATTCGATTGAGGGCATCATTGAACACGTCAAGCAGCTGGCGAAGCCCGGCACCCATGTGGTGGTGATGAGCAACGGCGGTTTCGGCGGCCTGCATGGCAAACTGGCTGAGGCATTGAAATGAGCGGCCCGGAACGCGTCACCCTGGCAATGACCGGCGCCTCCGGCGCGCCGTACGGTTTGCGCATGCTCGATTGCCTGGTGCGCGAGGACCGCGAGGTGCACTTCCTGATCTCCAAGGCTGCGCAATTGGTGCTGGCCACCGAGACCGATGTTTCGCTGCCGCCCAAGGTGCAGATGATGCAGGCCTTCCTCACCGAATACACCGGTGCGGCGGCAGGGCAGATCAAGGTCTACGGCAAAGAGGACTGGATGTCGCCCGTGGCCTCCGGCTCCGGTGCGCCGGCGGCGATGGTGGTAGTGCCATGCTCCACCGGCACCTTGTCGGCGATCGCTACGGGCGCCTGCAACAACCTGATCGAGCGCGCGGCGGATGTGACCTTGAAGGAGCGCCGCCAATTGATCCTGGTGCCGCGCGAAGCGCCGTATTCGAGCATCCACCTGGAGCACATGCTCAAGCTGTCGAACATGGGCGTGACAATCTTGCCGGCCTCGCCGGGCTTTTATCACCAGCCGCAGACCATTGATGACCTGGTGGATTTTGTGGTGGCGCGGATTCTCAATCTGCTGAACATCCCTCAAGACATGCTGCCGCGTTGGGGCGAGCACCATTTGAGCAGCGATGAATAAGGCGCTGCTGGTGCTGTTGGCGCTGCAACTGACGGGCTGCGCCACGGCGCGCACCCTGGATGCCGCGCAACGCGGCGCGCCGGTGGTGTATGCCGGTACGCGCCTGGATTTGTATGCGATTAACGGCGGCTGTTGCGCCAGGGACCGGTTTGGCGCAGAGGCGCCGAGCTATCCGCATGTGGACCTGCCCGCCAGCGCGGTGCTCGACACGCTGCTGTTGCCGCTGTCGGTGTTGACGGTGTTGGGGGTTGGGTTTAACGCAACCGGCGGTCTTTAGCTTGATGGTGCCTGCACTGGCCCCATCGCAGGCAAGCCAGCTCCCACCTTTGGAATGCATTCCCCTGTGGGAGCTGGCTTGCCTGCGATGAGGCCGTTAAAGGCACAGCAGAATTATTTGCCGAGCTTGCGCAGCTCATCCGACTCCACCACGCGCACGCCGTCCTGTTCTTCCAGCGCCAGGCGCCACATGGCGCGGGCCAGTTCACAGACTTCAATGCCGTGGTACTTGCCCGGAATCAAGCGCGACAACGGCCCGGCCAGCTTCTCGGCCAGGCGCTGTTCCAGCCTCTCACCCAGCAACAACGACGGCCGCACGATGGTCAGTTGCGGCCAGTCCTGCGCTTTGAGCGCCAGTTCCATTTCGCCTTTGACGCGGTTGTAGAAGATCGAGGATTTCGGGTCGGCGCCAATCGCGCTGATTACGATCAGGTGCCGCGCGCCCATTTCCCGCGCACGCTTGGCGAACGCCACGACCATGTCCAGGTCGACGGCGCGAAAGGCGGCTTCAGAGCCGGCTTTTTTGATCGTGGTGCCCAGGCAACAGAAGGCGATATCGACCTGGCCGCTCAGCTGCGGCAGGAACACGGCCGGGTCGCCCACCGGGTTTTCCAGGTGCGGGTGTTCGGCCAGTGGCTTGCGGCTGGGCGCCAGAACGCGGGTCACCGTGGGTTCGTTGAGCAGGCGGTCGAGCAGGTGTTCGCCGGTCAGGCCGGAGGCGCCAGCGAGCAGGATATGTTGAGGCGTCAGGTACATGGTGTTTCCCCCTTGTTACACATTACAGCTTAGTTGCCTTTGGCTTCCTTGCTATTCATAGAGACGCTTTCGAGCGCCTTTCGTGCCTGCTGTTTGCGTAATAACTGCCAATGGGCGATCACCCCCTTGGGCGCCCAGATCTGCGGTTCGGAGGCTTCGAAGTTGTCCGCCTGTTCGCGCTCGGCCACGTGCCCTTGTGCCAGTTTGAAGGCTTGCTGCAAATCGTCGGTCTGGTTGAAAGCCTGGGCGAACAGTGCGTCGCCGAAGTAGGTGAAGTCCGCTTCCTCAGAGCAGCCGAACGACACGCGATCCGCGCGGGAGGCTGTCATGATCAAGGTGCGTTCGTCTTTGAGGGCCGGGATAAAACCACCGGAGTAGCACGCGGAGATCACGATGATCTTGTCGCGGTTTTTCAGCGGTTCGAGCACGGCGGCCAACTCGTCGGCGGGCAGGTCGGCCAGCTCCATGCGCGGCTGGTCGAGCACCAGTTCGTGTTCGTGGGTACCGTGGCTGGTCATGTAGATAAACACCAGGTCTTCCGGCCCGGTGCGCTCGGCCAGGGTTTGCACTGCGCGGCGCAGGCTTTCGCGGGTGGCCAACGGGCGGTCGGCGATATGGTCGCGGTGGTTGACCAGGCGGATCTGCCCACGTGCACCGAAGCGCGTGGCGAGCATGTTGCTGACGTAATCGGCTTCGCGCAGGAACACGCTTTGTTTACCGTCGCCGGCCAGCACCAGGGTGTACAGCTCGACTGCCGGGGTAGACGGTGGCACCGCCGCGAGAGCCGCATCGAGCAAGCGGCCTTGCGCCAGTATTCCGGTTTCCAGCGGGTCGGGCAGCAGCTTGCCGTCGGCGTCACGCACGCGCATGCCATTGACCCACGTGCCGGCCTGTACGGAGCCGTCGGTCAATACCAGGGTGCCTTTGCCTTGATAGCTGTCGCTGTCGAAACCACCGATATAAAAGCTGCCGTCGGTGAGGTTCAAACGGCCTTCGCCGCTGAAACGCCACTCGCTGAACTGGCCGACATAGTGGCTGCCGTCGATGCCGATCAGTTCGCCCTTGCCGCTCAGGGCACCTTCCTTGAATTGGCCGATCCACACGTCGCCGTCGGCGTTTTCGTAGCGGCCTTTGCCGTTGAGCTGGTTCTGCTTGAACTGGCCGACATAGATGTCGCCGTCGGCGCTGTTGAATGTGCCGTTGCCTTCCAGCTGGCCATCCACAAAGTGGCCGCTGAACTGGTTGCCGCTGTCGTCGTTGCGCTGGCCTTCGCCATTCGGCTTGCCGTGGGCGAACTGGCCCTGGTACTGGCTGCCGTCGGCCAGCTCCAGGCGACCGAGGCCGGAATACTGGTCATCCTTGAATTCGCCGCGATAGGTCATTTGCCCCTCTTTGAGGGTGCCCTCGCCGTTGCGTCGACCGCTTTTGAAGCCGCCGACGTAGCTGCTGCCCGCGGTGGTCAGGCTGCCGTGGCCGTCGAACAGGCCTTGCTGGAACTGGCCTTTATAGACCTCGCCATTGCTGCCATGCCATTCGCCCTGGCCGTGCCACTGGCCTTTTTCGAACTGGCCGGCGTACCAACTGCCGTTGGGGTAGTCCACACGGCCTTGGCCCTGCAGCAAACCATTGACCACATCGCCCCGGTAGCGGCCGCCATCGGGCAGGCGCGCATCGGGCGGCAACAGCGATTCGCCATCTCCGCAAGCGGTGAGCAACAGGGCAAGGGCAAGGGGAGCGAGTGGGCGCATAGCGGGATCCGGATAATTGAGCGCCGAGTATGCCGCAGCCGCGAGATTCATACATAAATTTACATACACTGTGGCAAGGTTTATTGCCTCACCACAGGCCCGGCCTTATACGAAGTAGAGCGACAACGACTCGGCAACGTAAGCGGGTTTTTCCTGGCCTTCGATTTCCAGGGTGGCGGTAGCTTTTAACAGCCACTGCCCAGGTTTTTTCTCGGTGACATCCGTGAGGGTCACATTCAGGCGGACCCTGGAGTTAACCTTCACGGGCTGGATAAAACGTACGCTGTCCAGGCCGTAGTTGACCGCCATCTTCAGGCCTTCAGGCACGATGAGGATGTCTTCCATCAGCTTGGGCATCAGCGACAGCGACAGGAAACCGTGGGCGATGGTGGTGCCGAACGGTGTTTGCGCGGCCTTGACCGGGTCGACGTGGATGAACTGATGATCGCCAGTGGCTTCTGCGAACAGGTTGATACGCGCCTGGTCGATGGTGAGCCATTCGGAACGTCCCAGTTCCTTGCCGACATAATCTTTGAGCTGCGCTACAGGTACATAGGGCATTGCGACTCTCCTTGGTTCATCGGTTTTTATAGGTGTGCGAAATCCATGGTAGATCATCATGGGCAACAGGCCCGGTCAACCCACCATGCTTTTGGCGAATGCCGGAGCATAGGGCGGGCGTGCTTATAATGCGCGCGAGCGTTGAGGGGGAGAGGACGGATGCTGTTACGAGGCCTGACATGGCTGGTGTTGTTTCAATTGATCGGCACCGCGATCAACCATTTGCTGGTGCCGGTGCTGCCGGGGCCGATCATTGGCTTGCTGCTGATGCTGGGTTTTTTGATCTGGCGCGGCGAAGTCGGCGAACCATTGAGCCTGGCGGCGAGCAGCCTGTTGCGCTACCTGCCGTTGCTGCTGGTGCCGCCGGCGGTGGGCGTGATGGTCTACGCCAAAGATATTGCTGCGGATTTCTGGGCCATTGTCGGCGCGCTGGTGTTGTCGCTGGTGGTTGCCATGGGGTTTGTCGGTGTATTGATGCAGCACCTGGTCAAGCGCAAGGAGAAGGATCAATGACCTTCGACTGGCAGGGCGCCTGGACGGCGGTCATTCACCATCCGTTATTCGGCATTGGCATCACCCTTGGCGCCTATCAATTAGTGCTGGCGGCCTTCGAGAAAACCCGCTGGACCTTCCTGCAACCGGTGCTGGTGTCCATGTTGCTGGTGATTGGTGTGTTGCTCACCTGCGGCCTGACCTACGCCGAGTACCGCAAGAGCACCGAGATCATGGGCATCCTGCTCGGCCCCGCCACCGTCGCCCTGGCGGTGCCGCTTTATCTGAACCTGCGGCGGATTCGCCAATTGTTCTGGCCGATTTTTACTACGCTGGTGATAGGCGGCGTGTTGGCCACCGGCTTGTGTGTCTTGCTGGGCTGGTGGTTCGGCGCCGAACACATGATGCTGATGACCATGGCGCCCAAGTCGGTGACGTCACCGATCGCCATGCTGGTGGCCGAGCAGATCGGCGGTGTGGCGGCCTTGGCGGCGGTGTTTGTGCTGATCACCGGCGTGATTGGCGCGATGATCGGTCCGGCCTACCTCTCGCGCCTCGGTGTGCACAGCCCCGAAGCGCGCGGCATGGCCCTGGGCATGACCGCCCATGCCGTCGGCACTTCGGTGGCCTTGCAGGAAAGCGAAGAGTGCGGCGCCTTTGCAGCGCTGGCCATGAGTCTGATGGGCGTGGCCACGGCGGTGTTTTTGCCGTTGGCCGTGTCGGTGATTGTTTAAACCGGGTTTAAGGAAACCTTTATGAGTCTGGCGCTGTTCCCGCTCAATACCGTGCTGTTCCCTGGCTGCACCCTCGACCTGCAACTGTTCGAGGCACGCTACCTGGACATGATCAGCCGCTGCATGAAAAAGGGCGAAAGCTTTGGCGTGGTGTGCATCCTCGACGGCAAGGAAGTGGGCATGGCGCCTGATGGCTATGCGCTGATCGGCTGCGAAGCGCTGATTCGCGACTTCAAGCAACAGGACAACGGCCTGCTCGGGATTCGCGTCGAAGGCGGGCGCCGGTTCCGCGTGCGTGACGCCGGTGCGCAGAAGGACCAGTTGCTGGTCGCCGAGGTGCAATGGCTCGAAGAACTGCCGGACCAGCCATTGGAAGAAGAGGACGCCGACCTGTTGGCGTTACTTCATGCCCTGGCCGAACATCCGATGGTCGCCTCGCTGGACATGGGCAACGAAGCGGATGGCCAGCAATCCCTGGGCAATCAGCTGGCGTACCTGCTGCCGTTCACCGAGGCCGACAAGATCGACCTGCTGCAACTCGACGACCCGCAGCAACGGCTGGATGCGATCCAGATGTTGCTCGACGAGTTGCAGGGCGAACTGTTCACTCAATAGGCGTAGCGCAGCAGGGCGTGCGGTGTGCCGGTGAGGGCGATAAAGCTCAGCACCGCCACCAGTGTTGGCAGCAGCAGCCACCAGGTTTTCCGCGGCAGGGCCGGCAACGGGCTTTGATACTGGATGACGCTCAGGCTGAACGCGCACATGGTCATCGCCAACAGCGTGCCGGCCAAGATGTCCGTCGGCCAGTGCGCGCCCAGGTAAACCCGTGACAAGGCAATGAACGCGGCGGGGATGCAGCCCATCAGCATCCAGGTCAGGCGCAACCGCGTGGGTTGCCCACGCCCGGCCAGCACCGCCAACGCCAGGAAAAACGCAAAGGCGCCGGAGGCGTGGCCACTCGGCATGCTGAAGCTGGTCAGCGGGTCGGTCAGGATTTCCGGGCGGCCACGCGCAAAAAACAGCTTGGTGCCGGTGTTGATCACTGCCGCCCCGGCCAGGGTCGCGCCGACAAACACGGCATGGCGCCATTGTCGCGCCAGTAACAGCAAGCCAGTGAACACGGCGCTGGCGACAAACATCTTCTTGAACTCACCCAGTTGGGTGATGCGCACCATCACCTCGTCCAGCCACGGGCTGCGATGCTCCTGCACCAGCGCGCTCAGGCCTTGATCGAAGTGGTTGAGGTGCGGATAGCCAATAAACAGCGCGATCAGCAAGGTCAGGCTGGCGCAACCGATCCACAGCGTGGCGCGACGATGGCCGCGCAGGCTGCTGTTCAAGCTCAACCCGAGCAATACCGCCAGGCAGGCAGCGACAATCGCGGCTTCCGGCCAGAAACCTTCCGGCAATGGCAGGCGGAATGCAGCGCCGGTGGCCCAGCCCGGCAGCAGGTACGCGACTGACCAGCCGGCGGCGGCCACAACGCTCACGGCGGCAAAGCGCGGAAACGGCATGTCACACATCCCGGCCACCATCGGCAGCATGGGCCGCAGCGGGCCGATGAAACGCCCTACCAGCAGGCTGGCGATTCCATACTTGTGGAAGTAGGTTTCGGCGCCATTCATCCATTCCGGGTGCTGACGCAGGCCCGGCAAACGCCGGATGTTCTGGTGGAAATGTCGGCCCAGGAAGTACGAAACCCCGTCGCCCAATAACCCGCCGAGAAACCCCAGCAGCAAGGTTTCACTCAAGGACAGCGCGCCGCTGCCGGCCAATGCTGCAATCGCAAACAGCAACACCGTGCCGGGTACGATCAGCCCGGCGATGGCCAGGCATTCCACGCATGCGACGACAAACACTGCCACCGCCAGCCATTCAGGGTTCAGAGTCAGCCAGCCGGTAATGCTATCGAGCCATTGGCTCATAAATTGTTACTCCATCCATGCAATACATAACCAGAGCCCGTGGAGATCAATTGTGGGAGCTGGCTTGCTCGCGAATGCGGTGTGTCAGCTACGGCTTCCTTCACTGATACACCGCATTCGCGAGCAAGCCCGCTCCCACATTGGATCTCTGCGCTGCCGGTTTTGATGTTTTCATTCAAATCAAATAATAATCGCGGCCTTCGACCTGCCCCCGGCGCAGCGGGTTCCGCGTGCAATACGGCGCATAGCCAGCATCGACGAAGCGGTACATCAGGTGCTCATCGCGCCCGCTGGGAATGCCCAGACGGGTGGTCTGGATGATCTGCGAAGGCGTCTGGCCCACGTCTTCAACATAGAGCAATTCCTGGTCGAAGCGCTTGGCGTCCCACATCGGCACTTTCAGGCCCAGTGCCTTGCACAGCAGGGTCTGGCCGGCGCAGAGCTTCTGCGCGGCGCGCGGGCTGCCGTCGACGTTCGGGTTGTTCAGCAGCATCTGCGCCAGGCTGGCCGGCCCGCAGACGTCGTCGACCCACGGGTACGCCGACTTGATCAGCACGGCATTGCCCGGGCCATGGGCGCTGAAGTTCAACGAGTCACCGCCACGGGCGTAGTACATGTAGATGTGCCCGCCATCCAGAAACAAAGCCTTACGCTTTTCTGTGTAGCCGAGTGAGGCGTGGCTGCCTTTTTCGGCCACGTAATAGGCTTCGGTTTCAATAATTCGAGCTGAAAGCCAGAGATTTCCCACGCGATGACGTATGACTTTTCCGAGCAAATCTCGCGCAAGCAGTTGCGCGTCGCGGTCGAAGAAGTGGTCGGGCAGGGCGCTGGCGGGGCGTTGCGGGGTCATGACATTCATGGCGTTTGGCGGTTAATACGGCTAAATGTGACGGAATAATAACAACTCCCACCTTAATTACCGCTGAACCCCGGGTTTTTACAGTTCATTTCGACCATCCGCCCCGCACCGCTGTCAGTCGGGCGGCGTCACAGCTATAATCTGCCGCTTTCCTCCCTGCCAAGACTCCCTGACCATGACTGAGTCCGTTCTTGACTACATGACCCGCCTGGGTCGCGCTGCCCGTCAGGCCTCGCGGTTGATCGCCCGTGCGAGCACTGCGCAGAAGAACCGTGCCCTGCTGGCCGCCGCCGATGCTCTGGATGCTTCGCGCTCCGAGCTGGCCGCCGCCAACGAACTGGACCTGGCCAACGGCCGCGCCAATGGCCTGGAGCCGGCCCTGCTGGACCGCCTGGCGCTGACCCCGGCACGTATCGACGACATGATCGAAGGCCTGCGTCAGGTGGCCAAGCTGCCTGACCCCATCGGTGAAATCCGCGACATGCGTTACCTGCCGTCCGGCATCCAGGTGGGCAAGATGCGTGTGCCCCTGGGCGTGATCGGCATCATTTACGAGTCGCGCCCGAACGTGACCATCGACGCCGCGAGCCTGTGCCTCAAGTCCGGCAACGCCACCATCCTGCGTGGTGGTTCCGAGGCGATCAATTCCAACCGTGCTATCGCCGCCTGCATCCAGCAAGGCCTGGCCGTGGCCGAGTTGCCGGCCGACGTGGTGCAAGTGGTCGAGACCACTGACCGCGCCGCCGTTGGCGCGCTGATCACCATGCCGGAATTCGTCGACGTGATCGTGCCGCGCGGTGGCAAGGGCCTGATCGAGCGCGTGAGCCGCGATGCCAAGGTGCCAGTTATCAAGCACCTGGACGGCGTCTGCCACGTGTTCATCGACGTCGCCGCCGACATCGACAAGGCGATCCGCATCGCCGACAACGCCAAGACCCACCGCTACGCGCCGTGCAACACCATGGAAACCCTGCTGGTGCACGTCGGCATTGCCGAGCGCGTGCTGCCGCCGCTGGCTGCCATTTACCGCGACAAGGGCGTTGAATTGCGCGGTTGTGAACGCACCCGTGCATTGCTGGGCGCCGACGTGATCGAGGCGACTGAGCAAGACTGGTACACCGAATACACGGCGCCGATCCTGTCGATCCGCATCGTCGACGACCTGGATCAGGCCATCGAACACATCAACAAATACGGCTCCAAGCACACCGACGCCATTGTTTCCGAGCATTTCAGTGATGCCCGGCGTTTCCTCAACGAAGTGGATTCCGCTTCGGTGATGATCAACGCCTCGACGCGCTTTGCCGACGGCTTCGAGTATGGCCTGGGGGCGGAGATCGGCATCTCCACCGACAAGCTCCACGCACGCGGCCCGGTTGGCCTGGAAGGCCTGACCAGCGAGAAGTACGTGGTGTTCGGCGACGGTCATGTGCGCACTTGATGGCTAAACGCATTGGGCTGCTCGGCGGCACTTTCGACCCCGTGCACATCGGCCACTTGCGCAGTGCACTGGAAGTCGCGGATGCCCTCGCGCTGGATGAGCTGCGTGTGATGCCTAACGCGCGGCCGCCGCATCGCGACACGCCGCAGGTGTCGGCGCAACAGCGCCTGGAAATGGTGCGCCTGGCGGTGGAAGGCATAGCGCCGCTGGTGGTGGACGACCACGAGCTCAAGCGTGATAAACCGTCCTACACTGTCGATACCCTGGAACTGATGCGTGCCGAGTTGGCCGCGGATGACCAGTTGTTTCTGCTTCTGGGCTGGGACGCATTTTGCGGCCTGCCCTCTTGGCACCGCTGGGAGGAACTCCTCCAGCATTGCCACATCCTGGTTTTGCAACGCCCGGATGCCGACAGCGAACCGCCGGATGCCTTGCGCAACCTGCTGGCCGCGCGGTCGGTAAGTGACCCCTTGGCCCTGACCGGGCCGAACGGGAATATTGCATTCGTCTGGCAGACCCCGCTTGCGGTGTCCGCCACCCAGATCCGTCAACTGCTGGCCAGCGGTAAGTCGGTACGTTTCCTGGTGCCTGACGCGGTCCTGGCCTACATCGATGCGCACGGGCTTTACCGTGCGTCGAACTGAAAAGGCGCGCTTGAACGCACGAAAAATCGTGCAGCAAGCGCCCGAACATACGAGCAAAACGAGTTTTATATGACGAACAAAGACGTAAGCAAAGTTAAGCGCAAAGGCACCTTCAAAAGCGCGCCGCTGCCGGTAGAAGCCCACGTTGGCCCGGAACTGGCTGGCGAAGAGCTGGTAAAAGTGGCCGTGGCTGCCCTGGAAGACGTGAAGGCCCAGGACATCCAGGTCCTGGACGTGCGTGACAAGCAAAGCATCACTGACTTCATGATCATCGCCACCGGTACCTCGAACCGCCAGATCGGCGCGATGCTCGACAAGGTCCGCGAAGCCGTCAAAGCCCAAGGCGTGAAGCCATTGGGTGAAGAAGGAAAGGGCGACAGCGACTGGGTGCTGTTGGACATGGACGACGTGATCGTTCACATGATGACCTCCAACGCCCGTCAGTTCTACGACCTGGAGCGTCTGTGGAAAGGCGCCGAGCAGAGCCGTGCCGCCGATGGCAAGCACCACAACCCGGAAGTGGGCCACGCGCACTTCGACAAGCTCAACAAAGACCAGGAATAAGGAACGGCTGTGCGCCTGCGTCTGATCGCTGTCGGTTCACGCATGCCCAAGTGGGTGGAAGAAGGCTGGCACGAGTATGCCAAGCGTCTGCCCGCTGAGCTGTCGCTGGAATTGGTGGAAATACCGCTCAACACCCGGGGCAAGAATGCCGACGTGGCGCGCTTTATCCGTCAGGAAGGCGAAGCCATGCTGGCCAAGGTCGGCCCCAACGAGCGCATCGTCACCCTGGAAGTGCACGGCAAACCCTGGAGCACCGAGCAATTGGCGGTGGAGCTGGATCGCTGGCGCCTGGATTCGCGCACCGTCAACTTCATGGTCGGCGGCCCCGAAGGGCTGGCGCCGGAAGTCTGTGCGCGGGCGGACCAGCGCTGGTCGCTGTCGGCGCTGACGCTGCCGCACCCGTTGGTAAGGATTCTGATCGGTGAACAGCTGTATCGCGCCTGGACAGTTCTGTCCGGGCACCCTTACCACAAATAATCTGCGCCCCTCCCGATGACTCAGCCGATCCGCATCAAGGACCACGAGAAAGACGCACGTCTGGTACGCGCGCGGGTCGTGTTCGGCGCCTTTCTGGTGGTGGGGTTGATCGCGGTGCTGATCGCACGCCTGTATTTCCTGCAGGTGATCCAGTACGACTATCACTCCACGCTGTCGGAAAACAACCGGGTGCATGTGCAGCCGATTCCGCCGACCCGTGGGCTGATTTTCGACCGCAATGGCGTGGTGGTCGCGGATAACCGGCCCAGCTTCAGCCTGAGCATGACCCGCGAGCGTTCCGGCGATTGGCAGCAGATCCTCGATGTGATCGTCGAGGTGCTGCAGCTGACGCCGGAAGACCGGGTGATCTTCGAAAAGCGCATGAAGCAGGGGCGCCGACCTTTCGAGCCGGTGCCGATCCTGTTTGAGCTGAACGAAGAGCAGATCGCGCGGATCGCGGTGAACCAGTTCCGCCTGCCCGGTGTGGAAGTGGTGGCGCAATTGGTGCGGCATTACCCGCAAGGGCCGCACTTTGCGCACTCCGTCGGCTACATGGGGCGGATCAACGAGAAAGAGCTGAAAAGCCTCGACCCGGTCAATTACAGCGGCACCCACCATATCGGCAAAACCGGCATCGAGCGTTTCTACGAGCCGGAATTGCACGGCCAGGTGGGTTACGAAGAAGTCGAGACCAACGCCCGTGGCCGCGTGCTGCGGGTGCTCAAGCGCACCGACCCGGTGCCGGGCAAGGACATTGTGCTGAGCCTGGACATCAAGTTGCAGGAAGCGGCCGAGATGGCGCTGGGCGGGCGACGCGGGGCCGTGGTGGCGCTGGACCCGACCACGGGTGAAGTGCTGGCCATGGTCAGCCAGCCGAGTTTCGACCCCAACCTGTTCGTGACGGGGATTAGCTTCAAGGCCTATGCCGAGCTGCGTGATTCCATCGACCGGCCACTGTTCAATCGCGTGCTGCGCGGCCTGTACCCGCCCGGTTCGACGATCAAGCCGGCGGTGGCGATTGCCGGCCTGGATTCGGGTGTGGTCACGGCCTCAAGCCGAGTGTTCGACCCGGGCTATTACATGCTGCCCAACTACGACCACAAATACCGCAACTGGAACCGCACTGGTGACGGCTACGTCGATTTGGACACCGCAATCATGCGCTCCAACGACACCTATTTTTACGATCTGGCCCACAAGCTGGGGATCGATCGCCTGTCTGCCTATATGGGCAAGTTCGGCCTCGGTCAGAAAGTCTCCCTGGACATGTTCGAGGAATCGCCAGGCCTGATGCCATCGCGGGAGTGGAAGCGCGCGACCCGCCGCCAAGCCTGGTTCCCGGGCGAAACCCTGATCCTCGGGATCGGCCAGGGCTACATGCAGGCCACACCGTTGCAACTGGCGCAAGCCACGGCGTTGGTGGCCAATAAGGGCGTCTGGAACCGGCCGCACCTGGCCAAGACCATCGAAGGCGAAAAGCCGGTGGATGAAAACCCGATCCCCGACATCGTGCTGCGTGACCCGTCCGACTGGACCAAGGTCAACCACGGCATGCAGCAAGTGATGCACGGCGCCCGTGGCACCGCTCGTAAAGCGGCCGCCGGCGCGCAGTACCGCATTGCCGGCAAAAGCGGCACCGCCCAGGTGGTCGCGATCAAGCAGGGCGAAAAATACGACCGTTCCAAGGTTCAGGAACGCCACCGCGACCACGCCTTGTTTGTCGGCTTCGCCCCGGCGGACGCGCCGAAAATCGTGGTGGCGGTGATGGTCGAGAACGGTGAATCCGGCTCCGGCGTCGCGGCACCTGTGGTGCGTCAGATCATGGACGCCTGGCTGCTGGCCGACGACGGCAGGCTCAAGCCCGAATATGGCGGCCCCCCTTCAAGCACCGAGGTTACGGCCCGTGAAGAGTAATTTTGACCGCATCCTCTCAAGCGAGGATGTGATGCGTCGCCGTGCGACGTTGCTGCAACGCATGCACATTGATGGCCCTTTGCTAATCCTGCTGCTGACCCTCGCGGCCGGCAGCCTGTTCGTGCTGTATTCGGCCAGTGGCAAGAACTGGGACCTGCTGATCAAGCAGGCGTCTTCGTTCGGCCTGGGCTTGCTCTCGATGGTGGTGATCGCCCAGTTGGAGCCGCGGTTCATGGCGCGCTGGGTGCCGCTGGGTTACGTCGTCGGCGTATTGCTGCTGGTGGTGGTGGACGTGATGGGCCACAACGCCATGGGCGCGACCCGCTGGATCAACATACCGGGGGTGATTCGCTTCCAGCCGTCGGAGTTCCTCAAGATCCTGATGCCGGCGACCATCGCCTGGTACCTGTCCAAGCGCACCTTGCCGCCGCAGCTCAAGCACGTGGGCGTCAGCCTGATCCTGATCGGCGTGCCGTTTATCCTGATCGTGCGCCAGCCCGACCTCGGCACCTCGCTGCTGATCCTCGCCGGCGGCGCGTTCGTACTGTTTATGGGCGGGCTGCGCTGGCGCTGGATTCTCAGCGTGCTGGCCGCCGCGATCCCGGTGGCCGTGGCGATGTGGTTCTTCTTTATGCACGACTACCAGAAGCAGCGGATCCTGACCTTCCTCGACCCGGAAAGCGACCCGCTGGGCACCGGCTGGAACATTATTCAGTCCAAGGCCGCCATCGGTTCCGGTGGGGTATTTGGTAAGGGTTGGTTACTGGGCACTCAGTCGCACCTCGACTTTTTGCCCGAGAGCCACACCGACTTCATTATTGCGGTATTGGGCGAAGAGTTCGGCCTGGTGGGCATTTGCGCCTTGTTGCTGATCTATGTGCTGTTGATTGGGCGCGGCCTGGTGATCACCGCCCAGGCGCAGACGCTGTTCGGCAAGTTGCTCGCCGGCAGCCTGACCATGACTTTTTTTGTTTACGTTTTCGTCAACATCGGTATGGTCAGTGGCCTGCTGCCGGTGGTTGGGGTGCCGTTGCCATTCATTAGCTACGGCGGAACTTCGCTGGTGACTTTGATGTCAGCGTTTGGGGTTTTGATGTCGATTCATACGCATCGCAAATGGATCGCACAGGTTTGAATAAGGTGAAGATGTCAATGCAAGTAATGCGCGGCTGGGCGACTCGGCACGCGTCCTGGATGGGCCTGATTGGGCTGCTGGGCGCGACGCAAGAGGCGCAGGCCGGTGACTACGATGGCTCGCCCCAGGTCGCCGAATTTGTCGGTGAGATGACCCGCGACTACGGTTTCGCCGGTGAACAGCTGATGGGCGTGTTCCGCGAAGCCCAGCGCAAGCAGGCGATCCTCGATGCTATTTCGCGCCCCGCCGAGCGGGTTAAGCAGTGGAAAGAATACCGCCCGATGTTCCTCACCGACGCCCGCGTGGCCCGGGGTGTGGACTTCTGGCGCCAGCACGAAGCCGTGCTGGCCCGCGCCGAGCAGGAATACGGCGTGCCAGCCCAGGTAATTGTCGCGATCATCGGCATTGAAACCTTTTACGGGCGCAATACCGGCAGTTACCGGGTGATCGATGCGTTGTCGACCCTGGGCTTCGATTACCCGCCGCGCGCCGAGTTCTTCCGCAAGGAACTGCGCGAATTCCTGTTGCTGGCCCGTGAAGAGCAGGTCGACCCGCTGACCCTCAAGGGCTCCTACGCCGGGGCGATGGGCTTGCCGCAATTCATGCCGAGCAGCTTTCGCGCGTACGCGGTGGATTTTGACGGCGACGGCCACATCAATATCTGGAGCAACCCGGACGATGCCATCGGCAGCGTGGCCAGCTACTTCAAGCGCCATGGCTGGGTTGCCGGCGAGCCGGTCGTCATCCGTGCCGACGTGACCGGGGACCGCGCCGACGAAGGCCTGACCCAGGGTATCGAGCCTGCGAAGACGGTCGGGGAGTTGCGGGCGCTGGGCTGGTCGAGTCAGAATGCGCCACGCGATGACATGCCGGTGACGGCGTTCCGCCTGGAAGGCGAAAACGGCCCGGAATACTGGATGGGCCTGAAGAATTTTTACGCAATCACGCGTTATAACCGCAGTGTGATGTACGCCATGGCCGTGCATCAGCTGTCAGACATGCTGGTCCAAGCACGGGGCAACAAGTAATGCGGGCATCGCCGTTCAAAAAACCGCTCAAGCTGGTGGCGTTTGCCGCGTTGTCCTTGCTGGTTGTCAGTTGTTCATCCACCACCAACCGCGCACCGGCGCAAAAGTCGGGTGGCGGAATCGTCCGTGCCCAGCCGGGCCTGGACATCAACCGCGCGCACAAAGACGGCGCGCCGTGGTGGGACGTCGACGTGTCGAAGATCCCCGACGCCACGCCAACCCTGCACACCGGCCCGTACAAGGCCAACCCTTACACCGTGCTAGGTAAAAACTACTTCCCGCTGCAGGAATCCAAGACCTACGTGCAATCGGGCACCGCGTCCTGGTACGGCACCAAGTTTCATGGCCAGAACACCGCCAACGGCGAAGTCTATGACCTGTATGGCATGAGCGCGGCGCACAAGACCCTGCCGCTGCCCAGCTATGTACGCGTGACCAACCTGGACAACAACCGCACAGTGATCCTGCGGGTCAACGACCGTGGGCCGTTCTATTCGGACCGGATCATCGACTTGTCCTACGCTGCCGCGAAAAAACTCGGCTATGCCGAAATCGGCACCGCGCGGGTCAAGGTTGAAGGGATCGACCCCGCGCAGTACTGGGCCCAGCGTGGCAAACCGGCGCCGTTGATGCTCAACGAACCGCAGACACAGCAGCCGCAAGTCACCGCGTCGGCCGGCAAGATCGAACAGTGGACGCCACCACCGGCGCAGCACGCGCCGGACACGGTCGTCGTGCCGCGTGCCGCACCGGGTGCCTCGACCGTGGGCGGGCAATACCTGCAGGTCGGCGCTTTCGCCAACCCGGATGCGGCGGAACTGTTAAGGTCCAAGCTCAGCGGCATGGTCAGCGCGCCCGTATTTATCAGCTCCATCGTGCGTAACCAGCAGACCCTGCACCGTGTGCGCATGGGCCCGATCGGTTCGCCGAGTGAAGTGGCGCAAGTGCAGAACAGCGTGCGTTTGGCCAACCTGGGGCAACCCAGCGTGGTCACCGCCGAATAAGTAAAGGATTGATGGTTCGGGTTCGCATGCGCGCCCGGGCCTTGGTTGTTGGCTCGTTGAAGAATAAAAACCCAGGGGCAAGGGGTGAGCGGGCAACCGAACACGCGACAGTCTGGCAACGGCCTGTCTGAATAAGTTTTGCCCGCGAGGGCAAGTTTCCATAAGCAATTTCGAGAGACGGATGAACATCACCACCTTAGCCAAACGCACGTGCCTGCTTCTTTCGCTGATCATCACCCCGGCCGCCTGGGCGGTTGAAATGGTGCCGGCTTCCCCGCAACTGGCCGCCAAGGCCTGGGTCCTCATGGATGCCGCCAGCGGCAACGTGCTGGTCGAGAACAACGGTGACCAGCGCCTGCCGCCCGCCAGCTTGACCAAGCTGATGACGGCCTACATTGCGACCCTGGAAATCCGTCGCGGCCAGATCGGCGAGAACGACCCGGTGACCGTCAGCGAAAACGCCTGGCGCACCGGCGGTTCGCGGATGTTCATCAAGGTGGGTTCGCAGGTAACTGTGAGCGACCTGCTGCACGGCATCATCATCCAGTCCGGCAACGACGCCAGCGTGGCGCTGTCGGAGCACATCGCCGGCAGCGAAGACGCGTTCGCCGACATGATGAACAAAACCGTGACTGACCTGGGCATGACCAACAGCCACTTCATGAACCCGACCGGTCTGCCGAACCCGGAGCACTACTCGTCGGCTCACGACATGGCGATCCTGGCGCGCGCGATCATTCGCGTCGACCCGGTGCACTACGCGATCTACTCCCAGAAGGAATTCTTCTGGAACAACATCAAGCAGCCTAACCGCAACCTGCTGCTGTGGCGCGACAAGACCGTTGATGGCCTGAAAACCGGCCACACCGACGAAGCCGGCTACTGCATGGTGTCGTCCGCCGTACGTGATGGCCAGCGCCTGATCGCCGTGGTATTCGGCACCAACAGCGAGCAGGCCCGTGCGGCTGAAACGCAAAAGCTGCTGACCTACGGTTTCCGCTTCTTCGAAACCCAGACCTTCTACCAGAAGGGTGCTGAGCTGGCTCAAGCCCCGGTATGGAAAGGCGCGACCCATCAAGTCAAGGCTGGCCTGGCCGACGACCTGACCCTGACCATGCCTAAAGGCCAGCTCAAGAAGCTCGCTGCCAGCATGACCATGAATCAGCAACTGACTGCACCGATCGCCAAAGGCGACGTTATCGGCAAGGTCGAAGTGAAGCTGGACGATAAAGTGGTCCACAGCGCCGACCTGATCGCGCTTGAAGCCGTCGACGAAGGTGGTATCTTCCGCCGCGTCTGGGATAGCATCCGTCTATTCTTCTACAGCTTGTTCAACTGATAAGTGTGCACCTGCAAAGCCCCGTGTTGATCCGACACGGGGCTTTGCCCGTCGCCACGGCTTACGCTTACGAGGCCGTTACGCCATGACCGATAAAGAAGTAGAAGTAAAGGCGCCGAAGATCGAATTCCCAAACGTGGACTATCCCGTCAAGGTGATCAGCGATACCGGTGTGGGCAACAAAGACAAGATTCTTGAGATTGTGCGTAAACACGCAGAGATCAACGACAACCGGGTGGACGAGCGTTTGAGCTCCAACGGTAAATACACCACGATCCAGTTGCACATCGTTGCGACGGGTCAAGACCAGCTCTACGACATCAACAGCGAACTGCGGGCCACCGGCTTCGTGCACATGGTGCTGTGATGTCTCAGGTCCTGGGCTTTCGTGAGCTCGGCCAGATGGCCTACGAGCCCGTCTGGCATGCCATGCAGCGTTTTACGAACGAGCGCGGCAGCTCGGCCCCCGATGAAATCTGGCTGGTGGAACACCCGCCGGTGTTCACCCAGGGCCAGGCCGGCAAGGCCGAACATCTGTTGCTGCCGGGTGATATTCCGGTGGTGCAGGTCGACCGAGGTGGCCAAGTGACTTACCATGGCCCCGGTCAGCTTGTCGCTTATCTGTTGCTGGATGTGCGCAAGCTGGGTTTCGGCGTGCGCGACCTGGTGAGCCGTATGGAGGCTTGCCTGATCGAGCTGCTGGCCAGTTACGGCGTGACCGCCGCGGCCAAGCCCGATGCACCCGGTGTGTACGTGGACGGCGCGAAAATCGCCTCTTTGGGGCTGCGTATTCGCCACGGCTGTTCCTTTCATGGCCTGGCCCTGAACGTGGACATGGACCTGGCGCCGTTTCGGCGGATCAACCCGTGCGGTTATGCCGGGTTGGCGATGACCCAGATGAGCGACCACGCCACACCGATTAAATTTGCCGAGGTAAGTGCCCGGCTGCGTGCGCAGCTCGTCAAACACCTCGACTATGCTGAGCAGACGACCCTCACGGGCGGAATCGACTGATTATGACTACTGATGCAGTGCAAACCATGATCCCGACGCTGGACATTACCGAGCGTCCGGCCCCGGCCCCGCGTGCCAAGGTGGAAGCCGGCGTCAAGCTGCGCGGCGCCGAGAAGGTTGCACGCATCCCGGTCAAGATCATCCCGACCACCGAACTGCCGAAAAAGCCTGACTGGATTCGCGTGCGCATCCCGGTTTCGCCGGAAGTCGACCGTATCAAGGCCCTGCTGCGCAAACACAAGCTGCACAGCGTGTGCGAAGAAGCGTCCTGCCCGAACCTGGGCGAGTGCTTCTCCGGTGGCACCGCGACCTTCATGATCATGGGTGACATCTGCACCCGTCGTTGCCCATTCTGCGACGTTGGCCACGGCCGACCAAAGCCACTGGACGTCAACGAGCCGGAAAGCCTGGCCATCGCCATCGCCGACCTGAAACTCAAATACGTTGTGATCACCTCGGTAGACCGCGACGACCTGCGTGACGGCGGTGCCCAGCACTTTGCCGACTGCATCCGCGAGATCCGCAAGCTGTCGCCGAACGTGATGCTTGAAACCCTGGTGCCGGACTACCGCGGCCGTATGGACGTGGCGCTGGAAATCACCGCCGCCGAGCCGCCGGATGTGTTCAACCACAACCTGGAAACCGTGCCGCGCCTGTACAAGGCCGCGCGTCCGGGTTCGGACTACCAGTGGTCGCTGACCCTGCTGCAGAAATTCAAGCAGATGATGCCGCACATCCCGACCAAGTCCGGCCTGATGCTGGGCCTGGGCGAGACCGACGAAGAAGTCATCGAAGTCATGAAGCGCATGCGCGAACACGACATCGACATGCTGACCCTGGGCCAGTACCTGCAACCGTCCCGCAGCCACTTGCCAGTGCAGCGTTTCGTGCACCCGGACGTGTTCGCCTGGTTCGCCGAGGAAGGTTACAAAATGGGCTTCAAGAACGTGGCGTCCGGCCCGTTGGTGCGTTCCTCGTACCACGCCGACGAGCAGGCCAAGCTGGTCAAGGCTAGCCTGGTTTCGTAACAACGCCGCTGCCACACAGGTGGGAGCTGGCTTTTGTGGGAGCTGGCTTGCCTGCGATAGCATCACCTCGGTGCACCCGATGCACCGAGGTGCCCGCATCGCAAGCAAGCCAGCTCCCACAGTTCGTTGTGCGACACCCATACGGAGAACATGGATGACCACTGAACGCGTCGCCGCCGTACCCGCCCTGCGCGCCGAAGGCGTCATCGGCCTGATCGCCCCCGCTGGCCCTGCCACTCTGGACGTTGAAAAAGCCGGGCAATGGATGCGTGCCCGGGGCTACGAATTGCGCATCTTGCCGAGCGTGTACGAACGCGACGGCTACCTTGCCGGCAGCGATGACGTACGCCTGCGTGACCTGCATGCCGCCTTCGCCGACCCCGAGATCGACGCCATCTTCTGCCTGCGCGGCGGCTACGGCACGCCACGCCTGCTCGACCGCCTGGACTTCGACCTGCTGCGAGCCAACCCCAAGCCGTTCGTCGGTTACAGCGACATTACCGCGCTGCACCTGGCTATCAGCCGCTACGCAGGCTTCGTGACCTTCCACGGGCCGATGCTGAATGCCGACTTGCTGGGAAACAAGCAGCCACCCACGCAGACGTCACTGTTCAGCATGCTGCGCGGTGACCTCGGCGCCGGTAGCGTGTTGGCGCACCCGGCGGCTTACCCGTTGACCACGATCGAGCCTGGCATCGCCTGTGGGCGCTTGCTGGGGGGTAATCTCTCAATGATTGCGGCAGTGATGGGCACGGCGTACGAGATTGACGCTGAAGGCATCATCCTGTTCATCGAGGACGTCAACGAGCCGATCTATCGCATCGACCGTCTGCTGACCCATCTGCGCCTGGCGGGCAAGTTGGCGCAGGTCGCGGGTGTGCTGGTAGGGGATGTGGCGGGTGTGGATAACGTCGCGCTGGAGCGTCTGCTCAAGCAAACCTTCGAACCATTGCGCATTCCGGTGCTGTCCGGCTGGCGCAGTGGGCATTGCGATCCGAACCTGACGCTGCCGATGGGCGCGTGGGTGCGGCTGGATGCAGGGGAGCAGCGGGTGGTGTTGGAGCAGGCTGTGGTTCAAACCCTGATGGGGTGAGGCTTTCATGTGGTGAGCGGGGCAAGCCCGCTACCACATTAAGCAGCAGCCCCCCATCACTGGCTCTGCAACGACTCCAACAGCTTCACCGTCGGATACCCATCCGCCGGCCAGCCCAGCGACTGCTGCGCCGCACGAATCGCCTTGCGCGTATTGGCCCCAATAATCCCGTCCGGGTTACCGGCGTCATAGCCTTTGGCGCTGAGCGCCGTTTGCAGGTCCATGCGCTGGGAGCGGCTCAACGGCAGCTCATCTTTCGGCCAGTCGCCACGAATCACACCACCTCCGGCGAACCGTTCCGACAACAGGCCCACCGCCAGCGCGTAGGACGAGGAGTTGTTGTACTTGAGGATCGCGCGGAAGTTATCCAGCACCAGGAATGCCGGGCCACGGTAGCCGGCGGGCAGCAGCAGGGCGGCGGACAGTTGGTCGACATTCGCGGGCATGCTCGCGCCAGGCGGCAACTGGATGCCCAGTTTCAGCCATTCGGCGACGGTCTTGCGGATGCCGCCGTCAGCCAGGGCGTAATCGAAATTCGCCGGCAATTGCTGCACCTCGAAGCCCCAAGGCTGGCCTTTCTGCCAGCCGGAGCTTTGCAGGTAGTGCGCAGTGGAGGCGAGGGCGTCGGCCGGGCTGTTCCAGATATCGCGGCGGCCGTCGCCATCAAAGTCGACGGCGTGGGTGTTGTAGGTGGTCGGGATGAACTGGGTCTGGCCCATGGCGCCGGCCCAGGAGCCTTTCATCTGGTCAGCCTGGATGTCGCCATGCTGGATGATCTGCAACGCCGCCAGTAGTTGCGCTTGGGCGAATGCCGGGCGACGGCCTTCATAGGCCAGGGTCGCGAGGGAGCGGATCACCGAATTATTGCCCTGGAACTGGCCAAAGTTGCTTTCCATGCCCCACACCGAGACCAGCGCCTGGCGGTCAACGCCATACCGTTGTTCGATGCTTTGCAGGATATCGGCGTACTTGATCAGCAAGGCCTGGCCGTTACGCACGCGCACCGGCGACAGGGCGCCGTCGAGGTATTCCCACACCGGGCGGGAAAATTCCGGCTGGCTGCGGTCAGCGCGGATCACGCCCATGTCGGGCGTGACGTTGGCGAAGGCATTATCGAAGACGGCCGCGGTAATCCCGGCTTTCAGGGCTTCCACACGAAAGCCAGCCTGCCATTCGGCGAAGGTCTGGGTCGGTTGGATATCAAGGTTGTCCAGAGCCAGGGGTGCAACCACAGCAGGCGCGACGGCCGGTACGGTCTGCAGTTTTGGCAGGGGTTGAGCGTCCGCAGCGGTAGGTTTTTCCGCGCAGGCGACAAGCAGAATGAGGCTGGAGGCAGCGATCAATTGGCGAAGGTGCCAACGACGGGAAAGACTAGAGGGCATGCACAGGTCCAGGGATTACAAATCAGGTGCAGACCTTATCATGCCGAAGGGGCGCTTGCCTTCAAGCAGCCAGAAAGTAAGAAGCCTCCCAGCTATTAGACTGGAAGGCTTCGCGGCGGTAGCTGCCTTTGCCCTTGCCGGCGCGTTCCTGACGGCTGCGGAACAGTGGCTGGGCGATGATGGATTTGGCCTTGTTGGGGCCATGCTTGGATGGCTTTTTGCTCATAATGGGTACTCTCGATAGGTGGGGTGGAGCGGGGCAAATCATCTGCCGAAGTGGTGCGGCTGTAAAGCCCGGCGATGTGTAGGCATTTTCACAGAATCAAGTGGACACAGTTAATGTGGGCGCTGGCTTATCTGCTCCCACAGGGGGATGTGGTGTGTTTGGAACGAAAGTTACTCGGCCGGCAATGTAAGGCGCTGGCCCGCCATCAGCAACGACAAACGGCTCAGGCTCATCCACGGTGAACCCGCTGCCTGGCCCTTGATTTGCGCATCAATGCGTTGCGCCTCCAACAGAAGCTGCGCCCAGCGTTGCGCTGAGTGCCGTTGCAGGGCTTTGCTCATCAGGGGTTTACGCTTGTCCCACACCGGCGGCCTTGCCTGGCTGAAGGCTTTGTCCAGCGGGATGCCCTGGCTGTATTGCAAGGCAATGTTGGCCAGCACCCGTAATTCCCGGGCCAGGGCCCACAGAATCACCGGAGGCTCCACGCCTTCGCCGCGCAGCCCTTCGAGCATGCGCAAAGCGTGGGCCGGTTCGCCGTTAAGAATCGCATCCACCAGCCCGAACACGTCAAAGCGGGCGCTGTCAGCCACCGCAGCTTGCACGGTTTCGACAGTGATCTGCCCGTCTTCGGCCATCAGCTTGAGCTTTTCGATCTCTTGGGCGGCAGCAAGCAAATTGCCTTCGACCCGCGCAGCAATCAGCTCCACCGCGTCCTGTGTCGCCGACAACCCCGACTGGGACAACCGTTGACGAATCCACTGCGGCAGCTGGTTGCTGTCCACCGGCCAGATCTGGATGAACTGGGTTTGCGGCCCTTCCACCAGCGCCTTGCCCCACTTGGTTTTCTGCGCGCTGCCGTCGAGCTTCGGCAAGCTGACCAGCAATACCGTGTCTTCGGCGGGGCGTGAGCAGTATTCCATCAAGGCGGCTGCGCCCTTGTCACCGGGCTTGCCCGACGGCAGGCGCAGCTCCAGCAGGCGTTTTTCGGCAAACAGCGACATGCTCGCGCCAGCTTGCAGCAGCGTTCCCCAGTCGAAACTGGCGTCGGCGCTGAACACCTGGCGTTCATCGAAGCCTTGCTGGCGAGCAGCAGTGCGAATGGCGTCCGCCGCTTCCTGGCACAGCAGCGGGTCATCACCGCTGACGATATAGACAGGCGCAAGGCCACCTTGCAGATGTTTGGCGAGTTGGGCGGGGGCAAGTTTCATAGGCGGGTCGAACGGGGCGCCTGGGGCGCCCCGTCTGGCTTACTCGGCTGGAACTTCAGCAGGCGATTGTTTCGGCGTGTTGTCTTCATACTCTTGCGCGGCTTTCAGGGCGTCGGCGTCAGCCTTGGCCTTGTTGTCAGCGGTTTGCTGCAGCATTTCCAGTTTTTCCGGGGTCAGCTGTTGCAGGCGAACCATCAGGCGCTGGATCAGCTCGCGGCGCATTTCCTTGCGAACCTGGATCGTCTCCGAGTCCGAACCGACCAGGTTGTTACCGTCGTGGCTCACGACCTTCTGAACTTCGACCTTGTCACCCATCAATGGCAGTTGGTCGCGGCCTTGCAGTTCATAGGCGACCAACGTATTCAGCTCGATATCCGACGCTCGGCCGGCGCTCGCATAGCTGAGGTTACGCTGGGTTTCTTTCTCGTCCACGAGCACCAGTTTGTAGGTCGCGCCGGTGTAGACATGCACGCCGCTGTTTTCCAGGGTCTGGCGCAGCTGAACCACGGTGTCGCCGTAGGCGTTGCGGGCGCTGACGTCGAGTTCCTTGATGCTCAGTTCATTGGTGCCGGTGCCGCGCAGTTGGAAGCCGCAGGCGCTCAACAGCACAGCAAGGCCCATCACCAGCAAGTTGCGTTTGATCATTGTGTTGCTCCCCTTGAAACCATGTCGGCCATATCGAGGCCTTGGAGGTTTTGTTCGGCGCAGGGCTCAAGCCCTGCGCCCGATCCGATTCAGCTGGCGACGATGTTGACCAGTTTGCCGGGCACTACGATCACTTTGCGGATCGTCAGGCCTTCGGTAAAACGCAGCACGTTTTCGTTGACGCGTGCGGCGGCTTCTACGTCTTCACGGCTGGCGCTGGCCGGCATGTCGATCTGGCCACGCAGTTTACCGTTGACCTGAATCACCAGTTGCAACGTGTCCTGTACCAGGGCGCTGTCATCCTGCACCGGCCAGCCGGCGTCGATCACCGCGCCGCTGTGGCCCAGACGGCTCCACAGGTCATGGCTGATGTGCGGCGTGATTGGCGCCAGCAGCAGGACGACTGTCTCCAACCCTTCCTGTACCAGCGCGCGGTCTTGTTCAGTGGTTTGCGGCGCCTTTTCCAGCACGTTCATCAGCGTCATCACTTGGGCAATGGCGGTGTTGAACTTGTGGTTCTGGCCCACGTCCTGGCTGGCGTGGCGGATGGCCAGGTGGGTGCTGCGACGAATGGCTTTCTGCTCGTCGTTGAGGCTGGCCACGTCCAGTTTGCCGGGCAAGCCCTGGCTGACATGGGCGTGGGCCAGGCGCCAGACGCGCTTGAGGAAACGGTGCGAGCCTTCGACACCGGAGTCGGACCATTCGGCGCTCATGTCGGGCGGCGAGGCGAACATCATGAACAGGCGGCAGGTGTCGGCGCCGAACTGATCGATCATCGACTGCGGGTCAACGCCGTTGTTCTTGGACTTGGCCATCTTCTCGGTACCGCCGATTTCCACCGGCAGGCCGTCGGCAATCAGCTTGGCACTGATGACCTTGGCTTTGCTGTCACGCTCAAGCTCGACGTCCGCCGGGTTGAACCAGGTGTAGGCGCCATTGGCTTCGCGGCGGTAGTACGTCTCGGCGACCACCATGCCTTGGGTCAGCAGGTTCTTGAACGGTTCGTCGGAACTCACCAGGCCTTCGTCGCGCATCAGCTTGTGGAAGAAGCGTGCGTACAGCAGGTGAAGGATCGCGTGTTCGATGCCGCCGATGTACTGATCCACCGGCAACCAATGGTCGGCTGCGGATTTCTCCACCAGGCCGCCTTCATAGTGAGGCGAGGCGTAGCGGGCGTAGTACCACGAGGACTCGACGAAGGTGTCCATGGTGTCGGTTTCACGTTTGGCAGGCTGGCCGCATTTCGGGCAGCTGCATTCGTAGAACTCGGGCATGCGCGCCAGTGGCGAACCCGCACCGTCCGGCACCACGTCTTCCGGCAGTATCACAGGCAACTGGTCTTCCGGCACCGGCACGTCACCGCAGGTTTCGCAGTGGATGATCGGGATCGGGCAGCCCCAGTAGCGCTGACGGCTGATGCCCCAGTCGCGCAGGCGGAACTGGGTGCGCGAGGCACCAAGGTTTTTCTTGATCAGTGCGACTTCGATGGCGTCAAAGGCGCCTTGGAAGTCCAGGCCGTCGAACTCGCCGGAGTTGATCAGTTCGCCGTGCTCGCCGTAGGCGTCTTGCCACGGGGCCGGGTTGGCGTCACCGGCGCTGGTGCGCACGACGGACTTGATCGGCAGGCTGTACTTGTTGGCGAACTCGAAATCGCGCTCGTCGTGAGCCGGCACAGCCATGACGGCTCCGTCGCCGTAGTGCATCAGCACGTAGTTGGCGACCCACACTGGCAGCTTTTCACCGGTCAGCGGGTGCTCGACGAACAGGCCGGTTGGCAGGCCTTTTTTCTCTTGGGTGGCGACGTCGGCTTCGGCGACGCTGCCGCCTTTGCATTCGGCGATGAACGCCTGCAGCTCAGGGTTGTTCTGTGCGGCCTGGGTGGCCAACGGGTGTTCGGCGGCCACGGCGACGTAGGTGGCGCCCATCAGCGTATCTGGACGGGTAGTGAAGACTTTCAGCGCGCCGGCAACTCCGATGGAATCGACGTTGTACGGGAACTGCACTTCCATGCCCTTGGATTTGCCGATCCAGTTACGCTGCATGGTCTTGACCTGTTCAGGCCAGCCCGGCATGTCATCGAGGCTCGACAGCAGTTCATCGGCGTAGGCCGTGATCTTGAAGTAGTACATCGGGATCTGGCGTTTTTCGATCACTGCGCCGGAACGCCAGCCGCGACCGTCGATCACCTGCTCGTTGGCCAGTACGGTCTGGTCGATCGGGTCCCAGTTCACGGTGCCGTTTTTACGGTAGATCACGCCTTTTTCGAACAGGCGAGTGAACAGCCATTGTTCCCAACGGTAGTAATCCGGCTTGCAGGTGGTCACTTCGCGGGACCAGTCCACCGCCAGGCCCAGGCTGCGCAGCTGGGTCTTCATGTAGGCGATGTTTTCGTAGGTCCACTTGGCGGGCGCCACGTTGTTCTTCATCGCGGCGTTTTCCGCCGGCATGCCAAAGGCGTCCCAACCCATAGGTTGCAGGACGTTTTTGCCGAGCATGCGCTGGTAGCGGGAAATCACATCGCCGATGGTGTAGTTACGCACGTGCCCCATGTGTAGCTTGCCGCTGGGGTAAGGGAACATCGACAGGCAATAGAAAGTCTCCTTGCCTGGCTGTTCACTGACTTCAAAGGACTTTTGCTCGTCCCAGAAGGTTTGGGCGGCGTTTTCTATTTCACGGGGCTGATATTGTTCGTGCATGGCTACTTTTGAACTGAATAGGGGTGGCCTAATCCTCTTCGGTGCAACGTTCAGGTTGATCGACACCAAAAAGCGGCGCGTCCGTGCCCAAACCCTGCGGGAAGTGGAGTTACAGGAAGCGCCGTAGCATACATGACCCCACTCTATCGAGGGAAACCCTGATTGCGCAGGCAGGGCCGTCTGTCGCGGCGCCGGGCAGGTGCAGCCGTGGGGACTACGCTGTTTATTGGGGAGTGAGTCTTATCTTCAATGAGGTGAGGGGATGGTTGAATCGCAGCGAACTTTAACGAAACCGCAGTTGTATGAAGGACTGATCGACCGGTTGGGTCGGGCATTGGACGCCGCAAGAACAGCAGGCCGATTGCGTGATGAGCGGCCTCTGGAACTGGAGTTGCGAGGCTTGAGCCAGGCAGAACTTGAACTGATCAAGTGCTACCTGGAATTGAATCACCACCGTGCCTCTCATGGGCAGGCTTCCCCGCCGACCCAGGAGACCTCGCGTTCGGCCAAGGTGATCTGGCTGAAGGACGTGTCTGCCGGTCGCGGCCCCGAAAAACGTCGGGCCGTCCGGTCCAAGTGAAGCACAGCGTTAGTCGTTGGCCTTCTCAAAAGATGCTGGTAAAGATTGTCGCTAAACCGCGTTGCATCTAGGCTTCGGGCATCTTTGGAGATGCCCGATGCCTTTTCGTTATTTCATTAAACAATTGCTCTTGCCGCCCGGCATTTTCTTGCTGTTGCTTGCGCTTGCGTGGTGGTTTCGTAAAAGCCGCCCGCGCCTGGCGGGGCTTTGCTTTGCCGTTGGGTTGGGCGGGATGTGGCTGATCAGCCTGCCGGTAGTGGTGCAGTGGGGCGCGTATGCGCTGGAGACTGAGCCGGCGTTGGCTCGGGAAGACTGGGCGACCCTGGCCCAGCGCGCTGATGCGATTGTGGTGCTGGGGTCTGGGCGTGAGCGAGGTGATCCTGCGTGGGGCAGCGACCAGCCCACCGGCATCGGGTTGGAGCGCCAGCGGTATGCCGCGCGGCTGGCCAAGGCGTCGGGGTTGCCGGTGTTGACCAGCGGTGGCTTGCATTACGGCACGCCGCCCAGTGAGGCGGAATTGATGGCCGTCTCTATGCAGGATGATTTCGGCGTGACGGTGCGCTGGAAGGAAGAGCGCAGCCGTACGACGTGGGAAAACGCGCAGATGAGTGCGGGGATTTTATTGCCTCAAGGTATCAAGCGCGTGGTGGTGGTGACCCAGGCGTGGCATATGCCGCGTGCGGTGTGGAGTTTTGAGAAGGCTGGCTTCACCGTGGTGCCGGGGCCGGTGGGCTTTTTGGGTGTGGATAATGCTCGGCCGTTGGGCGGCTGGATGCCGGAGTTTGTGGCGGTGTGGCGCAGTGGGCAGTTGATCAATGAGGCGGTGGGGCAGGTGGGGTATCGGGTGTTTTATCGGGGGGATTGAGTGGGTATCCGTTGTTTGGGGTGTGGCTGGTTATGGTTCCGCCCTTACGGCGGCTCACTTTTGATAGAGCGCAAAAGTAAGCAAAACGCTCTTGCCCCTCCACTCGGTGCCTCGCTTAGGCTCGGCATGCCCGCACTCCGGCTTGAATCCGTGGGCCGCCG
>NZ_JBARTQ010000622.1:0-6176 GCF_049645325.1 Pseudomonas sp. | reverse complement strand
GCCGACATCCATGCTGAATGCCAGTCCGCATTCGCGAGCAAGCCCGCTCCGACAGTAGGCGGCAGCGTCTCTCAACAATGCCAAATGCGAATTTTCAGCCTACCTTGTAGGATCCTGCCACATGTTGCCGTTTGGTGATCGAGAAAGCGGCACGTATGATGCATCCCAAACTCCCGCAGATTAGAAGCCTATGTCCCTGATAGTTCTACTGCTTCTGCCTTTTATTGGCAGCTGTCTGGCGGCCTTGCTGCCGCACAATGCACGTAACACCGAATCCCTGCTGGCTGGCCTCGTGGCCCTGGCCGGTACCCTTCAAGTCGCCCTGCTCTACCCCCAGATCGCCCACGGTGGTGTGATCCGTGAAGAATTCATGTGGTTGCCCAGCCTCGGGCTGAACTTCGTGTTGCGCATGGATGGTTTTGCCTGGCTGTTCTCGATGCTGGTGCTGGGCATCGGCACGCTGGTGTCGCTGTATGCGCGCTACTACATGTCGCCGGACGACCCGGTGCCGCGTTTCTTCGCGTTTTTCCTGGCCTTTATGGGCGCCATGCTCGGCCTGGTGATTTCCGGCAACCTGATCCAGATCGTGTTTTTCTGGGAACTGACCAGCCTGTTTTCGTTCCTGCTGATCGGCTATTGGCACCACCGCGCCGATGCGCGACGCGGCGCCTACATGGCCTTGATGGTCACCGGCGCCGGCGGCTTGTGCCTGCTGGCGGGCGTGATGTTGCTGGGGCATATCGTCGGCAGCTATGACCTTGACCAGGTGCTGGCGGCGGGCGACCAGATCCGCGCGCATTCGCTGTACCCGGTCATGCTGGCCCTGGTGCTGATCGGCGCCTTGAGCAAAAGCGCCCAGTTCCCCTTCCACTTCTGGCTGCCCCATGCGATGGCGGCACCGACTCCGGTGTCGGCCTATCTGCACTCGGCGACGATGGTGAAGGCCGGCGTGTTCCTGCTGGCCCGCCTGTGGCCGTCGCTGTCCGGCAGCGAAGAATGGTTCTGGATCGTCGGCGGTGCCGGCGCCATCACCCTCCTCCTCGGCGCTTACTGCGCCATGTTCCAGAATGATCTCAAGGGCCTGCTGGCCTACTCCACCATCAGTCACCTCGGGCTGATCACCTTGTTGCTGGGCCTGAACAGCCCGCTGGCCGCCGTCGCTGCGGTGTTCCATATCCTCAACCACGCCACCTTCAAGGCCTCGCTGTTCATGGCGGCGGGCATCATCGACCACGAAAGCGGCACGCGCGATATTCGCAAACTCAGCGGTCTGGTGCGCCTGATCCCGTTCACCGCGACCCTGGCGATGGTCGCCAGTGCGTCCATGGCCGGGGTGCCGCTGCTCAATGGCTTTCTGTCCAAAGAGATGTTTTTTGCCGAAACCGTGTTTATCTCGGCGACCGCGTGGGTGGAAATCGCCCTGCCGCTGATCGCAACCATCGCCGGTACCTTCAGCGTGGCCTACGCCCTGCGCTTTACCGTCGATGTGTTCTTCGGCCCGCCCGCGACCGACTTGCCGCACACGCCGCACGAACCACCGCGCTGGATGCGTGCGCCGGTCGAACTGCTGGTGTTCACCTGCCTGCTGGTGGGAATTTTCCCGGCCCAAGTGGTCGGTTCGATCCTCGCCGCCGCCGCGTTGCCGGTAGTCGGCGGCGTGTTGCCGGAATACAGCCTGGCCATCTGGCACGGCTGGAATGCGCCGATGATCATGAGCCTGGTGGCCATGTCCGGCGGCGTGGTGCTGTACCTGCTGCTGCGCAAGCAACTCAAGCGTGGCCGCTTCAAGTACCCGCCGGTCATCAGCTACTTCAACGGCAAGCGCATGTTCGAGCGCAGCCTGGTGGTGATGATGCGCGGCGTGCGCCGGATCGAAAAACGCATCAGCACCAAGCGCCTGCAGACCCAGCTGTTCCTGCTCGTGCTGGCGGCGGTGATCGCCGGCGTGATCCCGATGCTCAACAGCGGCCTCAGTTGGGGCGACCGGCCGAAGATCCCGGGCTCCATCGTGTTCGTCACCCTCTGGCTGCTGGCGATTGCCTGCGCCCTTGGCGCCGCCTGGCAAGCCAAGTACCACCGACTGGCAGCCCTGACCATGGTCAGCGTGTGCGGCCTGATGACGTGCGTCACGTTCGTGTGGTTCTCGGCGCCGGACCTGGCGTTGACGCAGCTGGTCGTCGAAGTGGTCACCACCGTGCTGATCCTGCTGGGCCTGCGCTGGCTGCCACGGCGGATCGAAGAAGTCTCGCCTTTGCCGAGTTCGCTGCGCAAGGCGCGCATTCGTCGTCTGCGTGACTTCCTGTTGTCGACCGTAGTCGGCGGCGGCATGGCGTTGTTGTCCTACGCGATGCTGACCCGCCAGACGCCCAACGACATTTCCTCGTTCTACCTCAGCCGCGCCCTGCCGGAAGGCGGTGGCAGCAATGTGGTGAACGTAATGCTGGTGGACTTCCGTGGCTTCGACACCTTGGGCGAAATCACCGTGCTCGGCGCTGTGGCGCTAACGGTGTACGCCCTGCTGCGGCGCTTCCGTCCGTCCAAGGAAAGCATGCAGATCCCGGCGCAACAGCGCCAACTGGCACCGGACGTGGCGACCGACCTGGTCAACCCGCGCCAGGCCAGCGACACCGCGCTGGGCTTCATGATGGTGCCGGCGGTGCTGGTACGCCTGCTGCTGCCGATTGCGCTGGTGGTGTCGTTCTACCTGTTCATGCGCGGCCACAACCAACCGGGCGGCGGTTTCGTGGCCGGCCTGGTAATGTCGGTGGCGTTTATCCTGCAATACATGGTTGCTGGCACACAGTGGGTCGAGGCGCAGATGAGCCTGCGGCCGATGCGCTGGATGGGCTTCGGCCTGCTCTCGGCGACCCTCACCGGGCTCGGCGCGTTGTTTGCCGGTTACCCGTTCCTCACCACGCACACCTGGCACTTCAGCTTGCCGGTGCTGGGCGACATTCACGTCGCCAGCGCACTGTTCTTCGACGTTGGCGTGTACGCCATGGTCGTCGGCTCGACACTGTTGATGCTCACCGCCCTCGGTCACCAATCCGTGCGGGCCCACAAACCGAGCAACCAGCCCAAAGCGGTTGCCGCACCGGAAGGAGCCGCCTGATGGAAGAAGTCATCGCAATTGCCATTGGGGTCCTGGCGGCCTCCGGCGTCTGGCTGATCCTGCGGCCACGGACGTTTCAGGTGGTGATGGGCCTGTGCCTGCTCTCATACGGGGTCAACCTGTTCATTTTCAGCATGGGCAGCCTGTTTATCGGCAAGGAGCCGATCATCAAGGACGGCGTGCCGCAAGACTTGCTCAACTACACCGACCCACTGCCCCAGGCGCTGGTGCTCACGGCGATCGTGATCAGCTTCGCCATGACCGCCCTATTCCTGGTGGTGCTGCTGGCCTCCCGGGGCCTGACCGGCACTGACCATGTGGACGGCCGGGAGCCCAAGGAATGACGTGGATGAATCAACTGATCGTCGCGCCGATCCTGCTGCCGTTGCTGACCGCCGCGCTGATGCTGATGCTCGGCGAAAAACGCCGCCCGCTGAAGGCAAAAATCAATCTGTTCTCCAGCGTCGTCGGCCTGGGCGTCGCCATCCTGCTGTTGTACTGGACGCAACAAGGCGGCCCCGGCTCGATCGGCGTGTATCTGCCGGGCAACTGGCAGGTGCCGTTCGGCATCGTGCTGGTGGTGGACCAACTGTCGGCAATGATGCTGGTGCTCACTGGCATCATCGGCGTGAGTGCGCTGCTGTTCGCCATGGCCCGCTGGGACCGCGCGGGCACCAGTTTTCATGCGCTGTTCCAGGTCCAGTTGATGGGCCTGTACGGCGCGTTCCTCACGGCGGACCTGTTTAACCTGTTCGTGTTCTTCGAGGTGCTGCTGGCGGCGTCCTACGGCTTGATGCTGCACGGTTCCGGCCGCGCGCGGGTGTCTTCGGGCCTGCATTACATTGCGATCAACCTGCTGGCCTCGTCGCTGTTCCTGATTGGCGCGGCGATGATCTACGGCGTGACCGGCACCCTGAACTTTGCTGACCTGGCCCTGAAAATCCCCTTGGTGCCGGAGGCCGATCGTGGCCTGTTGCATGCGGGCGCGGCGATCCTGGCGACGGCGTTCCTGGCCAAGGCTGGCATGTGGCCGCTGAACTTCTGGCTGGCGCCCGCCTACTCCTCGGCCAGTGCACCGGTGGCGGCGATGTTTGCGATCATGACCAAGGTCGGCGTGTACACCGTGCTGCGCCTGTGGACGCTGCTGTTCTCCGGCCAGGCCGGCGCTTCGGCGCTGTTCGGCGGCGACTGGCTGGTGTACGGCGGCATGGCGACGATCATTTGCGCGGCGCTGGCGATGGTTGCGGCGCAGCGCCTTGAGCGTATGGCCAGCTTGAGCATTCTGGTGTCGGCCGGGATTCTGCTGTCGGCCGTCGGTTTCGCACAGCCGAGCCTGACTGCCGGCGCGCTGTTCTACCTGGTCAGCTCCACATTGGCGTTGAGCGCGCTGTTCCTGCTGGCGGAGTTGATCGAGCGTTCGCGTTCGGCCAATGACCTGCCGCTGGATGAAGAAATCGACGCGCTGCCCAAGGCCATGGAATCCCTGCATCCGCGTCCCGGCGTGAACCTGGATGACGAGCAGAAGGCAGTGGTCGGCCAAGTAATCCCCTGGACCATGGCGTTCCTGGGTTTGAGCTTTGTCGCCTGCGCCCTGCTGATTATCGGCATGCCGCCGCTGTCCGGGTTTATCGGCAAACTCAGTTTGTTAAGTGCGCTGGTCAACCCGATGGGTTTGGGCAACGCGGTGGATGAGCCGATCCGCCCGGCGGCCTGGGGCCTTGTTGCACTGCTGATCCTGTCCGGCCTGGCCTCGCTGATCGCCTTCGCGCGCCTCGGCATCCAGCGTTTCTGGACCCCGGAAGAGCGTCCTTCGCCGCTGCTGCGCCGCTACGAGTGCCTGCCGATCTTCTTCCTGCTCGGCCTCAGCGTGCTCCTGACCTTCAAGGCCGAACCGTTGATGCGCTACACCCAGGCCACCGCCGACAGCCTGAACAACCCGGAACACTACGTAATGGCGGTGATGGCGACACGCCCGATCCCCAGCCCTGAAGCCAAAGCCGCCGCGCTGGAGGTGCAGCCATGAAACGCCTGTTCCCTGCTCCGTGGTTGTCCCTGGCGTTATGGGTATTGTGGTTGGTGCTGAACCTGTCGGTCAGCCCCGGCAACCTGTTGCTCGGCGCGTTGCTGGGCTTTCTGGCGCCGCTGATGATGGCGCCGTTGCGTCCGCTGCCGATTCGCATCCGCCGCCCCGGCGTGATTATTCGCCTGTTCTTCCTGGTGGGCCGCGACGTCATCGTTTCCAACCTGCAAGTGGCCTGGGGCGTGCTGGTGTGCGGTTCGCGTCCGCCGCGCTCGCGCTTCATCAAGATCCCCCTGGATTTGCGCGACCCCAACGGCCTGGCTGCGCTGTCGATGATCACTACCGTGGTGCCCGGCACCATCTGGTCAGAACTGGCGCTGGACCGCAGCGTCCTGCTGCTGCACGTGTTTGACCTGGAGGATGAAGCGCCGTTTATCGAGCACTTCAAGACCACCTACGAGCGGCCCCTGATGGAGATCTTCGAATGAGCGCCCTGCTCTCCAATGCGATCCTGTTCAGCCTGTTCCTGTTTTCCTTGGCCATGGTGCTGACCCTGGTGCGCCTGTTCAAAGGCCCTTCCGCCCAGGACCGGGTTCTGGCGCTGGACTACCTGTATATCCTGGCGATGCTGATGATGCTGGTGCTCGGCATTCGCTATGCCAGTGACACCTACTTCGAAGCGGCGTTGTTGATTGCGCTGTTTGGCTTTGTCGGGTCGTTTGCCCTGGCGAAATTCCTGCTGCGTGGCGAGGTGATTGAATGATGCCGTTATGGGTTGAAGTGATCGTGGCGGTGCTGCTGGTGCTGAGCAGCGTGTTTGCGCTGATTGGCGCGATTGGGTTGCTGCGAATGAAAGACTTTTTCCAGCGCATGCACCCACCGGCACTCGCCTCGACACTGGGCGCATGGTGTGTGGCGCTGGCGTCGATCATTTACTTTTCGGTGCTCAAATCCGGGCCGGTGTTGCACGGCTGGCTGATTCCGATTTTGTTGGCGATTACGGTGCCGGTGACCACGCTGTTGTTGGCGCGAACGGCCCTGTTC
>NZ_JBARTQ010000621.1:0-31512 GCF_049645325.1 Pseudomonas sp. | reverse complement strand
CCTTCGCGAGCAAGCCCGCTCCCACAGGTATCGCGTTGATTCTGTTATTCAGCATTCCAGGTTTCGCGCATGCTTTTGATCTACAGCAGCTCAGCAATCAACTGGCCAAACCCTCCGTCATCCACGGCAACTTCATCCAGGAAAAACACCTGCGCGCCCTGCCCCAGCCCTTGGTCAGCAAAGGCACCTTCGTGCTCGCCAAAGACCACGGCCTGCTCTGGCTGCTGAAAACCCCGCTGCAACAGGACTACCGCATCAGCGCCCAAGGCATTGCCCGGCGCGACGCCAGCGGCTGGCAACTGCTACCGAACAAGAGCGCCGGGGCCGAACAGAACCGGCTGTTCCTCGCCGTACTTCAGGGCGACAGCAGCGGCTTGCAGCGCGATTTCGACCTGCAGCTGCAAGGCGAAGCCAACGGCTGGAAGCTGACGCTCACCCCGCGCTCGCTGTTGCTCAAGCAAGTCTTCACCCAGATCAATATCGACGGCGGCGCGTTGGTAGAAAAAATCGAACTGCTGGAAACCCAAGGCGACAGCACTGTGCTGCGCATGCAGGACAGCACCGCCAGCCAACCCTTGAGCGACGCGGAGCAACACGACTTTGCCCAGTGAGCGCCTGCTGCCGCGCCTGTTCCTGACGCTGCTGGTGGCCGTGCTGGCGCTGGCCGGCTGGCAGTGGCGCCATGGCGCGCCGCTGTCGGCCAACCTGATGGAACTGGTGCCGGGCAATACGCCGGATGCTTTGGAGCTGCAAGCCGAACAACGCATGCAAGAACCACTGAACCGCGAAATGCTGGTGCTGGTGGGGCATGCCGATCGGCAAAAAGCAGTGCAGGTGGCGCAACAATTGGCCGACCGCTGGCAAGCCAGCGGCCTGTTTGAAAAGGTCCAGTGGAACCTGCAAGCCGACCTTCCGGCACTGCGCGAACAACTGCTGCGCGGGCGCCTGGCGATGCTCTCCGCCAAGGACCGCGAACAACTGATCGAGCACCCCGACGCTTTCATCCAGCAGCGCGTGCAAGCGCTGTTCGACCCCTTTTCCGGGTTCAGCCTGGTACCAAGCCAGGACGACTGGCTGGGCCTGACTGGGCGCATCCAGAACAGCCAGCCGCAACACGGCTCGGTGCAATTGGATATCGGCAGCGGCGCCCTGATCGCCGACGCCGATGGCAACAGTTGGGTGCTGCTGCGCGCGCGCACCACCGGCAATGCCTTCGACATGAAACTGCCGCTGCAAGTGGCAGACTTGCTCCAGGCCAGCCGCGAACAGGCCAGCGAACAAGGCGCGCAATTGCTCGCCGCCAGCGGGTTGCTCTACGCGGCGAATGGTCAACAACAGGCTACCCGTGAAATGACCTGGGTCGGTGGCGGCGCAACCCTGGGCATCCTGTTATTGCTGTTGCTGGCGTTCCGCCGCTGGCGCGTGCTGCTGGCCTTTGTGCCCGTGCTGGTGGGCATGCTGTTTGGTGCAGTGGCCTGCGTGGTGCTGTTCGGCCATATGCACGTGATGACCCTCGTTCTCGGCTCCAGCCTGATCGGCGTGGCGGTGGATTACCCGCTGCACTACCTGTCGAAAAGCTGGAGCATGCAGCCGTGGCGCAGTTGGCCAGCTTTGCGCCTGACCCTGCCGGGCCTGAGCTTGAGCCTGGCGACCAGTTGCATCGGCTACCTCGCACTGGCCTGGACGCCGTTTCCGGCGCTGACGCAGATCGCGGTGTTTTCCGCCGCTGGCCTGGTCGGCGCCTACCTGTCGGCCGTGTGCCTGTTGCCTGCGCTGCTCAAGGGCGTGGAACTGCGCCCGGCGCAATGGCCGCTGCGCATCGCCGAATGCCTGTGGCTATTGCGAACCGCGTTGCTCAAACGCGTGCCGAGCCCGGCGTTGCTGGCGCTGGTGCTGCTGTTCTGCGCCGGTGGCCTGTGGCACTTGAACAGCAAAAACGACATTCGTCAGTGGATCGGCGCACCACCGCAACTGCTGCAAGAAGCCCAGGCCGTGGCGCGCATCACCGGGTTCCAGCCCACCAGCCAGTTCTTCCTGGTGCGCGCAGACAACCAGCAGCAGTTGCTGGAACGCCAGGCCGCCCTGGGTGAACGCCTGGACCAACTGGTGAACATGGGCAAGCTGCAGGGCTACCTGGCGCTCAACCAACTGGTCAACCTGCCCGCCGAGCAACAACAGTTGCGCGATGCGCTGGCCCAACTGCCGCAGCACTGGCAACCATTGCTGGACCTTGGCGTCCCGGCCAGCGCCCTGCAAGCCGAAGTCACTCAATTACAGGCATTGCCTGATGAAGACATTGACGCCGCGCTGGTCGGGCCGCTCGCCGAGCCTTGGCGCACGCTGTGGCTGGGCCCGGTGGACGGCGGCGTGGCGGCCATGGTCAGCCTGCAAGGCTTGAACAACCCGGCGCTGCTGCGGGTGCAGGCGCTGGATTTGCCCGGTGTGCAACTGGTCGATCGCCTGGGCGATTTGAACCGAGTATTTGCCGACACGCAGGTCAGCGCGGCCGAATTGAAATTGATGTCGTGCGTGCTGATCGTGCTGCTGCTGATCCTGCCGTTCGGGTTCGGCGGGGCCTTGCGCATCGTCGCCCTGCCATTGCTCGCGGCACTGTGCAGCCTGGCGAGCCTCGGTTGGCTGGGCCAGCCGCTGACCCTGTTCAGCCTGTTTGGCTTGCTGCTGGTCACGGCGATCAGCGTGGATTACGCGATCCTGATGCGCGAGCAGATCGGCGGCCCGGCCGTCAGCCTCTTGGGGACGCTGCTGGCGGCGCTGACCACCTGGTTGTCGTTTGGCCTGTTGGCGGTGTCGAGTACACCGGCCGTGAGTAATTTCGGCCTGTCGGTCAGCCTGGGCCTGGCGTTCAGCTTTATGCTGGCGCCTTGGGCCGGGCAACAGAAGCACGCCTCATGAATGTGATTATCGCCAAAGTGGCAAGGAGCCCTCGTGCCCACAGTTGAAATGGAACGTCGCCAGGTGGTGGTGATCGGTGCCGGGCCATCCGGGGCCATCGCCGCCGCGCTGTTAAAGCGCAACGGGCATGATGTATTGATTATCGAGCGCCAGCATTTTCCGCGGTTCTCGATTGGCGAAAGCCTGTTGTCGCACTGCATCGACTTTATCGAAGAAGCCGGCATGCTCAACGCGGTGAATGCAGCGGGTTTCCAGGTGAAAACCGGCGCCGCGTTCGCCTGGGGCGAGCGTTACAGTGCGTTTGATTTCAGCGACACGTTCAGCCAGGGCAAGCCGACCACCTTCCAGGTGCAGCGCGGCGAGTTTGACAAGTTGCTGGCCGACCAGGCGGCGCTGCAAGGCGTAGAGATCCGTTACGGCGAAACCATCGTCGGCGTGGATTTTTTCGGCGAGTGTCGCTACCTGCATGTGCGCCGCGAAAATGGCAGCGAATACCACCTCAAGGCCACGTTTGTGCTCGACGCCAGCGGCTACGGCCGCGTGCTGCCGCGCCTGCTGGACCTGGACGTAGCGTCGAACTTTCCGGTGCGCCAGGCGGTGTTCACGCACGTTGAAGATCACATCGAACACCCGCAGTTCGATCGCAGCAAAATCCTCGTCACCACCCACCCGACCCAGCGCGACATCTGGTTCTGGACGATACCGTTCAGCAACGGTCGCTGCTCAGTGGGCGTGGTCGCGGCCAAGGAGCATTTCGACGGCCGTGACGCAGACCTCGACGCCTGCCTGCGCGGCTTTATCGCCGAAACCCCGAGCTTGTCGCGGGTGTTGCAAAACGCGGTGTGGGACACGCCGGCACGCACCATCGGTGGTTACGCGGCAGACGTCAAAACCCTGCACGGCCCGGGCTTTGCCTTACTGGGCAATGCGGCGGAATTTCTCGACCCGGTGTTCTCCTCCGGCGTGACCATTGCCATGCGGTCGGCGAGCATGGCGGCGGGCGTGCTGCATCGCCAACTCAAGGGCGAAACAGTGGACTGGCAAACCGAGTTTGCCGAACCACTCAAGCGTGGCGTCGACACGTTCCGCTGCTACGTCGAGGGCTGGTATGCCGGTACGTTCCAGGACGTGATTTTCCATCCTGGCAGCTCGCCGGACATTCGCCGGATGATCAGCTCGATCCTCGCCGGTTATGCGTGGGATGAGCGCAACCCGTTTGTCAGCGAGCCCAAGCGGCGGTTGCGGATGTTGTCGGAGATTTGTGCAGGGGATGCGGCATGAGCACTCACTATTTAAGTAAAAATTACGTCGAAGAAACCAAATTCGGTTTCTGGTTCCTGCGCAGCCACACCTGGCAGCACCACGTATTGCGCGTGGCGGTCAACGACCTGCGCAGCCTGTTCACCGAGCCGTTGCCGGTGGCGCCGGTGTTGCTGGATGCGGGGTGTGGCCAGGGCAAGTCGTTCCAGTATTTACAGCAAGTGTTCGCGCCGCAGCGCCTGATCGGCCTGGACGCCGACCCCCACAGCCTGGCACTGAGCCAGGCCGAAGCCGTGCGTCAGGGCCTGGCGATCGAGTTGATCGGCAGCGATTGCGCCACGCTCGACGTACCGGACGAAAGCGTCGATATCCTGTTCTGCCATCAGACGTTCCACCATCTGGTCGAACAGCACCGCGCGCTCAAAGAGTTCTACCGCGTGCTCAAGCCGGGCGGCTATTTGCTGTTTGCCGAATCCACCGAAGCCTACATCGACACCTGGGTAATTCGCTGGCTGTTCCGCCACCCGATGCACGTGCAGAAAAGCGCCGACGAGTACCTGCAGATGCTGCGCGAACAGGGCTTTGAATTCGGCCCGCAGAACGTCTCGTATCCGTACCTGTGGTGGAGCCGTTCCAGCGATTTCGGCCTGCTGGAGCGCTGGGGCCTGCGCAACCCGCCACCGGTGGGCCAGCGCGAAGAGACGCTGGTCAACTGCGTAGCCCGCAAACCCTTAGCGAGCGCCGACACATGATCCGCCTGCTGTTGATGGGCTGCCTGGTGCTGCTGAGCGCGTGCGCCAGCCAGCCGCCGCTGCCGGCAAAAACCCCGGCCTTGAGCTTGCCGATGCAGTTGCACGTGCAGCGCCGCGCCGACGGCCAGACCCAGGATTGGCTGCTGGTGATCCAGCGCGAAGGCGGCGCGCTTCGCTGGTCGATGATGGACCCTTTGGGCATTCCCCAGGCCCGGCAAAAGCTGATCAATGGCGAGTGGCAGGCCGACGGCTTGCTGCCGCCCAACCCGCAGGCGCGCGAGCTGTTTGCCGCGTTGCTGTTTGCCCTGACGTCGGCGGATGACGTTCGCGCGCTGTACCCGACGGCCCAGGCCATGGACCTCACGCGCACGCTGCCGGGCCATTGGAAAATTGTGTATCAGTCTTCCGAAGTGTTCAGCGTGAACATCACGGGCCAGCCCTTTAGCTACCGCATCACGCCGCTGGGTGCTGCCCGATGACCGCCTACCTGAATGCCCTCGGCGTGATCTGCGCCCTTGGCCGTGGTCAGGCAGAGGTCAGCCGCAGCCTGTTTGCCGGCGACTGTTCCGGCATGCGCGACGAAGGCGGATGGGTGCCGGAGCGTGTGTTGCCGGTGGCAGGCGTGCAGGGTGAACTGGCGGCCCTCCCAACGGAATTGGGCCAGCAAAGCAGCCGCAACAACCAGTTGCTGCTGGAAGCTGCGCTGCAGATCGAGGATGAGCTGCGCCAAGCGATCCACACCTACGGCGCGTCGCGGGTTGGCGTTGTGCTGGGCACCAGCACCTCGGGCATCGACGAAGCCAGCCGCGGCATCGCACATTACCTGCGTGATCAGCAATTTCCCGGCGACTACGATTACCAGCAACAGGAACTCAGCGCCCCGGCGAATTTTCTCGCCGACTGGCTGCACCTGAGCGGCCCGGCCTATGTAATTTCCACCGCCTGCACCTCCAGCGCGCGTGCGCTGATGAGTGCCCAGCGCCTGCTGGACCTGGGCGTGTGCGATGCGGTGATCTGCGGCGGCGTCGACAGCCTGTGCAAGCTGACGCTGAACGGTTTTACCTCGCTGGAAGCGGTGTCGAGCGCGCGTTGCAACCCGTTTTCGGTGAACCGCAATGGCATCAATATCGGCGAAGCCGCGGTGCTGTTCCTGATGACCCGAACGCCTGCGCCAATGGCCTTGCTGGGCAGTGGTGCGAGTTGCGATGCGCACCATATCTCGGCACCCGAGCCCACCGGCAAAGGCGCGCTGCTGGCGATGCAGAAGGCCCTGGCCCGGGCAGCGTTGAAACCCGAGCAGATCGGCTACCTCAACCTGCACGGCACCGCGACGCAGCATAACGACGCCATGGAAAGCCTGGCGGTGGCGAGCCTGTTTCCCCAGGGCGTGCCCTGCTCGTCGACCAAACCCATGAGCGGCCACACCCTCGGCGCCGCCGGTGCATTGGAGGCGGCGTTCTGCTGGCTGAGCCTGAGCCACGGCTTGGTGCCGCCGCATGTGTGGGACGGCCACGCCGACCCGGCGCTGCCGGCCTTGCAATGGGCGCGCGCCGGCGACACCTTGAAAAAGCGCTGCCTGATGAGCAACTCGTTTGCCTTCGGCGGCAATAACGTCAGCCTGATTATCGGAGAGGCCCCATGATCGATTGGCCACTCGCCGAACTGCTGCCCCATGCGGGCGACATGATCCTGATCGACCAGGTGCTGTCGTTCGATGAAGAGCAGGTACACACGCGCGCCACCGTCAAGCCCGGCGGCCTGTTCAACCGCGACGACGGCAGCCTGCCGGCCTGGGTCGGCATCGAGTTGATGGCGCAAAGCGTCGCCGCCTACGCCGGTTGCCGCGCGCGCCAGAAAGGCGAAGCGGTGGAACTGGGTTTCCTGTTGGGCACACGCAAGTTCGAGTGCAACGTGGAGCACTTCCCGGCAGGCGCCGAGCTGACCATCCACGGCCTGCGCTCCTTGGAAGACGACAACGGCATGGGTGTGTTCGAATGCCACCTGACCGGCGACGGTATCCAGGCCAGCGCGCGCTTGAACGTATTTCGACCGCCCCAGGCGGCCAACTATTTAGAAGAATCGAAGGACGAAACGCCATGACTGAATCCGTACTGGTCACCGGCTCCAGCCGTGGCATCGGCCGCGCCATTGCCTTGCGCCTGGCCCAGGCCGGGCATGACATCGTGCTGCATTGCCGCAGTGGGCGTGCTGAAGCGGATGCGGTGCAGGTCGAAGTCCAAGCCTTGGGCCGCCAGGCGCGAGTGTTGCAGTTCGATGTGGCGGACCGCGCAACGTGCAAGCAGATCCTGGAAGCCGACGTGGAGCAACATGGCGCTTATTACGGCGTGGTGCTCAACGCCGGCCTGACCCGCGACGGCGCCTTCCCCGCCTTGTCGGAAGACGATTGGGACGTGGTGATGCGCACCAACCTCGACGGTTTCTACAACGTGCTGCACCCGGTGATGATGCCAATGATTCGGCGTCGCGCAGCCGGGCGCATTGTGTGCATTACTTCGGTTTCCGGCCTGATCGGCAACCGTGGGCAAGTCAATTACAGCGCCTCGAAAGCCGGGCTGATTGGCGCCGCCAAGGCCCTGGCCATCGAACTGGGCAAGCGCAAGATCACCGTCAATTGCGTCGCCCCGGGCTTGATCGACACGGCGATGCTGGATGAAAACGTGCCGGTGGAAGAACTGATGAAGATGATCCCCGCGCAACGCATGGGCACGCCGGAAGAAGTCGCCGGCGCGGTGAATTTCCTGATGTCGGCTGAGGCCAGCTATATCACCCGCCAGGTCCTGGCCGTGAATGGAGGCCTGTGCTGATGAAACGCGTTGTCGTCACCGGCATGGCCGGCATGACCTCCCTGGGCAGTGATTGGGACACCATCGCCGCCAACTTTCGCGCCAACCGCAGCGGCATCCGGCGCATGGACGAGTGGGACCGTTTCACTGAATTGAACACGCGCCTGGCCGGGCCGATCGATGATTTCGTGGTGCCCGCGCACTGGACGCGCAAGCAACTGCGCAGCATGGGCCGTGTCTCGCGCCTGGCGGTGTGGGCGGCGGAGCAGGCCTTGCAAGATGCCGGTTTGCTCGGCGACGCGTCGATCAAGGACGGGCGCATGGGCGTGGCCTGTGGCTCGTCCACCGGCAGCACCGACGAGATCAAGGCGTTCGGCAATATGCTGCTGAACTCGGTGGCCGAGGGCCTGAATGCCAACTCCTACGTGCGCATGATGCCGCACACCACGGCGGCGAATATCAGCATCTTCTTTGGCCTCACCGGCCGGCTGATCCCGACATCCAGCGCCTGCACCAGCGGCAGCCAGGGCATCGGCTATGCCTACGAGGCGATCAAGTTCGGCCGCCTGCCGTTGATGCTCGCCGGCGGTGCCGAAGAGCTGTGCCCCACCGAAGCCATGGTGTTCGACGCGCTCTATGCCACCAGCCTGAAAAACGATGCCCCGCAGACCAGCCCGCGCCCGTACGACAGTGGCCGTGATGGCCTGGTGATCGGTGAAGGCGGTGGCATGCTGGTGCTGGAAGAACTCGAACACGCCTTGGCGCGCGGTGCGCACATCCACGCTGAGCTGGTAGGTTTTGGCAGCAACGCCGACGGCCAGCACACCACCCGCCCGGAGCAGAAAACCATGCGCCGCGCGATGGAACTGGCGCTGGAAGACGCCGGGCTTACGCCTGACGCCATTGGTTACGTCAACGGCCATGGCACCGCCACCGACCAGGGCGACATCGCCGAAACCCTGGCCACCAACAGCCTGTTCGGCAGCCGCATGCCCATCAGCTCGCAGAAGAGTTTTCTCGGTCACACCCTGGGCGCGTGCGGTGCGCTGGAGTCGTGGTTCAGCATCGAGATGATGAACCGCGACCAGTACGTACACACCTTCAACCTTGATTCGGTCGACCCGCACTGCGGCGAACTGGACTACCTGCAAGGTGGGTTTCGCGAGATGCACAACGATTATGTGATGAATAACAATTTTGCCTTTGGCGGCGTCAACACCTCGCTGATCTTCCGCCGCTGGTCCTGACTTTTAATCAATTGGAGAAAACGGAATGTCTTCCTTGCTTCGCGCCACCCTGATCACCCTGGCCCTGCTGACCACCGCCGGGTGCACCAGCAAACCGGTGCTCAACACCCAACATGAACTGCCGGCCGATACCCGGATCAGCGAAGAGAATGTCAAAGCGATCATTGTCAACGCCCTGCAAAAACGTGAGTGGAGCGTGCAGCGCCTGAGCCCACAACTGGTGCAGGCCGAGATCACCGTGCGCAACCAGTACTACGCCGCGATCGACATCCATTACACCCGCAACAGTTACGCCATCACCTACCGCGACAGCCGCGACCTGGGCTTCAAGGACGGCAAGATCCACCGCAACTACAACCGCTGGGTGAACAACTTGGACAGCGACATCATGGCAGCGCTGCGCAGCAATGGCGTGAACGAAGCCGGCTCGGCGGCGCAGTTGTTTGAGCAGACGGGGACGTCAAAGCAGAACTGAGCTGTACGCTGAGTCATTATTCGATAAGGCTTTCCGTGGTGAGCAGGCTTGCCCCGCTCACCACAACGGCCCGCTCACCCTGGGTTATTGCGCAGCCTTACGCGTCAACAACTCCACAAACGCCTTGGCCATCGGCGTTTGCGTGCCCTTGCGCTGCACCAGCCACACCGCCGTCACGGCCTCTTGATCGAGCAACGTGCGATAGACCACGCCATCGATGCGGATGCGCTGGTAGGACGCCGGCAGCACCGATACGCCCAAGCCTGCCGCCACCAGGCCGATAATGGTCATGGCCTCGCCGGCTTCCTGGGCAAAGTGCGGGCTGAAGCCGGCGTCGCGGGCCAGGCTGAGCAGTTGGGCGTACAGGCCACTGCCGTAGGTGCGTGGGAAAAATACAAACGGCTCGTCAGCCAGTTGCGCCAAGTGCAAGCCGCGCTCGCTGCCTTCAACCAACGGATGACCGGCGTTCAGCACCGCGACCAGCGGCTCGCGCATCAGCTCAATGACACTCAGCGAATCCGGCAATGGCAGCGGGCGCATCAGCCCGACCTGGATCGACTCATCCACCAGCGACTCGGCGACTTCGGTGCTGCTCATCTCCTGCAGGTTCAAATGCACTGCCGGGAACGCCTGGCGAAACGCAAAAATCGCCTGCGGAATGCTGGAGTTGAAGGGCGCCGAGGACGTGAAGCCGATCTTCAATTCCCCCAGCTCCCCCAACTGCGCGCGCCTAGCGACATCCGCCGCCTTGTCGACCTGCGCCAACACCAACCGCGCCTCTTGCAGGAACAGTCGCCCCGCCTCGCTCAGCTCGACCCGACGATTGGTACGCTCAAACAGGCGCGCCCCCACTTCCCGCTCCAGCGCTTGAATCTGCTGGCTCAACGGCGGTTGCGAGATGCCGAGCACCTGCGCGGCGCGGCCAAAGTGCAGTTCTTCGGCGACGGCAATGAAGTACCGCAAGTGACGCAATTCCATGTAGGCCCCATTAGGTCGTTGAAGCTATCAAACAGGTCGAACAATATATTGGAAAGAATCATTAGGCAGCTATATTCTTTTTAGCATTGCCAGTCCTGGCAGGCTTTTCCTCCCCGAGGTCCCCGTGAAATCTGCTGTCGCGCCATTTGCTCAAGAAGTCCCGCCTACTGCCCTGGATGAGGTGGTGGCTCAACTCAACGAGCAGTACATCGAAAAAGGCACGCCGATGTTCATGCGCACGGTGCTGGCGCTGTTCTCCGGCGGGTTTGCCACCTTTGCGCTGCTGTATTGCGTGCAGCCGATGATGCCGGCGCTGTCCCACGAGTTTTCCATCAATGCGGCGCAAAGCAGCCTGATCCTCTCGGTGGCAACGGCGATGCTCGCGCTGGGTTTGCTGATTACCGGGCCGATCTCCGACACCCTTGGGCGCAAACCGGTGATGGTCGCGGCGTTGTTCTGCGCGGCCCTGGCGACCATCGCCAGCGGCTTGATGCCGACGTGGGAAGGCATTCTGCTGATGCGCGCGCTGGTGGGCCTGTCGCTGAGCGGACTGGCCGCCGTGGCAATGACCTACCTGAGCGAAGAGATTCACCCGCAGCACATCGGCCTGGCGATGGGCCTGTACATCGGCGGCAACGCGATTGGCGGCATGAGCGGGCGCTTGATCATGGGCGTGCTGATTGATTTCGTGAGTTGGCACACCGCTACGTTGATCATTGGCGCCCTGGCGCTGATCGCCGCCACGGTGTTCTGGAAAATCCTCCCTGAATCGCGCAACTTCCGCGCCAGCAGCCTCAAGCCGCGCAGCCTGGTGGACGGCTTCGTCATGCACTTCAAGGACGCAGGCCTGCCGTGGTTATTCCTCGAAGCCTTCCTGCTGATGGGCGCGTTCGTGACGATGTTCAACTACATCGGCTATCGCCTGCTGGCCTCGCCCTATGAGCTGAGCCAGGCGGTGGTTGGCCTGCTCTCGCTGGTGTACCTCTCGGGCATCTACAGCTCGGCAAAAATCGGCTCGCTGGCCGACCGCCTCGGCCGCCGTCGCGTGCTGTGGGGCACCATCGTGCTGATGCTTGCCGGCATGCTGCTGACCTTGTTCACGCCGCTGTGGCTAGTGGTGCCGGGCATGTTGATCTTTACCTTCGGCTTCTTCGGCGCACATTCGGTGGCCAGCAGCTGGATTGGTCGCCGCGCGGTGAAGGCCAAAGGGCAGGCGTCGTCGCTGTACCTGTTCTGCTACTACGTGGGGTCGAGTATTGCAGGCACGGCGGGCGGGTTCTTCTGGCACTTTGCCGGGTGGAACGGGATTGGTGCGTTTATTGTGGCGTTGCTGATTGGCGCGCTGCTGGTGGCGCTAAAGCTGGCGAAGCTGCCGCCGCTGGGAGAAGTGAAAGCCTGATGCGATTTGCTTTAGGTGGGAGCTGGCTTGCTTGCGATGCGAGGGTGAATTCAGCATCGCCATCGCAGGCAAGCCAGCTCCACATGCAACCCGGTTCCCACCTGCTCTGTATTTACCCCAATAAAAAGCCCGGCACTTGGCCGGGCTTTTTATTGGGCAACAATCACTCGTGATACTGCGCCGACAGCTCACGCACCGCGCGCAGGAACGCGCCGGCATGCTCAGGGTTCACTTCCGGCGTGATGCCATGGCCCAAGTTGAACACGTGCCCGCTGCCCTTGCCGTAGCTGGCCAGGATGCGGCCGACTTCGGTACGGATCGCTTCCGGCTTGGCGTACAGCACGGTCGGGTCCATGTTGCCCTGCAGCGCAACGCGGTTACCCACGCGCTGGCGGGCTTCGCCGATGTCGCAGGTCCAGTCCAGGCCCAGTGCATCGGCGCCGGCGTCGGCGATGCTTTCCAGCCACAGGCCGCCGCCCTTGGTGAACATGATCACCGGCACTTTGCGGCCTTCGTGTTCGCGGATCAGGCCGCTGACGATCTTGCGCATGTAGGCCAGGGAGAATTCCTGGTACGCCGCCGCCGACAGGTTGCCGCCCCAGGTGTCGAAGATCTGCACCGCTTGCGCGCCGGCCATGATCTGGCCGTTGAGGTAGGAGGTGACCGACTGCGCCAGCTTGTCCAGCAGCAGGTGCATGGCCTGCGGGTTGTCGTAGAGCATGGCCTTGGTCTTGCGGAAGTCTTTCGACGAGCCGCCTTCGACCATGTAGGTGGCCAGGGTCCATGGGCTGCCGGAGAAGCCGATCAGCGGCACGCGGCCGTTCAGCTCGCGGCGGATGGTGCTGACTGCGTCCATCACGTAGCCCAGGTCCTTGTGCGGATCCGGGATCGGCAAGGCTTCGATGTCGGCCAGGGTGCTGACGACTTTCTTGAAACGCGGGCCTTCGCCGGTTTCGAAGTACAGGCCTTGGCCCATGGCGTCAGGGATGGTGAGGATGTCGGAAAAGAGGATGGCCGCGTCCAGTTGCGGGTAGCGGTCCAGCGGTTGCATGGTGACTTCGCAGGCGAACTCCGGGTTCATGCACAGGCTCATGAAGTCGCCGGCGTTGGCGCGACTGGCGCGGTATTCCGGCAGGTAGCGACCGGCTTGACGCATCATCCACACGGGGGTGACGTCTACAGGCTGCTTGAGCAGGGCACGAAGGAAACGGTCGTTCTTGAGGGCAGTCATGTCGGCATCCGCAAAAAAAGTGCGGGCATTTTCTCAGAGCGCGACGCAAAAGGCACGGAGTGAGCCGTGCCTTTTGTCTATCGGGTCAATTTGTCGCAATGACTGGCATCACAAACCCCAGTGTGAAATGAGGTTTATGTGGGAGCTGGCTTGCCTGCGATAGCATCAACTGGGTCTGGTTGACAGACCGAGTTGACTGCATCACAGGCAAGCCAGCTCCCACATTTGATCGCATTTCAAACTGAAATTTGATCAGACCTGCAGGTAATCCAGGATCCCTTCGGCGGCGTTGCGGCCTTCGAAGATCGCGGTTACCACCAAGTCAGAACCACGAACCATGTCGCCACCGGCGAAGATTTTCGGGTTGCTGGTCTGGTGTTTGTACTGGCCTTGTTCCGGGGCTACAACACGGCCCTGGCTGTCGGTCTGGATCTCGAACTGCTCGAACCACGGCGCCGGGCTTGGGCGGAAGCCGAAGGCGATGACCACGGCGTCGGCCGGGATGATCTCTTCGGAACCCGGGATCGGCTCAGGGCTGCGACGGCCACGGGCGTCCGGTTCGCCGAGACGGGTCTCGACCACCTTCACGCCTTCAACACGGTCTTCACCGACGATGGCGATCGGCTGGCGGTTGTAGAGGAATCGCACGCCTTCTTCCTTGGCGTTCTTCACCTCTTTGCGCGAGCCGGGCATGTTGGCTTCGTCACGACGGTACGCACAGGTCACCGACTTGGCGCCTTGGCGGATCGATGTGCGGTTGCAGTCCATCGCCGTGTCGCCACCGCCGAGTACCACGACCTTCTTGCCTTTCATGTCGACGAAATCTTCCGGCGACTTTTCAAAGCCCAAGTTGCGGTTGACGTTGGCGATCAGGAAGTCGAGCGCGTCATGCACGCCCGGCAGGTCCTCACCGGCAAAGCCGCCTTTCATGTAGGTGTAGGTGCCCATGCCCATGAACACGGCGTCGTATTCGGCGAGCAGTTGTTCCATGGTGATGTCTTTGCCGATCTCGGTATTGAGACGGAACTCGATACCCATGCCGGTGAACACTTCACGACGGTTGCTGAGTACGGTTTTTTCCAGCTTGAACTCGGGGATGCCGAAGGTCAGTAAGCCGCCGATTTCCGGGTTCTTGTCGAACACCACCGGGGTCACGCCGCCGCGCACCAACACGTCGGCACAGCCCAGGCCCGCCGGGCCCGCGCCGATGATGGCGACGCGCTTGCCGGTCGGCTTGACCTTGGACATGTCCGGGCGCCAGCCCATGGCGAACGCGGTGTCGGTGATGTACTTCTCGACCGAACCGATGGTCACCGCGCCGAAGCCGTCATTAAGGGTGCACGCACCCTCGCACAGACGATCCTGCGGGCACACCCGGCCGCAGACTTCCGGCAGGGTGTTGGTCTGGTGCGACAGCTCGGCGGCGGCGAGGATGTTGCCCTCGGCCACCAATTTGAGCCAGTTGGGAATGAAGTTGTGCACCGGGCACTTCCATTCGCAATACGGGTTACCGCAACCCAGGCAGCGGTGGGCCTGGTCGGCCGAGTGCTGGGGTTTGAAGGGTTCGTAGATTTCCACGAACTCTTTCTTGCGTTGACGCAACAGTTTCTTCTTCGGATCTTTGCGCCCGACATCGATGAACTGGAAGTCGTTATTCAGACGTTCAGCCATGTTAAAACCTCATCAAACTCTTCAGGCGCATATCACTGCGGATTGGCACGGATGCTGGAAAGCAACGATTTCAGGTTGGCAGCCTTGGGCTTGACCAGCCAGAAACGACGCAGGTAATCATCGAGGTTTTCGGCGAGGTTGCGGCCCCATTCGCTGCCGGTCTCCTCGACGTACTCGTCCAGCACGTGCTGCAAGTGGTTCCGGTAGGATTCCATGGCTTCGCCGCTGATCCGCTGGATCTCGACCAACTCGTGGTTGACCTTATCGACGAAGGTGTTGTCCTGGTCGAGCACGTAGGCGAAACCGCCGGTCATGCCCGAACCGAAGTTGTAACCGGTCTTGCCCAGTACCGCGACAAAGCCCCCGGTCATGTACTCGCAGCAGTGATCGCCAGTGCCTTCAACCACGGTGTGAGCACCGGAGTTACGCACCGCGAAACGCTCACCGGCAGTACCGGCGGCGAACAGCTTGCCACCCGTGGCGCCGTACAGGCAGGTGTTGCCGATGATCGCGCTTTCCTGCGACTTGTAGACGCTGCCGGTTGGCGGAACGATCACCAGCTTGCCGCCGGTCATGCCCTTGCCCACGTAGTCGTTGGCATCGCCTTCCAGGTACATGTGCAGGCCACCGGCGTTCCATACGCCGAAGCTCTGGCCAGCCGTGCCTTTGAAGCGGAAGGTGATCGGCGCCTTGGCCATACCCTGGTTGCCGTGCTTGCGTGCGATTTCGCCGGAGATGCGTGCGCCGATGGAACGGTCGCAGTTGCAGATATCCAGGGCGAATTCGCCACCGCTGGCGTCGTTGATCGAAGAGCTGGCCATCTCGACCATCTTCTCGGCCAACAGGCCTTTGTCGAACGGCGGGTTGCGGTCTACCTGGCAGAATTGTGGTTTGTCTGCCGGGATGTGATCGCTGCCCAACAGCGGCGTCAGGTCCAGGTGCTGTTGCTTGGCGGTCTGGCCTTCGAGGATGTCGAGCAGGTCAGTGCGGCCGATCAGCTCTTCCAGCGAACGCACGCCCAGCTTGGCCAGCCACTCACGGGTTTCTTCGGCGACGTAGGTGAAGAAATTCACCACCATGTCGACGGTGCCGATGTAGTGATCCTTGCGCAGCTTCTCGTTCTGAGTCGCCACGCCGGTGGCGCAGTTGTTCAGGTGGCAGATGCGCAGGTATTTGCAGCCCAGGGCGATCATTGGCGCGGTGCCGAAGCCGAAGCTTTCGGCGCCGAGAATCGCAGCCTTGATCACGTCGAGGCCGGTTTTCAGGCCGCCGTCGGTCTGCACCCGGACTTTGCCGCGCAAGTCGTTGCCGCGCAGGGTCTGGTGAGTTTCAGCCAGGCCGAGTTCCCACGGCGCACCGGCGTACTTGATCGAGGTCAGCGGCGAAGCGCCCGTGCCGCCGTCGTAGCCAGAGATGGTGATCAGGTCGGCATAGGCCTTGGCCACACCAGCGGCGATGGTGCCCACGCCGGCTTCTGCTACCAGTTTCACCGAGACCAGGGCCTGCGGGTTGACTTGCTTGAGGTCGAAAATCAGCTGCGACAAATCCTCGATCGAGTAGATGTCGTGGTGCGGCGGTGGCGAAATCAACGTCACGCCCGGCACTGCGTAACGCAGCTTGGCGATCAGACCGTTGACCTTGCCGCCTGGCAGCTGGCCGCCTTCACCGGGCTTGGCGCCCTGAGCGACTTTGATCTGCAACACTTCGGCGTTGACCAGGTATTCCGGGGTCACACCGAAACGGCCAGTCGCAACCTGCTTGATTTTCGAGCTCTTGATGGTGCCGTAGCGCGCCGGGTCTTCACCGCCTTCGCCGGAGTTGGAACGCGCACCCAGGCGGTTCATGGCTTCGGCCAGGGCTTCGTGCGCCTCAGGCGACAAGGCGCCCAGGGAAATGCCGGCGGAGTCGAAACGCTTGAGGATCGATTCCAATGGCTCGATCTCGCTGATGGCCAGCGGCGTGTCCAGGGTTTTCACCTTGAACAGGTCGCGAATCATCGACACCGGGCGGTTATCCACCAGCGCGGTGTATTCCTTGAACTTGGCGTAGTCGCCCTGTTGCACAGCGGCTTGCAGGGTGCTGACCACGTCCGGGTTGTAGGCGTGGTATTCGCCACCGTGCACGAACTTGAGCAGGCCGCCTTGCTGGATCGGCTTGCGCGCGCTCCAGGCTTCGGCTGCCAGGGCTTTCTGCTCGGCTTCGATATCGACGAAACGCGCGCCCTTGATGCGGCTTGGCACGCCACGGAAGCTCAGCTCGCAGACTTCTTCAGACAAGCCGATGGCTTCGAACAACTGCGCGCCACGGTAGGAGGTAACCGTGGAGATGCCCATCTTCGACAGGATCTTCAGCAGGCCCTTGGTGATGCCTTTACGGTAGTTCTTGAACACCTCGTAGAGGTCGCCCAGCACTTCACCGGTACGGATCAGGTCGCCGAGCACTTCGTACGCGAGGAACGGGTACACCGCCGAAGCACCGAAGCCGATCAACACCGCAAAGTGATGCGGGTCGCGGGCGGTGGCGGTTTCGACGAGGATGTTGGAGTCGCAACGCAGGCCTTTTTCGGTCAGGCGGTGGTGCACGGCACCGGTCGCCAGCGAAGCGTGGATCGGCAACTTGCCCGGGGCAATGTGGCGGTCGGTCAGCACGATCTGGGTGCGACCGGCACGCACGGCTTCTTCGGCCTGGTCAGCGACGTTACGCACAGCGGCTTCAAGGCCGAGGCTCTCGTCGTAGTTCAGGTCGATGATCTGGCGCTCGAAGCCTGGGCGATCCAGGGTCATCAACGAGCGCCACTTGGCCGGGGACACCACTGGCGAACTGAGGATTACGCGGGAAGCGTGCTCAGGCGATTCCTGGAAGATGTTGCGCTCGGCACCGAGGCACACTTCCAGCGACATCACGATGGCTTCACGCAGCGGGTCGATCGGTGGGTTGGTCACCTGGGCGAACTGCTGACGGAAATAGTCGTACGGCGTGCGCACGCGCTGGGACAGCACGGCCATTGGCGTGTCATCGCCCATGGAGCCGACGGCCTCGTAACCTTGCTCGCCGAGCGGACGCAGTACCTGGTCGCGCTCTTCGAACGTGACTTGATACATCTTCATGTACTGCTTGAGCTGGTCGACATCGTAGAAAGCCGAACCGTGGTCGTTGTCTTCCATGGTCGCCTGGATGCGCAGGGCGTTCTTGCGCAGCCATTGCTTGTACGGGTGACGCGACTTTAAGCGGTTGTCGATGGCGTCGGTGTCGAGGATCTGACCGGTTTCGGTGTCCACGGCTAGGATTTGGCCAGGGCCTACGCGGCCTTTTGCGATAACGTCTTCAGGCTTGTAGTCCCACACGCCGATTTCCGACGCCAGGGTGATGAAACCGTTGGTGGTGGTGACCCAACGCGCCGGGCGCAGGCCGTTACGGTCGAGCAGGCAGACCGCATAGCGGCCGTCGGTCATGACCACGCCCGCCGGGCCGTCCCACGGCTCCATGTGCATCGAGTTGTACTCGTAGAACGCACGCAGGTCCGGGTCCATGGTTTCGACGTTCTGCCACGCAGGCGGAATGATCATGCGCACGCCACGGAACAGGTCGATGCCGCCGGTGACCATCAGTTCGAGCATGTTGTCCATGCTGGAGGAGTCGGAACCCACGCGGTTGACCAGCGGGCCGAGCTCTTCGAGGTCCATCAAATCGTTGGCGAACTTGGTGCGACGGGCCACAGCCCAGTTGCGGTTGCCGGTGATGGTGTTGATCTCGCCGTTGTGGGCGAGAAAGCGGAATGGCTGGGCCAGCGGCCATTTCGGCAAGGTGTTGGTAGAGAAGCGCTGGTGGAACACGCAGATCGCGGTTTGCAGGCGCTCGTCTTTAAGGTCTGGATAGAAGGCGGTCAAATCCGCCGGCATCATCAGGCCTTTATAAATGATGGTCTTGTGCGAAAAGCTGCAGATGTAGTGGTCGGTGTCGGCGGCATTGGACACCGACGAACGACGACGCGAGGTGAACAGCTTGATCGCCATGTCCTGATCGCTCAGGCCGTCACCTGCGATGAACACTTGTTCGATCTGCGGCAGGCGCTCCAGCGCCAGGCGGCCGAGCACGCTGGTGTCGATCGGCACTTTGCGCCAGCCGACGAGTTGCAGGCCGGCGGCAGCGATTTCGCGGTTCATGTTCTCGCGAGCGGCTTCGGCTTTTACCGGGTCCTGGTTGAAGAACACCATGCCCACGGCGTATTGCTTGGGCAAGTCGGCGCCGAAATGCTCTTTGGCGACAGCGCGCAGGAATTGGTCGGGCTTTTGAATCAGCAAGCCGCAACCGTCACCGGTCTTGCCGTCGGCGTTGATCCCACCGCGGTGGGTCATGCAGGTCAGGGCCTCGATGGCCGTTTGCAAAAGGGTATGACTGGGCTCGCCCTGCATGTGGGCTATCAGGCCGAAACCGCAGTTATCCTTGAATTCATCGGGTTGGTACAGACCTGCTTTCATAGACACTTTCTCACCAGGCTGCCTCTTATGACGAGGCAAATTTCTTTTCAATTCAACCGGTTACCTTCCACGCCGAACGTACGCCGGCTTAGCGGGGGCAAAAGGGAGGTCATTGTACACACCGACACGAACGCTCACAAATTTAGCGACGAAATGTCGCAAATCTATGTCGCATTTATGAAAGGTTTAAAGCGATATGCTGTGCTAGTCAAAACTTTTTTAATTTTGACCGCTACGACTCAAAAGCTACTGTGACGCAGACACCACAAAGCGCGCGGCCTTCAGGGCTGCACGCTGTCTGGTTTTTTTTGAGGTGCCGAGAGGGCGGCCTGGGTAAGGCCGCCGGATCTTCAGCGAGCTGTTGCGAGTTCTTGTTGAACGCTGGCGACAGTGCGAGGCCAAGGTTTACCAGCCTGAACCTTCGCTGGCAAGGCCTTGATAGCGGATTCAGCGGCTGCACGGCTGGAGAAGTTGCCGTACGTGATCACGTAGAGAGGCTTGCCGTTGAGCACTTTCTTGAAATAACGGTACTCGCCGCCCTGCTCTTTCACGAACGCCTGGGCGTTGGCTTCAGAGCTGGTGCCGAGGATCTGCACCACGAAGTTGCCGGTAGGCTGGCTGGAATACCAGCCGCTGCCGGCGGCACCGGCCTTGGCAACGGTGGCGGCTGGTTTTTCAACCGGCTTGGCCGCGGGAGCAGGCGCTGGCTTGGCAACTGGCGCAGGTGCGACAGGTTTGGCTACTGGTGCCGGCTTGGCGGTAGCAACGGTTGGCGCTGGAGTCGGTTTGGCCGCCGGGGTGGCTGCCGGGCCGGCCGGTACGCCAGCAGGCGGCGCGGTGGTGGTCACGGTCGGCGGCGTGGCGCTGGAGCCTTCCACCGGCACGCCGTCGTCGCCTTCGGAGATGCCACCGGCTTCTTCGGCGAGTGGGCCGCGCATGACAGGCTGGCCAACCATTGGCAGGTTGGTCGGTTGACCGGAGTTGGCGAATTCGACGTTTGGCGTGGGCTTGCCCAGTGGCAACTGCGCCTGTTCGGTTGGCGCACCGGCGGTGGCGGGTGCTTTGCTGCGGCCTGGGATCAACCAGGCAGCGGCGACAGCGACCACGACAACGGCGGAAATCGCCAATACGTGCTTCTTAGGCATAGTGAACCCCATCTTTGGACGCTTCACCGCAGAGCGGCTGGCAATCATGGCTTCGATCAAGGCATCGCGGGCAACCTGGTTGATGGTGCCAGGCCAGCCGTCGGAGCTTTCGTGAATATCAGAGATCTGCGAAGCGGAGAAAAGTTCGATACCTGCCCCTGCGCCCTCAAGGCGTTGAGCCAAGTATTCGCGGGTCTCTTCCTCTTCGTACGGCTGCAGCTCGATGACGTGAAACAGCTCCTGCTCACCGCTGATCTGCTCCAGATCGGCGATCAACGACGACTCGCCAAACAGGAACACATGCGGACGGCCTTCCGGCGTGCCCGCCGCCAGCGCCAACAGCGCTTCCAGGGCGGACTCGTCGAGCTGCTCGGCGTCATCCACCAGCAGGTAGACTTCCTGCCCGGTCAGGCCCAACTGCACCACTTGCTTGAGGATCGCGTTCGGCTCGGCCGTGGCAACGTTCAGGGCCTGCGCCACTTGGCGCAACACACCGGCCGCATCACCGGCGCCACGGGCCGACACCACCACGCTCTGCACCGATTGCTTGTTGGTGCTGGCAACCAGCGCCTGACGCAGCAAGGTCTTGCCGCTGCCCAGCGGGCCGGTTACTACCAGCAGCAGCTGGCTGTAGCGCGCCAGATGGTGCAGTTGGCCAAGCACCGGCTTGCGCTGGGCAGGGAAAAATTTGAAGCCAGGCACCCGTGGAGCAAAAGGGTCGTGGCTTAACTGGTAATGGCCGAGGAACGCCTCGTCGGCATGCAAACTAGTCATCGGGATCTTATTAACCTTTAAGCTGGGCCAGGGCGCGGTAATCCGCTCCCAGCGTGGCCTGTAAAATCTCTTTCGGATAATCGTCGGTCACTACCGCTTCGCCGATGTGGCGCAGCAGCACCAGTCGCAGGCGACCGTCGATCACTTTCTTGTCTATTGCCATATGTTCGAGGAAATCCGCCTCGGTCATCTCCGCAGGCGGAATGACCGGCAAACCGGCGCGCTGGAACAGGCGAATGCCGCGATCACGCTCCTGGGCGCTGATCCAGCCCAGGCGCTGCGACATCTCCAACGCCATCACCGTGCCCGCCGCGACGGCTTCCCCATGCAACCACACACCATAGCCCATGTGCGTTTCGATCGCATGGCCGAAGGTGTGGCCCAGGTTCAGGGTAGCCCGCACGCCGGACTCACGCTCGTCGGCATTGACCACCAACGCCTTGGCGGCGCAGGAGCGGGAAATCGCTTCGGTCAGGGCCACTTGGTCGAGGCCGCGCAGGGCGTCGACATGTTCTTCCAGCCAGGTCAGGAACGGCTCGTCGCAAATCAGCCCGTACTTGATGACTTCCGCCAGGCCCGCCGACAGCTCGCGCGGTGGCAGGGTGTTGAGCGTGGCGGTGTCGATCAGCACGGCTTGCGGCTGATAAAACGCGCCGACCATGTTCTTGCCCAGCGGGTGATTGATACCGGTTTTGCCGCCCACCGACGAATCGACCTGGGACAACAACGTGGTCGGCACCTGGATAAAGTCCACGCCGCGCTGATAGCAGGCCGCCGCAAAGCCGGCCATATCGCCGATCACACCGCCGCCCAGGGCGATCACGGTGGTCCGACGGTCATGACGCGCAGTCAGCAGGCCATCAAAAATCAGTTGCAGGGTTTCCCAGTTCTTGTGGGCCTCGCCGTCGGGCAGGATCACCGAAATCACCGAGTACGCCGCCAGGCTGCGGCTCAGACGCTCAAGATACAGCGGCGCGACCGTTTCGTTGGAGATGATCGCCACTTGCCGCCCGGCAATGTGCGGTGCGAGCAACTCGGGCTGGTCCAACAAACCCTCGCCAATATGGATTGGGTAGCTGCGCTCGCCTAGATCGACCTTAAGTGTCTGCATGTGTCCCCGCGTGAAGATGTATTGACGATCGGCAACGCTCACATCTGACGTCGCCTGATGGCTCTACGCCACACCTCGAAGGGTGATAGCGCGCCGCCGAGAATAGCGCATTTCGGGCCTGGCTTTAACGGGGCGGCAACTGCTGCAAGCGCTCAAGAATGTCGAGAACCACCATTCGTGGCGGCCGCTCATCGGTTTCCACCACCAGATCGGCGATTTCCCGGTACAGCGGATCGCGCAGCGTGAGCAGATCCCTCAAGGTTTTTGCAGGATCAGCAGTGCGCAGTAACGGACGATTGCGATCGCGGGCGGTACGGCCCACTTGCTGCTCGACCGAGGCATGCAGGTAGACCACGCGACCACCGGCGTGCAGCGCCCGGCGGTTTTCATCGCGCATCACGGCACCACCGCCGGTGGCCAATACCACGCCATCGCAGCCGCACAGCTCGGCAATCATCGCCTGCTCGCGGTCGCGAAAGCCCAGCTCGCCTTCCTTATCGAAGATCCACGGGATATTGGCGCCCGTGCGCAATTCAATTTCCTTATCGGAGTCTTTGAATGGCAGGCGCAGCTCTTTGGCCAGCAAACGGCCGATGGTGCTTTTTCCAGCCCCCATCGGTCCTACAAGAATCAAATTTCGCACAGAATCAACGACTCACAGCAATCGCCTGGTTATTCATAATACGCGGAGTCAGAAATACCAGCAGCTCGGATTTTCTTTCTGCCAATACATCGCGCCGGAAAAGGCGGCCAAGATACGGTACATCGCCCAAAAATGGCACTTTATCTACCACTTTGCTTTGGGTAGTGGAGAAAACCCCGCCGATGACGATGGTCTCGCCATCCTTGACCAGCACCTTGGCGTTGACTTCGTTTTTCTTGATCGGCGGCACGTCGTTGAGTTTGTTCAGGTAGTCGGGCTCATCCTTGGTCACCCTTACGTCCATGATCACCCAGTCATCCGGGGTGATTTGCGGCGTCACCTCCAGTGACAGCGAGGCCTCCTTGAACGACACCGACGTGGCCCCCTGGGAGGTCGATTCCTGATAGGGAATCTCGGTGCCCTTGAGGATGCGCGCAGTCTCCTTGTCGGACGTGACCACCTTGGGCTGCGAGACGATTTCGCCATTGCCGGATTTCTCCATCGCGGTCAATTCCAGGTCCAGCAACAGGTTGTCGGTGATAAAGGCGAGGCCCAGGCCTGAAGTCCCGGTGAGTGAGCCCAGGTCAACAAACGGCGAACTGGGCGGATTTTCCGGGGGCTCGGCACCTTCGGCCAAGGACTTGCCGATACCGCCAGCACCCCAGTTGCCCCGGTTGAGCCGCCCACCCCAGCGCACGCCCAGGTTTCTGTCGTAATCCACGTTGGCTTCTACGATCCGCGCCTCGATCATCACCTGGCGCACCGGAATATCCAGCTGCGCCACGATGCGCCGCAGCTCTTCGAGCCGCTCGCTGGTCTGATAGGCGATGATGTTGTTGGTGCGGTCGTCCACCGCCACGGAACCACGCTCGTCGGCGATGCCTTCCAGGCCGGTCACTGACTGGAACAGCCTGGCCAGGTCCGCCGCCTTGGCGTAATTGACCTGCAACAGTTCCCGCCGCAAGGGTGCAAGCTCGGCCATCTGTTTTCGCGCCTCCAGCGTCAGCAGCTCGCGAGCCGCCAACTCGTCGGCGGGCGCCACCAGCAATACACCGGCCTTCACGCGTTTATCCAGGCCCTTGCTCTGCAGGACCAGGTCCAGCGCCTGGTCCCAGGGCACATCCTTGAGCCGCAAGGTGATTGAACCCTGCACTTCATCACTGGCCACCAGGTTAAGGCCAGCCACGTCGGCGATCTGTTGCAGCACCGTGCGCAGCTCGATGTTCTGGAAATTGAGGTTGAGTTTGTCGCCGGTAAACGCGCCCGCAACCGCGTTGCCAGGGGGCGGCAGCTGGATCAAATCCACGCGATTGGGCACAGCAACAGCCATCGGTGCCGTGAACGCTATCCATAGCGCCACACCGAAGGACGAGAAAGTCCTTTTCATTGGTTTTATTCCGTTATGAGTTGACGTTCAATACGAGGGTTCGTGAGCGCTCAAGCCAGGCGCCCTGTTCATCGGGGAATAACTCGGCCAATTCGACGTGGCCGGCATGAATGGCGGTGACCCGACCGTGGTTTGGCCCCAGATAGTCGCCAATCGCAAGCCGATGCACCGTCGAGGCCGCGCGCAGTAACACGAAGTCCTGCACGCCACGGGACAAGGTGCCGACCATTTCGAACTGATCGACCGCGAGGCCTTCGAGTACGCTGCGCTGCCGTGTGAGGTCCGGTGGAGGTGCGGGCCGGCCAGCTACAGGCCCGGCCTGCAATTGCGGCGGCCGGAACGGGTCGCGCAAGATCGCAGCGGCGACAACCCGCGCGCCCGGTTCGGCGGCTGTAGCGTCATGCAAGCCGCTTCGATAAGTCTTCGCCAGCAGTTCAACGCGCAGCAACGCCCCATCAGGTCGAAGGGCGATATCGTGCACGGTGACGATTCGCGACAACCCGCCCAGCGCATTCACGAACGCCGTCAGGTCGTGAAACGTGCCGGTGGCGCCAATTTGCAAGGGTTGCTCGACATAAAACGGCAGCGGCTGCTCATCCAGTACGGTGATGCTTTCAACCGCCAAGCCATTGGCCGCCGCCAACCGCGCCAGGTCTTCCAACAACCCCGGCATCCGTGCTTCGCCGGGCAGTTGCCGCAACAACTCATCCATTTTTGCCTGGCCTGGCTCCAACTGGCGAGCCCGCCCCTCAAGACTGGCGGATACAGTGTTTTTTTCCACTTGCTGCGCTTGCAAGGCTACTTCCTGCGCCTCCAACGCCTGCAGCCGCTGCCGTGACGGGTTCAAGAGCAGGCCTTCGCCCACCAGCAGCAACAGTCCCGCCAGCGCACAGCCCAACAGGACCCTGCTCGGCAGGGGCCATTTCGAAGCGTTGTAGGACAGCGTGGAAAAGTCGAGCCTGGGCAGGCTCACGGCTGGGCCTCGGTGGATGCCCCTTGGCGCACCATCAATTGAAATTCATTGGCGCCCCGCTCACCTTCCGCCCGCACGTGCTGCAACCGAGTGGTACGGGCACCTTCGGAGGCTTCCAGGCGGCGCATCAACTGGGCGATATCCTGGCTGGATTCAGCGCTGCCGCTGACACTCACCGTATCGCCCTTCGCAACCACCTCATGCAGATGCACGCCATCAGGCACCGCACGGGCCAACTGGTCGAGGAGCTGGGCACTGGCCGAGCGGGCCTCGTGCAGGTCCTGCACGACCTTCATGCGCTTCGCCAATTGCTGGCTTTGCTCTTGAAGGTCATCAATGGTCTTTATGCGCGAATCGAGGACCGCGATGTCCTTGCCCAAGTGGTTATTGCGCGTCACTTGCCGGTCGATCGCGCGGTCAATCACCTGATCGGCCAGCCACACTGCCGCGAGCGCCACACAGCCGAAGGCGAGCAAACACATCAGGAAGTATTTGCGCCGCCGTTCCGCCAGGGCCTGTCGCCATGGCAAAAGATTGATTCGTGTCATTCAGCGAAACTCCTGAGGGCCAACCCGCAAGCAATTCCCATCCCGTGGGCATCCACGGCCCATTGCGCACCGTCGACTCGACGACCCGGCATGAAGCTGGCGAAATCCTGACGGCAAGCGCGCTCCAATGCAAACCCTTCCACATCCACCACCCGTGCGACAAGCCCCGCCAAGTTCAAAACCGCTTTCCGGGCTTCGATCTGTGCCCTGAGGCACGCCGCCAACACCACCTCGACCCGACCAGCAGATTGAGCCGAAGGGCCGCGCACCTGAAAGTCGAGGGCGACGTCATCCAATGGGTAGGGAATGTACTGATCGGCTTCCATCTGAATCATCCAGGCCATTTCGGCGTCGCTGAGCCCCGCTTCCATTTCGATCACCCGCGTGATGACCGAGGGCCCAGCCACGGCAACCGCTGCCTGCCGGGCCGAGGTACGCATCCGCGACAATGCCTCAAGCAGCGCCTGGCCTACGCCATCAAGGTCCAACAACGCGCCGTCAACCACCGCGCGGGCAGGAAGCCCCCGCGTGGCGTAGCTCTCGACGCTATACCCATCAGCCGTGCGGCCCAGTTCGATCAGCTTGATGCCGCTGTCATTGATGTCGACACCCAGGACGGTGTCGACTTTTCGCCTGAAAAATCCCTTTCTCATAAAACTCCCTAAAACTTTGCCTGTCATACCGCCTGATTGCTGCCGGGCGAGGTGCATTCGGTCGACTTGTTTGAGCCTCGCGAATGACGCCTCAGGCCGAAAATGCTTTAATGCCCAGCGTTTTTTCCCGCTTTTTATCTGCCGCTCGGGTCGATCCATCGTTTGCCATGCATGCCCCGACGCCTAACTCATTCTTTTCTCTGGAAATCCAAAAGCCTTGATTCGTCTGCTGAAGTTTTTCGGGTACTCCATTGTCGCGATCGTCTGCGGGCTGATGCTCGTACTCAGCGGTGCATACCTCTACCTTAGTCCGGGTTTGCCCTCCGTAGAGGCGCTCAGAAGTATCCAGTTGCAGATTCCTTTGCGGGTCTACAGCAGCGATGAAAAGCTGATCGCGGAGTTCGGCGAAATGCGCCGCACACCGATCCGTTTCGCCGATATTCCGCCCAATTTCATCAATGCCCTGCTCTCGGCTGAGGATGATAATTTCGCCAATCACTACGGCGTCGACCCGAGCAGCCTGGTGCGTGCGGCCACGCAGTTGGTAAAAAGCGGACACATTCAATCCGGCGGCAGCACCATCACCATGCAGGTGGCGAAGAACTTCTTCCTCACCAGCGAACGCAGCTTTTCGCGCAAAGCCACCGAGATTCTGCTGGCGTTGCAGATCGAGCGTCAGCTGACCAAGGACGAGATCCTTGAGCTGTACGTGAACAAGATTTACCTGGGCAACCGTGCCTACGGCATCGAAGCGGCGTCGCAGGTCTACTACGGCAAGTCGATTCGTGACGCCAGCCTGGCGCAGATGGCAATGATTGCCGGCCTGCCCAAGGCGCCGTCGCGCTTCAACCCCCTGGCCAACCCTGCGCGCAGCAAAGAGCGTCGCGACTGGATCCTGGGGCGCATGTACAAGCTGGGCAAGATCGACCAGGCCGCCTATGAAAGCGCAGTGGCCGAGCCGCTGAACGCCAGCTACCACGTGCCGACGCCAGAAGTGAACGCGCCGTACATCGCCGAAATGGCGCGCGCCGAGATGGTCGGCCGCTACGGCAGCGAGGCCTACACCGAAGGTTTCCGCGTGACCACGACGGTGCCGAGCGACCTGCAGGAAATTGCCAATAGCTCGGTGCACTCAGGCTTGGTCGCCTACGACCAGCGCCACGGCTACCGCGGCCCCGAGTCACGCCTGCCAGGCAAGACCCTGAGCGCCTGGACCACTGAGTTGGGCAAACAACGCCCGATCAGCGGCCTGGAGCCGGCCATCGTTACCCAGGTGATGAAAGATGGCGTTCAGGTGCTGACTCGCTCCGGCGAAGCGCATGTGGCGTGGGACAGCATGAAGTGGGCACGCCCCTTCCTGAACACCAACAGCATGGGCCCGATGCCCAAGCAGCCGTCCGACGTGGCCCAAGTGGGTGACTTGATCCGCGTGCAACGCCAGAAAGACGACAGCCTGAAATTCAGCCAGGTGCCTTTGGCTCAAGGCGCGCTCGTGTCCCTGGACCCGCAAAACGGTGCAATTCGTGCCCTGGTCGGCGGCTTTGCCTTCGAGCAGAGCAACTACAACCGCGCCACCCAGGCCAAGCGTCAGCCGGGTTCGAGCTTCAAGCCCTTCATCTACAGCGCCGCACTGGACAATGGCTACACCGCCGCCAGCCTGGTCAACGATGCGCCGATCGTGTTTGTCGACGAGTACCTGGACAAGGTCTGGCGCCCGAAGAACGACACCAACACCTTCCTCGGCCCGATCCGCGTGCGCGAAGCGCTGTACAAGTCGCGTAACCTGGTGTCGATCCGCCTGCTGCAAGCGATGGGTGTGGGCAAGACCATCGACTACATCACGCGCTTTGGCTTCAACAAGTCGGACCTGCCGCCGAACCTGTCCCTGGCCTTGGGCACCGCGACCCTCACGCCGATGGAAATCGCCACCGGCTGGAGCACCTTTGCCAACGGCGGCTACAAGATTTCACCGTACCTGATCGACAAGATCGAAAGCCGCAACGGCGACACCCTGTTTACCGCCAACCCGCCACGCGTGCCGGGCGATGTGGTCAACGGCGTAGCAGCCACTGATGGTTTGGCGGCACCGAGCAACGGCGGCATCACCATCAATCCGACCCCAGGTACAGCGCCAGCCGCAAACGCTGCAGCGCCCACCGAACCACAAGCGCCAGCCGTCGCTGAGCGTGTCGTGGATGGCCGCACCACCTACATCCTCAACAGCATCCTCGAAGACGTGATCAAGAAAGGCACCGGCCGCCGTGCACTGGCCCTGGGCCGTGCAGACATCGCGGGCAAGACCGGTACCACCAACGACTCCAAGGACGCCTGGTTCTCGGGCTACAACGCCGACTACGTGACCACGGTGTGGACCGGTTACGACCAGCCGGAGAGCCTTGGCCGTCGCGAGTTTGGTGGCACCGTCGCACTGCCGATCTGGATGAGCTACATGGGCGCGGCCCTGAAGGACAAGCCGCTGCACACCCAGCCTGAGCCGGAAGGCATCCTGAGCCTGCGGATCGATCCAGTGAGTGGCCGTGCGGCGTCGCCAAGCACGCCGAATGCGTACTTCGAGCTGTTCAAGAGCGAAGACACACCGCCGTCGGTCAACGAGCTGGGCAATGGCGTTGCACCGGGCAGCCCGCTGCCGGCAGATGAGGCGGCGCCGATCGATTTGTTCTGATGAGATCCCGAGCCTGATACAGCTCCCAATGTGGGAGCTGCCACATTTGGATCTCTGCAAGGCTCACGTTAATCACCAGCCACAAAAAAAGCCCCGACTCGCGAGAGCCGGGGCTTTTTGTTTGGTGCGCTACAACGGCTTAGCCGTTGAACACATCATCCACGCTTTGCAGCGGGTAGTGCTTCGGATACGGCAGGGTGGCCACACCGGTCTCGATGGCGGCTTTGGCCACGGCATCGGAGATCAGGGTGATCAGGCGCTTATCCATTGGTTTCGGAATGATGTACTCACGACCGAATTCCAGCTTGGCGCCACCGTAGGCGTCGCACACGTCCTGAGGCACTGGCAGCTTGGCCAGTTCACGCAGGGCGTTGGCGGCAGCCACTTTCATCTCTTCGTTGATGCGCTTGGCGCGAACGTCCAGGGCACCACGGAAGATGAACGGGAAGCCCAGCACGTTGTTGACCTGGTTCGGGTAGTCCGAACGGCCAGTGGCCATGATCACGTCGCTGCGGGTGGCGTGCGCCAGTTCCGGCGAGATCTCTGGGTCCGGGTTGGAGCAGGCGAACACGATCGGGTTGGCCGCCATGGTTTTCAGGCCTTCGGCGCTCAGCAGGTTCGGGCCGGACAGGCCAACGAACACGTCTGCACCGTCAAGGGCATCAGCCAGGGTGCGCTTGTCGGTAGCGTGGGCAAACATCGCCTTGTACTGGTTCAGGTCGGTACGCTCGGACTGAACAACGCCCTTGCTGTCGACCATGAAGATGTTTTCCAGCTTGGCACCCATGCTCACCAGCAATTTCATGCAGGAGATGGCCGCAGCGCCAGCACCCAGGCAGACGATCTGTGCATCAGCCAGGGTTTTGCCGGCGATTTCCAGGGCGTTGATCATGCCGGCCGCGGTAACGATCGCGGTGCCGTGCTGGTCATCGTGGAATACCGGGATGTCGCACTGTTCGATCAGGGCCTTTTCGATCTCGAAGCACTCAGGTGCCTTGATGTCTTCCAGGTTGATGCCACCGAAGGTGATGGAAATGCGCTTTACGGTGTCGATGAAAGCTTGCGGGCTCTCGGAATCGACTTCGATGTCGAAGACGTCGATGCCGGCAAAGCGCTTGAACAGCACGCCTTTACCTTCCATGACTGGCTTGGAAGCCAATGGGCCGAGGTTACCCAGGCCGAGAATCGCGGTGCCATCGGAAATCACTGCAACCAGGTTGCCTTTGCCGGTGTACTTGTACGCCAGTTCAGGGTCGCGGGCGATTTCACGTACGGGCTCGGCAACGCCAGGGCTGTAGGCCAGCGACAGGTCGCGGGCGGTGGCAGTGGCTTTGGTGAGCTCTACACTCAGCTTTCCTGGACGAGGATGGGCATGATATTCGAGAGCGGCAGTTTTCAAATCAGACATATCGGCATTCCGCTTTTACTGTTGGTCGACGGACCGCCGAGGATACGCGTGTCGCAAAGTCCCTACAAGACTGGGCAGTCACAGGTGTCAAGGGCCCTGCGCTACGACTTTTGGCCAAGAGCCACGGGATACAAGGGCTCAACTGTTCACAATCGACTTAAAAAATGTCTACAATTTTTTTTGTTAAAAGTCGGTTTGAGCGATGCATTGCCAAATTGCAGGTACAAAAAAGGCGTCCACAAGGGACGCCTTTTTCAACAGCTGGCAAAAACCCAAAGGGCTTTTGAGCCTTACTCTGCTGGAGTAGCAGCAGGCTTCTTGCCGAAAGCACCAAAGCGATCTGCGAAGCGCTGTACACGGCCGCCGGTGTCCAGAGTTTTCTGCTTACCGGTGTAGAACGGGTGGCACTCGTTGCATACGTCAGTACCCAGTGGCTTGCACAGGTTCGAACGTGTTTCGAACTTGTTGCCGCAGCTGCAGGTTACTTCGATGGTTTCGTACGCTGGATGGATATCGGCTTTCATGGCACTTCCTCGGGCTAGCGTGCCGCCACTCGACACTATTGTCGAATACCGCACGTAATTAGGCCGCGGATTCTACCAGACCTTTTTAATCGTGCAAGCGGTGGGAGGTATTGGCTGTGTAGATAAAAGCGCCTTTCATCAGAAATTGTGGGTATGTCACGAGTCCTGTGGGGGCCGGGCTTGACCGTGATGGCGGTGTGTGGGGTGGTGCGTTTGGCGAGTCGCGGGATTGGCATCTACACGTTTTTATGGCTTGGGTTTTGCGGTTTGTGTGGGTTCGTTGGGTACATATCCGGTATTGGGGTGATGGCTTCTATGGGTTCCGCTCTTACAGCGGGTCACTTTCGAAAAGCGCGAAAGTAACCAAAGCGCTCTTGCCCCACCACTCGGCACCTCGCTGTGGCTCGGTGTGCCCGCACTCCGGCATTACTCCGCGGGCCGCCGCCACGCGCCAT
>NZ_JBARTQ010000620.1:0-16148 GCF_049645325.1 Pseudomonas sp. | reverse complement strand
CTTCGCGAGCAAGCCCGCTCCCACATGGGTCCGTCGCAGTCTTCTCTTTTTGTAACTACCGTGACCGAGTCCTGACGATGAACACTGAATTTCGCACACCGCTGCCCGGCAGCCGCCTGGATTTCTTCGACGCCCGCGCGGCTGTCGAGGCAATCACCCCCGGCGCCTACGCCACCTTGCCGTACACCTCCCGCGTGCTCGCGGAAAACCTCGTACGCCGTTGCGACCCAGCCACCCTCAATGCGTCCCTGAGCCAGTTGATCGAACGCAAGCGCGACCTCGATTTCCCGTGGTACCCGGCGCGCGTGGTCTGCCACGACATCCTCGGCCAGACCGCGCTGGTCGACCTCGCCGGCCTGCGCGATGCCATCGCCCTGCAAGGCGGTGACCCGGCCCAGGTCAACCCGGTGGTGCCGACCCAATTGATCGTCGACCACTCCCTGGCCGTCGAAGCCGGTGGTTTCGACCCGGACGCGTTCGAGAAAAACCGCGCCATCGAAGACCGTCGCAACGAAGACCGTTTCCACTTTATCGAGTGGACCAAAAAGGCCTTCAAGAACGTCGACGTGATCCCGCCAGGCAACGGCATCATGCACCAGATCAACCTGGAGAAAATGTCCCCGGTGATCCAGGTGCGTGACGGTGTGGCGTTCCCCGACACCTGCGTCGGCACCGACAGCCACACCCCGCACGTGGACGCGCTGGGCGTGATCGCCATCGGCGTCGGCGGCCTCGAAGCCGAAAGCGTGATGCTCGGCCGCGCATCGTGGATGCGCCTGCCGGAAAGCGTCGGCGTGGAGCTCACGGGCAAGCTGCAACCGGGCATTACCGCCACCGACATGGTGCTGGCGCTGACCGAGTTTTTACGTCAACAGAAAGTCGTCGGCGCGTGGCTGGAGTTCTTCGGCGAGGGCGCTTCGGCACTCACCTTGGGCGACCGCGCCACCATCTCCAACATGGCCCCGGAATACGGCGCCACGGCGGCGATGTTCTACATCGACCAGCAGACCATCGCCTACCTGAAGCTCACCGGCCGCGAAGACGAACAAGTCACCCTGGTCGAGCAATACGCTCGCCACACCGGCTTGTGGGCCGATGACCTCAAGGGCGCGCAATACGAGCGCGGCCTGACCTTCGACCTGTCCAGCGTCGTGCGCAACATGGCAGGCCCGAGCAACCCGCACGCCCGAGTCGCCACCAGCGACCTGGCGGCTAAAGGTATCTCCGGCGCGTGGGACGACGTGCCGGGGCAAATGCCCGACGGCGCAGTCATCATCGCAGCCATCACCAGCTGTACCAACACCAGCAACCCGCGCAACGTGATTGCCGCAGGCCTCTTGGCGCGTAACGCAAACAAACTCGGGTTGGTGCGCAAGCCATGGGTCAAGTCGTCCCTGGCACCCGGTTCGAAAACCGTGGCGATGTACCTCGACGAAGCGGGTTTGACCAGCGAGCTGGAGCAGTTGGGTTTTGGCGTGGTGGCTTTCGCCTGCACCACCTGCAACGGCATGTCTGGCGCGCTCGACCCGGTGATCCAGCAGGAAATCATCGACCGCGACCTGTACGCCACCGCCGTGCTGTCGGGCAACCGCAACTTTGACGGGCGGATTCACCCGTACGCCAAGCAAGCGTTCCTCGCGTCGCCGCCGTTGGTGGTCGCGTACGCGATCGCCGGCACCATCCGTTTCGACATCGAAAAAGACGTGCTGGGCCTCGACGCCACTGGTCAGGAAATTCGCCTGAAAGACATCTGGCCCAGCGACGAAGAGATCGACGCAGTGGTCAAGGCGTCGGTCAAGCCGGAGCAGTTCCGCAAGGTCTACATCCCGATGTTCGCGATCCACGAAGACACCGGCCCCAAAGTCACGCCGCTGTACGACTGGCGCCCGCAAAGCACCTACATCCGCCGTCCGCCGTATTGGGAAGGTGCGCTGGCCGGTGCGCGGCCGCTCAAGGGCATGCGCCCGCTGGCGGTACTGCCAGACAACATCACCACCGACCACTTGTCGCCGTCCAACGCGATCATGCTCGACAGCGCCGCCGGCGAGTACCTGGCGAAAATGGGCCTGCCGGAAGTCGACTTCAACTCCTACGCGACTCACCGCGGCGACCACCTGACCGCGCAGCGCGCGACCTTTGCCAACCCGAAACTGTTCAACGAAATGGTGCTGGAAAACGGCAAGGTCAAGCAGGGTTCCCTGGCGCGTATCGAGCCAGAGGGCCAGGTCACGCGGATGTGGGAAGCGATTGAAACCTACATGGAACGCAAGCAGCCGCTGATCATTATTGCCGGCGCCGACTACGGCCAGGGCTCGTCCCGCGACTGGGCGGCCAAGGGCGTGCGCTTGGCCGGTGTCGAAGCGATTGCCGCCGAAGGTTTCGAGCGCATCCACCGCACCAACCTGGTGGGCATGGGCGTGTTGCCGCTGGAGTTTCTGCCGGGCACTGACCGCCACACCCTGAAGATCGACGGCAGTGAAACCTATGACGTGATCGGCGAGCGCACCCCGCGTGCCACGCTGACGTTGGTGATCAACCGCAAAAATGGCGAACGTGTCGAAGTGCCGGTGACCTGCCGCCTGGACACCGCTGAAGAAGTGTCGATCTACGAGGCGGGCGGCGTGTTGCAACGTTTCGCCCAGGACTTCCTGGAATCGGCGGCGACTGCCTGAGGGGTAACCATGGCACACGTAGCGCAAATCAAGATCCCCGCCACCTATATGCGTGGCGGCACCAGCAAGGGCGTGTTTTTCAGCCTCAAGGACCTGCCCGAATCGGCGCAGGTCCCGGGTGCCGCGCGTGACGCCTTGCTGTTGCGGGTGATCGGCAGCCCCGACCCCTACGACAAGCAGATCGACGGCATGGGCGGCGCCACATCGAGCACCAGCAAAACCGTGATCCTGGCCAAGAGCACCCGCGCCGAGCATGACGTGGACTACTTGTTCGGGCAGGTCTCCATCGACAAGCCGTTTGTCGACTGGAGCGGCAACTGCGGCAACCTGTCGGCGGCAGTCGGTTCGTTCGCCATCAGCGCGGGGCTGGTCGACCCGGCCCGCGTGCCGCACAACGGCGTGGCCGTGGTGCGGGTGTGGCAGGCCAATATCGGCAAGACCATCATCGCCCACGTCCCGATCACTGACGGCGCGGTGCAGGAAACCGGTGACTTCGAACTCGACGGCGTGACCTTCCCGGCCGCCGAAGTGCAGCTGGAGTTCATGGACCCGGCGGCGGAAGAAGAGGGCGGCGGTGGCTCGATGTTCCCCACCGGCAACTTGGTCGACGACCTCGAAGTACCCGGCGTCGGCACCTTCAAGGCGACGCTGATCAACGCCGGTATTCCGACGATTTTCATCAACGCCGAAGACCTCGGTTACACCGGCACCGAGCTGCAAGGCGCAATCAACAGCGACCCGAAAGCCTTGGCGATGTTTGAGACCGTGCGGGCCTACGGCGCGTTGCGCATGGGCTTGATCAAGCACCTGGACGAAGCCGCCCAGCGCCAGCACACGCCGAAGGTCGCGTTTGTGGCCAAGCCTGCGGATTACGTGGCGTCCAGCGGCAAGGCAATCAAGGCCGGCGATGTGGATTTGCTGGTGCGCGCACTGTCCATGGGCAAGTTGCACCACGCGATGATGGGCACCGCAGCGGTGGCGATTGGCACGGCGGCGGCGATTTCCGGGACCCTGGTCAACCTCGCGGCCGGTGGTGTGGAGCGAAATGCCGTGAGGTTCGGGCACCCGTCCGGCACCTTGCGTGTTGGCGCTGAAGCCAGCCAGGTGAACGGTGAGTGGGTGGTGAAGAAAGCCATCATGAGCCGCAGCGCGCGGGTACTGATGGAAGGCTTCGTACGCGTGCCCGGCGACGCGTTCTAGATGCTTGCACCGACCCAATGTGGGAGCGGGCTTGCTCGCGAATGCGGTGTGTCAGCTACACATAAGGTGACTGATACACCGCTTTCGCGAGCAAGCCCGCTCCCACAGGGGTTCACCTGTATTCGCACTACCGAGGCAGGCAATCAGACCTGCCATGACACCCTCAACCGTGAGCCCGAGGACTAACCCCAACCCACTTTGGAGTACTGCCATGAGCGCCAACGTCGACCAGAACAACCGCCCCGACTACGACCAGGTCCTGCAGGACATCGCCGACTACGTCCTCAACTACCGAATCGACTCACGGGACGCCCTGGACACCGCCCGAAACTGCCTGATGGACACCCTCGGTTGCGGCCTGCTGGCCCTGCGTTTTCCCGAGTGCACCAAGCACCTTGGGCCAATCGTGGAGGGCACTGTGGTGCCGTTCGGCGCGCGCGTGCCGGGCACGTCGTTCCGCCTTGACCCGGTCAAGGCCGCGTGGGACATCGGCTGCATCGTGCGCTGGCTCGACTACAACGACACCTGGCTCGCCGCCGAGTGGGGCCACCCTTCGGATAACCTCGGCGGCATCCTCGCCGTGGCGGATCACCTCTCGCAAAAGCGCGTGGCCAATGGCGATGCGCCGCTGACCGTGCGCGCGGTGCTGGAAGCGATGATCATGGCCCACGAAATCCAGGGCGTGATTGCCCTGGAAAACGCCTTCAACCGCGTCGGCCTCGACCATGTGCTGCTGGTGAAAGTCGCCTCCACGGCGGTCGCCGCCAAGCTGATGGGCGCCAACCGCGAGCAGTTGCTCGCGGCCTTGTCCCACGCCTTTGTCGATGGCCAGGCCCTGCGCACGTACCGGCATGCGCCGAATGCCGGTTCGCGTAAATCCTGGGCGGCGGGGGATGCGTCGAGTCGCGGCGTGCGCCTGGCAGACATCGCGCTGCGCGGCGAGATGGGCATTCCCGGCGTATTGAGCGCGCCGCAGTGGGGCTTCTATGACGTGCTGTTCAGCCACACCAACAAGGACCTGGCGCTCAAGCCCGAGGACAAGCGTGCGTTCAGCGTGTCTCAGCCTTACGGCACCTACGTGATGGAAAACGTGCTGTTCAAGATCAGCTTCCCGGCCGAGTTCCACGCCCAAACGGCCTGCGAAGCAGCGGTGACTTTGCATCCCCTGGTCAAAAATCGCCTGCACGAAATCGAGCGCATTGTGATCACCACCCACGAGTCGGCGATTCGCATTATTTCCAAGGTTGGCCCACTGGCCAACGCCGCCGACCGCGATCACTGCCTGCAATACATGACGGCGGTGCCTCTGGCCTTCGGCAACCTGGTGGCCGAGCAGTACGAAGATGCGTTTCACGCCGCGCACCCGATCATTGATGAGTTGCGCGACAAGATGGTCATCGTCGAAGACCCACGCTACAGCCGCGAATACCTGGAGGCTGACAAGCGCTCCATCGCCAATGCGGTGCAGGTGTTTTTCACGGACGGTTCCAGCACCGAGCAGGTGGCGGTGGAATACCCGATTGGCCATCGCCGTCGCCGCGTGGACGGCATTCCGTTGCTGGAAGACAAGTTCAAGGCGAACCTGGCCACGCGGTTTACCGCGCAGCGCAGCGGGGAGATTTTTGCGTTGTGCAAGGATCAGGCATGGCTTGAGGCCACGCCGGTGAATCGATTTGTTGACCTGTTTGTGATCTGAATAACAACACGGTCAATGTGGGAGCTGGCTGGTGTGGGAGCTGGCTCCCAGGCAAGCCAGCTTCCACAAGCCAGCTTCCACATTTGTTCAGTGTTGGTCTTGGCGGCCTACATACTGCCTTCAACATCATCCAGGCTGAACGTCTCGGTGTGGTCGTCATACGAGAAGATCTCCGCATAGCGCCCCCACGCCACCACGCTTTCCAGGGTTTTCTCCACAAACGCTTCGGTCATCGAGTCTTCCAGCTCTTGCTCGAAGCGCACCCGTGGCGCCCGGTGGCCGCTGCGTTCGAGCAGCACCTGATGAATGCGCGCGGCCAGCGGCACGTGGCGGATCAAGTGCTCGGCAAACAGGGTTTTGCGCTCCTGGGTGCCGTAGTCGGCAAACAGCTTGCCGGCCTCGGTGAGGGTGATGTCCGCGCCCTTGAGTTCGGCGAAGCCCAAATGCTCCAGCATCTCTGCCACCGGGAACAGGTCGTCGACTTCCAGCAAGCGCCGTTCGGCCACGGTGGGCAGGCCGGCGTGGCCGTTGTAGGGCTCGGCGGCGAGGGTTTCGATCAGGCCGGCCATCAGGTTGGTGGAGACTTCCGGCAGCAGGCTGCCCATTTTCAACTCGGGCAGGCCACGGCTGGCGTCGGCGCTGCGTCGGTCCGTCATCAGTGCATAGATGTCGTCGACCATCTGCCGGAAGGTCGGGTCCAGGCGGTTGCGTGGGTGCGCAAACGGCACCTTGATCTCGGCCACCACACGGCCGGGGTTGGACGACAGCACCAAAATGCGGTCGCACATCAGCACCGCTTCTTCGATGTTGTGGGTCACGATCAGGATCGACTTGATCGGCAGCTGTTTGCCGCTCCACAAGTCCAGCAGGTCGGTGCGCAGGGTCTCGGCGGTGAGCACGTCGAGGGCGGAGAACGGCTCGTCCATCAGCAACAAGGTCGGGTTGACCACCAGGCCACGGGCAAAACCCACGCGCTGGCGCATGCCGCCGGACAGTTCGCGCGGGTAGGCGTTTTCAAAACCGTCCAGGCCGATCAAGTCGATGGCCGCCAGGGCGCGCCGACGGGTTTCCTTGCGCTCGACCTGCAAGGCTTGCAGGCCCGCTTCAACGTTTTCCAGCACGGTCAGCCACGGGAACAGGGCGAAGGTCTGGAACACCATGGCCACGCCTTCGGCCGGGCCATTGAGGGGCTTGCCCTGATAGCGAACATCGCCTGAGGACGGCTGGATCAGCCCGGCGATGATGCGCAGCAGCGTGGATTTGCCGGAGCCGGAGCGACCGAGCATGCCGACGATCTCGCCTTCGTGCAGGCTCAGGTCTACGCCACTGAGCACTTGCAGTTCGTCTTTGCCTTTGCCGAACACCCGGTTCACGTTTTTCAGCGAGTAAATTTCCGGGGTGTCGACGGTCTGTTCAGTAGAGGTGGTCATCACAGCGAATCCCGTCAATTCAAACGAAGTTTGTTTTCAGCGATGGCGTACATCGGCCGCCAGACCGCGCGGTTGAAGGCCACCACGAAGATCGACATCACCACCACGCCCAGGGCGATCTTCGGGAAGTCGCCGGCGGCGGTGGTTTGGGCGATGTAGGCGCCCAGCCCGTGGGCGACCACGTTGTCCTGGCCCCACGACACGTACTCGGACACGATGCTGGCGTTCCATGCGCCGCCCGACGCGGTAATCGCGCCGGTGACGTAGTAGGGGAAAATCCCCGGCAGCATCACCTTGCGCCACCACAGCCAGCCGCGAATGCGGAAGTTGGCTGCGGCCTCTTTGAAGTCATTGGGAAACGCGCTGGCGCCGGCAATCACGTTGAACAGGATGTACCACTGGGTGCCCAGCACGATCAGCGGGCTGAGCCAGATGTCGGGGTTGAGGTGGTAGTGCAGGATCACGATCACAAACACCGGGAACAGCAGGTTCGCCGGGAATGCCGCAAGGAACTGCGCCAGCGGCTGGATTTTCTCCGCCAGGCGCGGGCGCAGGCCGATCATCACGCCTAACGGTACCCAGATCAGCGAAGCGATCAGGATCAGCCCGGCCACACGCAGCAGCGTGATCAGGCCCAGCACAAACACATGGCCGACCTCGGCGAACGTCACCTCGGTGCCGACGTACAACACGATGTGGTACAGCGCATAGGCCGCCATCAGCGCAATCACGCTGCCCCACACCCAGTCGATTATCTTCGAGGCGGCCGGCGTTTCCATCGGCAGTGCCTTGAGTGCACCGCCCGCGAAGCTGAAGCGTTTGTTGCCGATCCGGCTGATGGCGCGGGTGATCGGGCGCAGAATGCGCTGCACGATGCGCGTGCGCTGGATCAGGTTAAGCAGCCAGGATTGCGGCGCGGCGCCTTGGGAGGCGGTGGTTTCCATGCGAAATTTGTCGGCCCAGGCCACCAGCGGGCGGAACAGGAACTGATCGTAGATCAGGATCACCGCGACCATCGCCAGGATCACATAACCCACGGCGTGCAGGTCTTTCTGGGCGATCGCCAGCGCCAGGTAGGAGCCCACGCCGGGCAGGGTGATGGTTTTGTCGCCGACGGTGATGGCTTCGGAGGCCACCACGAAAAACCAGCCACCGGACATGCTCATCATCATGTTCCACACCAGCCCCGGCATGGCGAACGGCACGTCGAGCTTCCAGAATTTCTGCCAGCCGGAAAGCCGCAGGTTGGTCGACACTTCCACCAGGTCGTGGGGCAGCATGCGCAGCGACTGGTAGAAGCTGAACGTCATGTTCCAGGCCTGGCTGGTGAAGATCGCAAAGATCGCTGCGAACTCGGCACCCAGCACGCGGCCGGGAAACAACAGCAGGAAGAACGTTACGGTGAAGGAGATGTAGCCGAGCACCGGCACCGATTGCAGGATGTCGAGCACTGGCACCAGCAGTTTTTCGGCGCGCCGGCTTTTGGCGGCCAGCGTGCCGTACAAGAAGGTGAACACGAGCGCCGCAATCATCGCCGCGAGCATGCGCAAGGTGGTGCGCATCGCGTATTCCGGCAGGTTGGCCGGGTCAAGGGAGATGACTTCACTTTGCAAGGTGGCGATGGGCGCCCAGGTCTCGCGAGCGGTGATAGAGAAAAACAGCAGGAAGCCGATTACCAGCGGCAAGGCGACCAAATCCCAGCGGTTGGGCAGCAAACGCAGGGTGGACGCTGGCAAGTAGGCACGAAATACTTTGTTCATAGGCGGCTGTTCATAGGCAGTCAATCCTGCAGCGTTCAGGTTCGCAATGGCGTAGTGGGTGTGAGCTTAGCTTCTCTACAAGCACCCACCGAGAAGGAGCGGGCGCTCTTACTCCATGAGGCAGGGGCAGCGGATCGGGGGGAGAGTCGCTGTTGGCGGGATTGTACGTTTCTGAATGTTACAAGCACATAAATTTGCTGTCAGTTTGCTGTACGAAATGCGGCTAGGGCCTCGTCGCCCCAGCCGCTCGGTTGTTATTCAAACCGCAGGATCACCCGGCGGTTGTGCTTGCTCTTCTTCTCGATCTTCTCGCAAAACACCCGGCCGATTTCCTCGGTGTTGATCACATGGGTGCCGCCACACGGCTGGATGTCGATTCCGCTGATTTCAATCACCCTGACCGAGCCCTGGATCACCGGTGGCGCGACCGCCTGGGTGCGGGTGATCTGCAGCAGGGTCGAGTACTCCGAAGCCGGCATCGACAGGGTTTTCACCGCGTGGGCCTGTTCGATCAAGGCGTTGAGGTCACGGGTGATGCTGTCTTTGTCGAGGGTCATTTCCGGCAGGTCGAAATCCAGGCGGCCTTTGTCGGCGCTGATACTGCAACCGGTCACGGGCGCATCGATGATCGAACACAGCAGGTGCAGGCAGGTGTGCATCTTCATGTGCTGGTAGCGCCGCTCCCAGTCCAGGCTTGCGTCCACCTGCGCCCCGGCGGTCAATGACTCGGGGCAATGTGCAACCTGGTGCCAGATGATTGACCGCAGCACCGGGTCGCGCACGGTGCCGGTGACCTCGACCTGCGTGCCGTCGGCCAGGGTGAAATGGCCGGTGTCGCCCGGCTGCCCGCCGCCGGTGGGGTAGAACAGCGTGTGCTCCAGGGCGATGCCGTGTTCGCTGACGGCAATCACCCGGGCGCTGAAGGCGTTCTGGTAAGGCGCGCTGTCAAACAGCGCCAGGGTTTCCATGGTGTGCACAGACATCTTCAACCTCCGACGATCAATGGGCTGGCTTGCAGCAGGTGGCGCACCATTGCGCTCAAGCCAGGGGGGGAGAGCAGGGTGATTTCAAATTCCGGGCCGGTGACTTTCAGGTTCAGCGGCAGGCGCGGCAGTTGCTCGCCGACATCCAGGCGCCGCAGCCGAAATTGCAGGTGATGGCGCTCTTTCACCGTGGGCTCCAGCATCAGCCCCAGCAACGGATGAAAGTCGGCGTCGAGCACGGTGACCTTGTGGCTGGCATTGACCTCGCCGACCACATGCAGGCGTTCATCCAGGGCAAAGGCGCCGAGGTAGTTGCTGTGGTCGGATTCGGCGTTTTTCTGCAGTTGGATCTGGTTGACCACCTTGACCTTGGTGCCCGCCGGCACGTCCTGGGTAATGACGCAGGAAGGGCTGATAAACACGTTGTCGCCGATCAGCACGTAACCCAGCACGCGCGCGCCGGAGCCGACTTCGACATTGTTTCCCAGGCGCGGGTGGCGCTTGCCGTCCGGGTTGTTGGCGATGCCCCGGGCGCCGAGGGTGACGCCGCAGAGGATGTAGCAATCGTTGCCGATCTCGCAGGTTTCGCCGATCACCGTGCCGTAACCGTGGTCAAGTACAAAGCGCCGACCGATGCGCGCCGCCGGGTGAATCTCGGCGCCGGAGAGGATCTTGCCCTGATTGCTGAGCTTGAGCGCAATGCGCGAAAACGCGCCGTTGGTCTGGTCGGGGAAATTCCACACCAGGTGCGCAAGGCGATAGAACAGCACCGCCTTGAACGAGGCGTAAGACTCCAGTATCAGCTCGCCGCGCCCGCGCGACGCCGGGTCGCGATAGGCATAGGCGATCAAATCCTCAGCCACGGCCTGGGCGGCGTTCTGGATCAGGGGGGCCAGGTGCGGTTCCAGCTGCTTCATTTGCGCAGGCGTCAGGGTCTTGATGAGGTGGGTGAGCAACTCATCGTGCAACTGTTGCATGTCGATAAAGCCCCCCATGGAGGCACCCCCGCAATCTGGTTGGTTGGACAAGCGGTTATTCGAAATTGGGCAGGTAGCTGTCAGCATTGTCGTAGACCATGGTCAACACCACCGTTTCGGGCGGCAGTTCGGGGGCGAGTTGGGCGATGGCGACCATGTTGGCGGCTGAGGACAAACCCAGGCTGATGGCGTCGGTGCGCATGATGCGTTTCATCATGTCGATGCACGCCTGGCGCGACACCTTGAGCATGCCGTCCAGCACGTCCACATTGAGAATGCTCGGGATCAAGCCAATCGACAGGCCCTGGATATGGTGCGGCGCATGCTGATTTTTGAGCAGATCGCATTCCTCCGGCTCCACGCCCATCACGCGCAGGGCCGGCCAGGCGGCCTTGAGGGTTTCACCGATGCCGGTGATATGCCCGCCGGTGCCAATGCCGCTGACGAAATAGTCCACGCGCTGCTCGCCAAAGGCGCGCAGGATTTCCGGTGCCGTGGTGTCGCGGTGGGTCTGTGGGTTGGCGCCGTTGCGTTGCTGGTTGAGCATCACGTAGTTGGGGTGTTCCAACTGCAGTTCCATGCACTTTTCGCCGTGAGAGTTATTGCCCAGACGGCTGTCCGAGAGCACCACCTTGGCGCCGTACAGGCGCAGCAGTTTCTGTTTCTCGGGGCTGTAGTTGTCGGGGATCACCAGCACGACTTTGTAGCCGAGCACGTTGCCGGCCATCACCAAGCCGATGCCAGTGTTGCCGCCGCTGGGCTCAATGATGGTTTGCCCGGAATCACGGATCAGCACGCCCCGGCGCTCGGCGTCGAGGATCATGCCCAGGGCGATGCGCGCTTTGTGGCTGCCGCCCGGGTTGAGGGACTCAAGCTTGGCGTAGACCTCGATGCCGAGGTCTTCGGAGAACTGCGCCAGACGTACGATCGGCGTATGGCCGATCACGTCGAGAATGGAGTTATGCAACATCAGTCAGTCCCCGAATCAGTACAAAGGCATGTCGGGTTCGACGTCGCGCACCCAATGTTTCATCCCGCCCTGCAGGACCTTGGTATTGGCGAAACCGGCGGCCAGCAAGGTGCTGGCGGCTTGCTCGGCGCGGGTGCCGGCGTAGCAGATCAAGTAATGGGTGTTGTCGCGGCTGAGGCTGTCGAGTTGCGCATCCAGCTCGGCCAGCGGGATATGCACCACGCCCGGCAATTTGCACACCTCCAGTTCACTCGCGTCGCGCACGTCCAGCAGCACGTCGGCGCTGCGGTGATCTTCGATCACCTGCTTGAGTAACCGCGGCTTGATGTAGCGCTCTTCGGCGAGGGACGGTTGGGCCGCCACGGCATCGGCGCAGACGCTCGTTGCCACGGTTTCGCTGTGGCGCAGTTCCGAACAGCACGGGCAGTCGGCGCGGCGCTTGAAGCGGATTTCGCTGAACTTCATCGCCAGCGCGTCGAAGCGCATCAAACGGCCGGACAAGGGTTCACCAATGCCAATCAACAGCTTGATGGCTTCAGTGGCCTGGATCATCCCGACCACGCCCGGCAGCACACCGATCACCCCGCCGGCGCTGCAATTGGGCGCCAGTTCGGCCGGCGGTGCCGAGGGGAACAGGCAGCGGTAGCACGGCCCGCCTTTATAGTTGAGCACGCTGATCTGCCCGTCGAAGCGGTAGATGGCGCCGTACACCAGGGGTTTACCCAGCTGCACGCAAGCGTCGTTGACCAGATAGCGCGTGTCGAAATTGTCGGTGCCGTCGATCACCAGGTCGTAGGCACCCACCAGTTCCAGGGCGTTGTCGGCATTCAGGGCGGTATCGTGGGCGTTGATCTGGATATGGCTGTTCAAGTCTTGCAGGCGCTGCTTGGCGGACTCGACCTTGGGCATGCCCAGCGTGCTGTTGCCGTGGACGATCTGGCGTTGCAGGTTGCTGCTTTCCACCACATCAAAATCCACCAGGCCCAGGGTGCCAATGCCGGCTGCCGCCAGGTACAGGCTGATGGGGGAGCCCAGGCCACCGGTGCCAATGATCAGCACCTTGGCTTTTTTCAGGTTCAGCTGCCCTTCGCGGCCAACGCCCGGCAGGGTGATGTGGCGCACATAGCGCTGCACCTCTTCGTTACTCAGGGCGTCCACATCCATGCCGCCGGAGGTGGCGAGCAGCACTTCGATTTTGGCTTTTTCCGGCAGGGGTTCATCGGCGCCGATCAGTTCTTCTTCGGCGGTGAACAGGAAGTGTTCCTTGAGCTGGTTGTTCTTCTCGTGAAACAAGTGCGGGCGCAGCTGCGGGTGGCTGCTGCAGAGGTTTTCAATGACTTCGCGCAATGTCGATCCGGTGCCCTCAAGGGTCGATTCCGGCAGCTTGGCCACGCGAACCAGAATGTCGGGGAAAGAGACAGCGTTCATGGACAACTCCGTGTGCAGGTCGTTGAAAGGGTTAAGGGCGAAATGCTTGCCATCCCAGGCAAACAGCTTTGAACCCAGGGCCTGGCCCTGGCGAACGTCCACCACCAGGTAACTGACGGGGTAGATCGGCTCGCCCATGAACAGCGCCTTGTCCTGGTCTTCGTCACTGAAATAGGCGCCGACATCCGGGTGGGAGTGGTAGATCACCACCACCGGGTTGTCTGTGCGAAACGCCTTGTTCATCAGCAAGGTGTCGGCCACTGAAAAGGTGTAGCCGTTGGCCGCGCTGCGTGGGTACATCTCGGGGTTCTTGCGGTGCAGCTCGTTCTGGATGTTGCTGCCCAGGTACACACCGCCGTCGGCGAAGACAAAACCACAGCATTCCTCGGGATAGCTGCGGCTGGCGTGGGCGTAGATCTGTTCCAGGGCGGTGGGGCGGAGGACTTCCATGTTTCTCTCGCGTCTGTTGAGGGTCAATTTTTCTTGGCCAGGAGTTTTTCAACCGGCAACTTGGTGATCGCAAAACCGGCCAGCAGGATGGCCGAGTACAGCATCAGGTCACGGGAAATCGCCACGCCTTCGTACCAGGCGCCGATGATCACCGCGAACACCGGGAAGATGATAAAGACGAACGACAGAATGATCGGGCTCAAGCGCTTGAGCAGCATGAAATACACGATAAACCCGCCCACCGACGCCACCAGCCCCAGGTAGAACAGCGCGCTCCACGAACGCAGGGTGATGTTTTCGAAGGTTGGTGTTTCAAACCACAGGCCGGCCACGAACAGCATCAGCCCGGCGATGCCGATGGGCAGTGTGTTGTAGGTGATCACGCTGATCGCGCTGCCTTTTTGCTTGGTAATCACGTAGCACAGGGCGTGCATGATCGCGGCGGTCAGGATCGCCAGCACGCCGAAGAACTCGGCGTGGTCCAGGTGCAGGCCCTGGCTCTTGATGATCATGTAGAGGCTGCCAAAACCGATGCCGATACCGACGACCTGGGAAAAGTAGATGCGTTCGCGCAGGAACAGCGCCGAGAAGATCAGGATGAACACCGGCATGCAGCTGAACAGCAGCGCGGTGAGACCGGACGAGACATGCATCTCGCCGTAGTTGAGCAGGTAATAAGGAACGCTGAAGTAGGAAAGAGTCACGAAGACGAAGAACCAGCGGCTTTCTCGCGGAAACAGTATCGGCTCGCGTCGCACCAAGGCAAAACACAGGAACAGCGGGAAGGCGATCAGGAAGCGCAAGCCTGCTGACGTCAGCGGCGGCACGCTCTCGACGGCAATCTTGATCCCCAGCCAGGTCGTGCCCCAACTCAGGCACACGATAAGAAACATCAGGCTGGTGACCAGCCCGGCCAACCACTGCTTCTGAGTTTTTGTTTTTGTTGTGTTTTCGAGAACGGCGGACATTGGCATCGTTTATTACTTCCCTGAGCCGGAATTGAACTCTATATTGACTGTGTATTAAGTTGTTTCATCCGGTGATTGAACCCGTAAAAGCACACTATTAGGGCGAAAGATGGCTGTCAAAACAAATATTGACATGGTGTCAATTATGCGTGAGGGGTTGTCCAACGGGCAGGGCGTGAAGTACAAGCGCCTGTCCGATGTCATGGAACGGGGCATCCTTGAAGGCTTGATTGAACCCGGAAGAAAACTGCCGCCCCATCGGGTGCTTTCCGACAATCTGGGTGTGACCATCGGCACCATCAGCCGAGCCTACGGCGAGCTGGAACGCCTGGGGTTGGTAGTGGCGCGGGTGGGTGACGGAACATTCGTGCGCAAGCGTGGGATGGAGCGCCAGCGCGACGAAGGCTTTCGCAATTTCAGCGAGGAGCCGCGCCAATACTTCGACATGAGCCGCAACATGCATATTCCTGGGCAGGAGACGGTGTTTCTCGCCCAGAGCTTCCAAACCCTGTCGACCAACGCCAAGTTCCTCCAGGACATCAGCGCCTACACCCCGGATGCCGGCTTGCCGCGCTACCGTGAAGCCGGTGCGCAATGGCTGGTACAGCGCGATTTTCACCCAATTCCCGAGCAGGTCATCTGCGTCAATGGCGGCCAGCATGGCCTGCTCTGCGCAATGATGGCGCTGCTGCGGGCGGGCGACACAGTGGTCACCGAGCAACTGACTTACCCGGGCTTGATCACGGCCGCGCGCATGCTCGGCGTGCGGTTGATCGGCCTGGAGATGGATGAAGAAGGCGTGCTGCCGGGCGCGCTGGATGAAGTCTGTCGAAATCACCGGGTTTCGGCGTTGTATTGCACGCCGACGATCCAGAACCCGACCACTGCAGTTTTATCGGTGCCGCGCCGGGAAGCCCTGGCCAAAGTGTGTCGCGAACACAATCTGCTGATTCTTGAGGACGAGGCCCACGGTGTGCTGGTCGAAGATCGGCCGCCGCCTCTGAGCTTTTTCGCCCCCGAACGTACGATTTTGATCAGCAGCTTGAGCAAGGCGGTGTCTGCCGGGTTGCGAGTGGGGTATGTGCATGCGCCGCCCGCGCTGGTCAGCCGTATTTCAGCGGCATTGCGCTCGACCTGCTGGATGGCTACGCCCGTCACGCTGGAACTGGCGACGCAATGGATCGAAAACGGCACGGCGGAATACTTGCTGCACCAGCAGATCCACGAGATCAGCCGGCGCAAAGCCTTGGTGAGTGACCTGTTGGCGGGCCTGGAATACCGCACGCATCTCAACAGCCCGCATTTCTGGATCGAAGTGCCGGAGCCGTGGCGCGCGTCGGAAATCGAGGCGGAGCTCAAGCAGAATAATTACCTGATCGCCACGGCTGAAGCGTTTGCCGTGGGGCAGACGGCGGTGCCGCAGTTTATTCGGGCGAGTATCTGCAACACGTCCGGGGATGATCAGTTGTTACGCGAGGGGTTTGATGCGCTGGCAACGGCGCTGGGGCAGGGTGGGGGCAGGTTTCATCTCTAGACGGGCGCGCATCTTTTGTGAAGACTCGGGCTCTTGTGGTGAGCGGGCTTGCCCCGCGCCGGGCTGCGTAGCGGCCCCAA
>NZ_JBARTQ010000619.1:0-9474 GCF_049645325.1 Pseudomonas sp. | reverse complement strand
CTGCATCCACGACTGATACACCGCCTTCGCGAGCAAGCCCGCTCCCACATTAGACCCGCTTCACCCTGGGAGACCGAAAAAGGCTTCAGGCCTCCACCAGGCTCCACTGCTTGCTCAGGCGCTTGTCGGAAATCGGTACCTTGGTCCCCAACTGTTGGGCAAACAACGACACCCGGTATTCCTCAAGCCACCAACGGTAAAGCTCCAGCTGAGGGTCGCGTTTGCCTTCCTGGGTATGTTTTTTCAGGCGATTCTGGTACTGCGCCCACAGGCCGCTCAACTCGGCGCTCCACACGCGATCTTTTTGCACCTGGCTCGGCAGTTTCTCCAGCCTCAGCTCGATGGCCTTGAGGAAACGCGGCAGTTCCTTGAACCACTGGGCCGGGGTTTCCCGCACAAAACCGGGATAAACCAGGTTGCTCAGTTGCTGCTTGATGTCGTTCAAGGCCACGGCCTGGGCCAGGTCGATCTTGCCTTTGAAGCGCTTTTGCAGGCCATGCCACAGCTTCAACACTTCCAGGGTCAGGCGCGCCAGGCGCTCGGCGTGCTCGGTCCAGCTGCCACGCTTGCGCTCGGCCAATGCCGCCAGCCCGGCACCGTCGCGCGGCAGGCTGGCTTCGCCTTCCAGCACGCAGGTGTCGAGGCTTGCCAGCAGAATGTCTTCCACCAGCGCGTCGATACGCCCCAGCTCCCGGTACATCAGGCCCAACTCGGTCAGCCCGGGCAATTTGCCACGCAGGAATTTCGCCGGTTCGGCCAATTGCTGCATCAGCAAGCGTTGCAGGGCGCGACGATGCTGGAACTCGGCCTCGGCGGCGGTCGAGAAACGCCCCTCCTTGACCGTGCCGTTTTCTTCCACCAGCGCCGGATACACCGTCATCGACAGCCCGGCGATCTTTTGCTGGGTCTTCTCGGCCACCGCCGCAAACACCTTGGCTTCCACCGGCTGCTGGCTTTTCGCAGTTTTCGGCACGGCCAATGCCGCTTGGCTGGCCTCGGCAAAACGCGCAGTCAGCTCGGCCAGGTCGCGGCCCTCGCCGAGGAACTTGCCTTGGCCGTCGACCACTTCCAGGTTCATTTTCAGGTGGTTTTCAACCTGCTGCGCCGACTCGGCCCAGGCTTCGTCGCTGACGCGTGCGCCGGTCATGCGCAGCAATTCGCGACCCAGCGCCTGGGGCAGCGAGCCCTGGCCAAATTCGATGCGTTGCAGCGCAGCCTTGACGAAGTCCGGCACCGGCACGAAGTTCTTGCGCAGCGCCTTCGGCAAATTGCGCACCAGTGCGATGCATTTGGCTTCGATCACACCCGGCACCAGCCACTCCAGGCGCTCCGGCGGCAAGGCCGGTAACAGCGGCGCCGGCACGCGCAGGGTCACGCCGTCGCGCGGGTGGTTAGGCTCAAAGTGGTAACTCAGGGCCAGCTCCAAGTCGCCCAGGTGCAGCGTGTCGGGGTAATGCAAGGCCGTGACTTCGCTGGCCTCGCGAGCCAGCACGTCTTCTTCGCGCATGATCAACAGTTGCGGGTCTTTCTGGCTGTTGACCTTATACCAGCTGTCGAACGTGGCGGTCTGATGAATCTCCGCCGGCAAGCGCGCGTCGTAGAAGGCGTACAGGGTTTCTTCATCCGCCAGGATGTCGCGGCGGCGCGCCTTGGCCTCCAGTTCGTCGAGCTGTTCGAGCAATTGCTGGTTGGCCGTCAGGCACTTGGCCCGCGACTGAATCTCGCCACGCACCAGGCCTTCGCGGATAAACAACTCGCGCGACACCACCGGGTCAATCGGGCCGTAATCCACTGGGCGGCGGCCGACCACAATCAGCCCGAACAAGGTGATCTGTTCAAAGGCCACGACCTGGCCGCGCTTCTTCTCCCAATGCGGTTCGAAGTGGTTTTTCTTGATCAGGTGCCCGGCCAGCGGCTCGATCCAGTCGGCGTCGATCTTCGCCACCATGCGCGCATACAGCTTGGTGGTTTCCACCAGCTCGGCGGTCATCAGCCATTGCGGGCGCTTCTTGCCGATGCCCGACGACGGGTGAATCCAGAAGCGCCGCTGGCGCGCGCCGAGGTAATCGCCGTCTTCGGTCTTCTGGCCGATCTGGCTGAGCAGGCCGGACAGCACCGCTTTGTGCAGCTTGGCAAAGTCCGCCGGCTCTTTATTGATCGTCAACTGCATGTCGCGGCAGATCAGGCTGAGTTGGCGATGGGAATCACGCCATTCACGCAAGCGCAGGTAATTCAGGAAGTTCTTGCGGCACCAGTTGCGCAACGGGCTGGCGGTCAATGCCTGGCGCTGTTCTTCAAAACCACGCCACAAATTCACCAGGCCGGCAAAATCCGAATCCACGTCTTTCCATTGCGCGTGCGCCTGGTCGGCGGCTTGCTGACGCTCGGGCGGGCGCTCGCGCGGGTCCTGGATCGACATGGCGCTGGCCACGATCAAGACTTCCTGCAAACTGCCCAACTTGGCGGCCTCCAGCAGCATGCGGCCCATGCGCGGGTCCACCGGCAAGCGTGCCAGCTGGCGACCCAGCGGCGTGAGCTGGCTGTTGCGGTCGACCGCCGAGAGCTCTTGCAGCAGGTTGAAACCGTCGCTGATGGCCTTGCCATCCGGCGGTTCTATAAACGGGAAATCGGTGATTTCGCCCAGGCGCAGGTGCAGCATCTGCAGGATCACGGCAGCCAGGTTGGTGCGCAGGATCTCCGGGTCAGTAAATTCCGGGCGCCCGATAAAGTCTTCTTCGCTGAACAGCCGAATGCAGATGCCCGGCTCGACCCGGCCGCAACGGCCTTTGCGCTGGTTGGCGCTGGCCTGGGAAATCGCCTCGATCGGCAGGCGCTGAACCTTGGCGCGGTAGCTGTAGCGGCTGATGCGCGCGGTGCCGCTGTCGATCACGTAGCGAATGCCCGGCACGGTCAGCGAGGTTTCGGCGACGTTGGTCGCCAGCACCACGCGACGGCCCGGGTGCGACTGGAAAATCCGCTGTTGCTCGGCCGGTGACAGGCGCGCGTACAGCGGCAGAATTTCGGTGTGTTTGAGCTGGGCCTTGCGCAGCATTTCGGCAGCGTCGCGAATCTCGCGCTCGCCCGGCAGGAACACCAGCACGTCGCCCGGGCTGCGCCCTTCGCTGCGCTCATAGGCGGCGATTTCATCCAGGGTAGCGAGGATCGCCTGGTCGACGGTCAAGTCGTCCTCGACGCGGTTGCCCTCCTCGTCCTGCTCCAGCGTCAGCGGGCGATACCAGGTGTCCACCGGGAACGTGCGGCCCGAAACCTCGACAATCGGCGCATCGCCAAAGTGCTTGGAAAAGCGCTCCAGGTCGATGGTCGCCGAGGTGATGATGACTTTCAGGTCCGGGCGACGCGGCAGCAGGGTTTTCAGGTAACCCAGCAGGAAGTCGATGTTCAGGCTGCGTTCGTGGGCTTCGTCGACAATGATCGTGTCATAGCGTTCGAGGTAGCGGTCGTTCTGGGTTTCGGCCAGCAGGATGCCGTCGGTCATCAGCTTGATCAGGGTGTTGGAATCACTCTGGTCCTCGAAACGCACCTGATAGCCGACCAACGCGCCCAGCGGTGTGGCGAGTTCTTCAGCGACCCGGCTGGCGACACTGCGCGCGGCAATCCGGCGTGGCTGGGTGTGGCCGATCAAGCCGTATTGGCCACGGCCGATTTCCAGGCAGATCTTCGGCAACTGGGTGGTTTTACCCGAGCCGGTTTCGCCGGCAATGATCAGCACCTGATGCTTGAGCAGCGCGTCTTTGATCTCGTCGCGCTTGGCCGCGATCGGCAGGCTGTCGTCGTAGCGAATCACCGGCAGGCTGGCACGCCGCGCGGTGACTTGGGCGCAGGACGCCTGCATGCGCGTGACCCACTGCGCCAGCTTCTCCTCGTCGGGCTTTTTGCGCAGCTCAAGCAACTGCCGCCGCAAGCGTTGGCGGTCGGCGAGCATGGCGTGATCGAGGTTTTTCAGCAGTTGGTCGATAGCGGGCGCTTGGTCAGTCATCAGGTGCGTTTTGGTCGTCTATTTATGCAGGGGGCGGATTGTCGCAGAAAACCGACGGCCCGCGCGCCCCTCATTCGCTATCGCGGTCTTTGCGCCGGTACGGGAACACGTCGATCACCTTGCCCGCGCGAATCGCCTCCTGCAGGCCTTTCCAGTAGTCGGCGTTGTACAACTCGCCATGCAGTTCGTCGAACAGCTTGCGCTGGCCGGCGTCGGCAAACAGGAACGGCGGGAACTCTTCCGGGAACACATCCAGCGGGCCGATGGAGTACCAGGGTTCGCAGGCCATTTCATCCTCGGGCGTGCGCGGCGCGGGGATGTGGCGAAAGTTGGCCTCGGTCAGAAAGCAGATTTCATCGTAGTCATAGAACACCACGCGGCCGTGGCGGGTGACGCCGAAATTCTTCAACAGCATGTCGCCGGGGAAGATATTCGCCGCCGCCAGTTGCTTGATCGCCAGGCCATAGTCTTCCAGGGCCTCGCGTACCTGCGCGTCGTTGGCGTTCTCCAGGTAAAGGTTGAGCGGGGTCATGCGCCGTTCGGTCCAGCAGTGGCGAATGAGCACCGTATCGCCCTCCACTTCCACGGTGCCGGCCGCCACGTCCAGCAGTTCGGCCAGGCACTGGGGCTCGAACTTGCTGAGAGGAAAACGGAAGTCGGCAAACTCCTGGGTGTCGGCCATGCGCCCGACGCGGTCGACGCTTTTAACCAGGCGGTACTTCTCGATTACCGTGGCGCGGTTGACGTTTTTCGAGGGCGAAAAGCGGTCCTTGATGATCTTGAACACGGTGTTGAAACCCGGCAGCGTAAACACGCTCATGACCATGCCGCGCACCCCCGGCGCCATGATGAATTGATCATCGGTAGTGGCCAGGTGGTTGATCAGTGCGCGGTAGAACTCCGACTTGCCGTGCTTGTAGAAACCGATGGAGGTGTACAACTCGGCGATGTGCTTGCCCGGCAGGATGCGCTTGAGAAAGCCGATGAATTCCGCCGGCACCGGCACGTCGACCATGAAGTAGGAACGGGTGAACGAAAAAATGATCGACACATCCGCTTCGTCGGTGATCAGCGCATCGATCTGGATGCCTCGCCCTTCGCGGTGCAGCAGCGGAATCACCAGCGGCCATTGCTCGTCGTGGGTGTAGATGCGCCCTACCAGGTACGCGCCTTTATTGCGGTAGAGCACCGAGGAAAACAACTCGACGTTGAGCTGCGGGTCTTTGCACACCCAGTCCGGCAGGTTCTCGCGCAGTTGCGCTTCCAGGCGGCGCAGGTCGGCCGGCAAATCGGCGTAGGGTTCGCTGAAGCGGTAGTCGGTGAAGATCTGCGTCAGCATTTCGGCAATCTTGCCCGCTGGCGCGTAGAGACGGGTTTGCGCCGCCCGTGCCCGGCGCAGGCTTGGCCGCGTGGTGTGGATGAACATGCAGCCGTCGCTGATCAGGTCATGGCTGAACAGGCCGCAGAAGATCGAGTTGTACCAGGTCTCGGACAGTTCATCGTCAAAGCGCAGGTCGATCAGGCCGATGTAGGCGCTCTTGACCACCGGCCACGCGTCGACGTCGAGCAACGTCGCCGCATCGAAGCTGGCGCGCAAGCGTGCCGTGACCTCACCGACTTTCTCTTCATACAAATTGATGCGCGCCGCCGAGGCGAGTTGCCCTTGTTGCCACTGCGCCTTCTCGAAACGCTCGCGGGCACTGTCGGTGATCTGCCGGAAGTGCTCACGGTAATCGTCGAAGCCCTCAAGGATCATCCGGGCGATAGCGAGGGCGGACTGCGGCATGCGGGAAACCTCGAAGGGGCATCTGGATGCCTGAGCTTAGCCAGTGAACAGAGACAGGAGAAGGAGGATTTTGCAGGCCCGGCAGCCACCCGTTGTTCGACTTGCGCAAATTGTTTCAGATTTCACAATTCGACCGCTCGGTCAAAAAACGCACCAAAAAGTCGCGCCGCCACGCCTGTAGGCCTGTAACGCCGTGGCTCGCCGCATTCTCCGAGAAAACCCGCAAACCTGTGAATTCACAACTTTTGTAACCAACTTGATACAGCGTAAGGGAAACCCCGATTACCACCTTAATGGCACTTTGATATATAGCGCGCCCTTTCCCACCCTAACAAGGTCAGAAGACCGATCCGGGAACAGGTTATAACCGCCTAAGGAGCATTGAGATGTCATTGAGGAATATAAGGATCGGTCTGCGCGCCAGCCTGAGTTTTGGGGTGCTGGCCAGCATGCTGGTGATTGTCGGCATGTTCGGCCTGGGCCAGATGGCCAAGCTGCGCGAAAGTGCCCTGGTGATCGAAGAGTCGTGGATGCCGAGCATCGAGAATATCCACGACGCAGCGGCCTTTATCGCCAGCATTCGCCTGGAGGCCCTGCGCGTCGCGACCACCGACGAGTCGCGGATTCGTGACAACAGCAAGACCATGATCACCCGCCAAAGCACCGAGTTGCAGACCCTGCTGACCCATCACGAAGCCTTGACCAGCGGCGACGATGAGGCCGAACTGCTGAAAAAACTGAAAGGCAACGTGGCGTCCTACCTCACCATCGTCGGCCAGATGGTTGCCCTGGTGGACAAGGAACAGCAACAAGACGCCATCGACCTGCTCACCAGCCGCCTCGCCCCGCAGGGTACGGTCCTCAATCAAAGCCTTGAAGACATCATCAGCTTCAACCAGAAAGGCGTGGAAACGGCGGCGGATTCAGCGGCGCAGATGTATGCCAGCGCGCAATGGATTGTCGGCCTGATCATTGTCAGCGCCCTGATCGTCACTTTATTACTGGCCTGGCTACTGACCCGCAGCATCACCACTCCCCTCGCCCAGGCGCTGAACGTGGCACGCACCATTGCCGCTGGGGATTTGAGCCAGCCCATTGAAGTGCAAGGCCATGACGAGCCCGCGCACTTGCTGACGGCCCTGGCCGCCATGCAAGCGCAACTGCAAAACACCATCCGTGGCATCAGCGAGTCGGCGCAGCAACTGGCGTCCGCCGCCGAAGAGATGAGCTCCGTGATGGAACAGAGCACCCGTGGCCTGCAGGCGCAGAACGATGAAATTGAACAAGCCGCGACCGCCGTCAACGAAATGAGCGCGGCCGTGGACGAAGTCGCGGGCAACGCGGTGTCGAGCGCCGAAGCGTCCAAGGCGTCCGACGAAGACAGCAAGCACGGCCACTACCAGATCAGCGAAACCATCAATTCGATCCAGAACCTGGTGGACGAAGTGCTCGGCGCCTCCAACAAAGCCGAAGGCCTCGCCGTGCAGGCCAAGGACATCAGCAAGGTGCTGGAAGTGATCCGTGGCATTGCCGGGCAAACCAACCTGCTCGCCTTGAACGCTGCGATCGAAGCCGCCCGCGCAGGCGAGGCCGGGCGGGGTTTTGCGGTGGTTGCCGATGAGGTGCGCTCACTCGCGCAACGCACCCAGGACTCCACCGAAGAAATCGAACAGATGATCACCGGCATCCAGCAAGGCACCCAAGACACCGTCAGCGCCCTCAACAGCAGCGCCGAGCACGCCGGCCAGACCCTGCAACGCGCCAACAGCGCCGGCAGCGCCCTGGAAAAAATCACCGCCGCCATCTCGCAGATCAGCCAGCGCAACCTGGTGATCGCCAGTGCCGCCGAGCAACAGGCACTGGTGGCGCGTGAAGTCGACCGCAGCCTGGTGAACATCCGCGACCTGTCCACGCAAACCGCCGCCGGCGCCACCCAGACCTCGGCCGCGAGCCAGGAACTGTCGCGCTTGGCGGTGGACCTCAACGGTTTGGTGACGCGGTTTGTTGTGTAATTAGCAATTGTGTCGCGCAGACCGCTGGGCAACACTCGCCGCCTTATTGATGTAGGAGTGTTCCGTGAGACCTGTCGACACCTTGTACCTGCTGGGGCTCGCCGCCATCTGGGGCGCGAGCTTCCTGTTCATGCGCATCATCGCGCCGGAAATCGGCACGGTGCCGACCGCATTTTTTCGCGTGTCGATCGCCGCCGCCGGCTTGCTGGTGATCCTCACGTTGATGCGCGTGAACTGGGACTTCCAGGGCAAGTTCAAGACCGTGCTGCTGTTGGGCGTGATCAACTCCGGAATTCCCGCGACCATGTACTCGGTGGCCGCCCAGGTACTGCCCGCCGGCTACTCGGCGATCTTCAACGCCACCACGCCGCTATAGGCGGCGTGTGTAAGACCACAGACACAGAGATAGCGTTGTGGCGAACATTACCCGTAAGGCAGTAACAGCCCTGAAACCCGGTGATTTCATTGTGAAAGAATCGCGAGTTTGGAAAGTACGTGAACTGGTCAATGACAACCCCACATTAAAGCTCTGGCGAATCCAAGCCCTAATTTCTCCAGCAGAGATTACTTGGCTAGCCGGTGGCATACACACCTTTGTAGAAGTGGTGCTACCTATCTAATACCTATTATGGAGACTTACCCGCATGAAAAAGATTATCAAAGCAATGGCCCTGACAATGGCCCTTATCCTACCTACTGTAGCTTCAGCAGATTATGGAGTTATCCACAGGGGACAAGGCATAGAACTGGCTCAAGACTGCCTGACAACAGAACGCTACCTTGACGGCTTGAGCAATGGGCGTACACCTTTTGTAGACGGTGAAGACGGCTACGCAATCGGCAACTGTGTTAACACTGTAAACGGTGCGGCTCATACACTTGTCAAAATCAGAGCTTGGATTCCATACGACAGACAGACTTGCTTCCCTGAGACATTTGCTACCAAAGACGTTATTCCAGTAGTACGTAAATTCATTGAAGACAATCCAAGCCTCAAACGTGAAGACGGCGTAGACGCTGCTATTGCTGCACTGAGAGCTAAATTCCCTTGCCCAGCAGCCACCAAAGGCAAAGGCTTGTAAGAGAACAGTTGTACAAATTTTAACCAGTCCTAAGAAACAACCAGAAAACCCAATCCCCCGCCAAAAAAATAGCCCTGCATTCGTGGGGCTTTTTTGTGTCAGATGGAAAAATATCTGTGGACGTTTCAGATTTGGATTTCTAGGCGAGCTGTTTAACAGACCCCGCAGAGGCGATAGCTGAAGTTTCGTAATTCTAAAATATCTGTGGCCGAGTCAAGAGACACAACCACACAAACACTACTCTGTCAAGGGAATGTGATTCCAAGACGCTGACACAGACGGGCCACTTGTACCGCCTGCCATTTACCTACAACACCACGGCTAGTAGGAAGCTGTAGCAAGTTGAAACGCTCAGCCAATGCAGACAGCGTAGACACACCATCGAACATGGCAGACTTGATAGCATCAGCGTACCCCTGACTAACCTTGTCGGCTTTGTCTACAACTGCCTGTGTAGCTACTGCAATTGTGTTCTGTAAAGCTGTCTTGCGTCTTGCCTCTACTTGGTTGTTGAGCTTGGTTACACTCTCTACGTCACCCTGTGCAGCCCTAGCCTTAAGAGCCTGTAAACCTTCCCGTGTACGTTGGCTAATGAAC